>JANMZP010000088.1:0-27648 GCA_031383435.1 Betaproteobacteria bacterium | reverse complement strand
GCTGGGCACCGTGTGGCTGAAGGTCAATGATGCCGCCGTGACCGCAGGCGGGGCCGTGACCGAACGCAGCACGATGCCGGCGCTGCTGCCTATCCCGGCGCCGCTGGGCCGCAGCGAGACCGCTTGCACGGTGTAGGCCTTGGAAGCCGCGGTGGTCCAGGTCATCGTGACGCTGCTGGCGCCGGCCAGCCAGGCGCCTTCGGAGCGGACGTCGCCGCTACCGGTGCCGGTGGCCTGTTCCCACAACTCGGTGCCCACCGACGGCGTGACCAGGTCGGCGTCACCGGTGGTGGCCACCACGCCGAACACCAGGTCGTTGATGACGCTGGGCACGGTCACGGTGATGGCGCTGCTGATGCCCATGTCGCCGGTGCTGATGCGGATGGGGTCGGACTGGTCGACGCCAGTGAAGTTGACGGCACGCACCACGGCCCTCTGGGCTTTCAGTGCGCCGCCGGGGTCGCGGATCTGCACCACGACGTTGGCCGTGCCGACGGCCGGCGCCACCAGGAACCACAGGCTGACTTCGTTGCTGCTGTTGTTGTCCCAGCTGGGCGCGAGCTTCGTCAGGGCCAGCCCGCCGTAGCTGACGCTGCTGACGTGCTCGGTGTTGGGGTTTTGCTGGGTGACGGCGACGATCAGCAAGCGGTCGATGCCGCTGGGGACGGTGTGGCTGTGGGTGAACTGCGCCAGGTCGCCCAAGGTGCCGGTGGTGGTGCTGTTCACCGAAATGGCGGCCGTGGCGTGCAGGCCGGCGAACAGCGCGCCAGCCACCAATGTCAGCAGGGCGGCCGCGCGCAGGCCGCGCGAACGCAACAGCCCGCGCCAGGACCCGGCGCGCAGCAGCGCGGCCAGACGGCACAGGGTGGCGGACACGGTAGCGGGCAGTTGCATCGGTGCTGCCGGCGCCGCTAGCAGGCGTACAGCGGCGCGGTGCCGCCGGGGTTCTTGCAGAAGGTGAGACGTGTCTCGAACTGCCGCTGCACGAAGTTGATGCTGCCGCTGCTGCCCGCGCTGACCACCGCCAGCACGCGGTAGCTGGCCAGCTTCAGGCCGCCTTCGTCGACGCTGCCACTGGCCGGCTCGCGGGTGCAACTGACCTGGATGGGCAGGTCGGCCAGCGGCGCGGGCAGCGTCAGCGTGGTGTTGGCGAAGCAGGGCGGCAGGCTGCTGGCACCCAGGCCCAGCGCGGCGTCGGGGTCGCTGACCTGCCACAGGCCCCATTCGCTGCCGCTCTTGGCTGCCGCCAGGGCGCGCGCCGTCTGCAACTGCAAGGTTTGCGTGTGCTGCGACTGGCTCAGCAGCAACAGGCCGGCCGACAGCATCAGCCCGACGATGACCACCGCGAAGATCATCGCCGGCAGGGCGATGCCCCGGGCATTCAGCGGCGCAGCGCGGCGTGTCTTCATGGCGTGTTGTCCAGCGCCAGTTGCTGCATGAAGTCCATGCGCGCGGTGCTCACGCCGTCGCCCAGGCCGACGCGCAGGTTCAGCAGGCCGATGTTGGCCAGCGCGCTGCCGTAGGCCGCGCTGCAGGCCGACAGCTTGTCCAGCAGCACCACGGCGGTGGCGCCGGCGAGGTCGGTGCTGCTGACCGGCTGCGCGGTCTTCCAACCGTAGCCGCTGTAGCGCCGCAACTGCTGCGTGCCGTCGGGTTGCACCACGCAGGCCAGTGTCAGCGGCGTGCCCACGACGAAGAAGCGCGCGGTGCTGGCGTCGGCCGGCAAGGCGCCCGCGGCGGTGAAGGCCACGCGGCGCCCGGCGTTGCTGACCACCAGGCCGGCGCGCCGGTTGGTGCCGGCGTAGACATCGCTTTCGGCGGTGCCCAGGTTGGCCCAGGCGAGCTGCGCACCGCTGGCCGGCGTGGCCAGCGCGGTGCCGATCACGTCGAAGGCGTTGTCGGTGGCGTCGCCCAGGTCCAGGCTGTCGCCCGGCGTGCCGCTGACGGTGTCGGGCGCCTGCCGGTAGCGCGCCGCGTCCTGCACCGGCACCCATTCGATCCAGGTGCCGGCGGCGTTGGCGCTGACCCGCACGCTGTTGGGCAGCGCGTTTTCCAGGTCACTGGCGACGCGGGCGAAAGCGCCGTCGGCCGCCTGCGCCAGCGTCAGCCGGCCCCGGTTGTCCTGCTGCCCGGCCACGATGCGGCTGACCAGCGTGGCGCCGATGCTGCCCATCACGCCCAGCAGCGTCATCACCACCACCAGTTCAACCAGGGTGACGCCGCTTTGCCGGGCGCGGTGGAGGCGGTACACGGTGTTCATCGCTTCGAGCGCCAGGTGCCCAGCACCAGCGCGCGGCTGTCGGGGCCGGTGACGCTGACGGTGATCCAGTAGCCGCTGGCTGAAGGCACGCCCGACAGCGCCAGCGGCGTGACGCCGACCGTGGCGCCGTAGGCTGAAAGGCCGCTGACGGCGGCGCCTTCGACGTCGGTGATGCCGGTCATCGCCAGGCCGTTGTAGGCGGTGATGCTGGCGTAGCCGGTGCGGCCGGGTGTGGCCACGGCGGTGGTGCCGCTGATCGGCTGCAGGCTGATCTCGCGCAGCAACGACTGCGCAATGGCCAGTTGCTGGCGCGCCACCAGCGGGTCGGCGCTGCCCCGGCCCATCAGCGACCAGGCGCTCCACATCGAACCCAGCAGCACGCCGGCCAGGGCCAGCGCGACGATCAGCTCGATCAGCGTCAGGCCGCGTTGAGGGTTGCGGGGGCGGTCAGTGCACATAGCCACTGCCGGCCTCCACGGTGATGGTTGGCGATGACGCGGTGCCGCTGTCGGCCAGCACCTGCAAAGCCAGGCTGCTGGCCAGGCTGGGCACGCCGTCGCTGCCGAAGCTGAAACTGGCGGCCGCGTTGAGGTGCAGGCCGGTGGTGTCGGTCAGCCACAGCGCGTCGCCGGCCGGTGTGGGCAGCGGCTGGGTGCAGGCGGCATCCAGGCACACCGACAGCGTGGGTGGCGTGCTGGCGATGGCCACGTACAGCACGCGCCGCTGCGCCACCGCCATCGCCTGCGTCACCCGCAAGCCCGACACCAGCTGGTCGCCCACGGCCTGTGCGGCGAAGGGTTCGCGGTCGGCAAAGCGCGACATGCCCAAAGCCGCCAGCACGCCCATCAGCACCATCACGATGACCAGTTCCACCAAGGTGAAACCGGCCTGCCGGATGGGCGGACGCGGGTGGCAGGGAAGGCAGCGTGGGCGGGCTGACATGGCGGGGGAAGCGGGCAACTTTCAAACTGGCACGCCGGCCGCCTGACGTGGCACCGGTCTGCTTTCATTCTTCGCGGCGGGGGCTTCGGGAGTGCGCAAAGAAACAGGCCGGCAAGCCCGCTTTTCGCGGCTTGCCGGCCTGGTGGGGTGCAGGCCGTTGCGGCGCCGTGGGCACCCTGGCCTCAGCAGCCGCTGACGACGGCGGAAATGCCCGGTGGCGTCACTGCATCAACAGCCGAGATGTACTTGATGAAACAACTGGCCGGCGTGCTGGCGTCGCTGAGGTTGATCTGCACCACCGTGCCGGGCGTGGCACCGCCGACATTGGTGCCGTCCACGACCCAACCGTCGTTGGCCGCCACATTGGCCGCGCCGAAGATGCCGGCGGACAGCGACCCCAGCGCCTGGGCGTAGCAGTAGTTCAGCCCCACGGTGGTGCCTTCCAGGGTGGCGGTGGTGCCCGAAGCCGAGCCGCAGGACGTGCCGTTGGCCATGGCCATGGCCTTGACCATCGCCGAAGCAGCCCGCACCGAACCCAGCACGCCATGGGCCTTGGCCTCGCGGGCCTTGCCTTGCAAGTCGGCGTAGCGCGGCAGCGCCACGGCGGCCAGCACGCCCAGGATCAGGATGACGGTGATCAACTCGACCAGCGTGAAGCCACGCTGTTTGCGGCTGGCGACGGGCGGGCGAGACAGGCGGCGTGGGTGCATGGCAGACTTTCCGTGAAGCGGTGGGGGTTCGCGCAGCCAATCAGCCTGGTAGCCGATCAGCAGCCGCCCGTGTTGGCGCTGATGACCGGCGGCGTGGTGCTGTTGGTGGCCGATTTGTAGCTGATCGAGCAGCTGGCTGGCGTGGTCGCGTCGCTGAGGTTGATCTGCACGGTGCTGCCAGCCGTGGCGCCACCGAGGTTGGTGCCGTCGATGACCCAGCTGTCGGCGGACGACACGTTGGAGGCCGCCAGGATGCCGGTGGTCAGCGCTCCCAGGGCTTGGGCGTAGCAGTGGTTCAGGTCAACGCTGACACCTTCCAGCGACGCGGTGGTTCCCGAAGCCGCGCCGCAGGACGTACCGTTGGCCATGGCCGTGGCCTTGACCAGGGCCGAGGCGGCTTTCACCGAACCCAACACGCCCTTGACCTTGGCCTCGCGCGCCTTGCCTTGCAGGTCGGCGTAGCGCGGCAGGGCCACGGCGGCCAGGACGCCCAGGATCAGGATGACGGTGATCAGCTCAACCAAGGTGAAGCCGGCCTGGGCGCGGGCTTGGGACAGGCGCTGGTTGCGCGGCGCAAGTTGGATCTTCATGTGTGGCTCCAGTGTCGTTTCAAGAATGGGGGTGGGGGCTATCAGGGAAGTTCTCTCGGGGTCTGCACCCTGTGCCTGTATTTCGGCGCAGGGGCGGGTGTCTGTAGGGTTTGCAGTCCGAAAGTTGTGCAGGGCTGACGCTTTTCTCTTGGCTTTCCATGCGCCGATCAGTGCACGGTGGCCCGGCCCAGGTCCCACATCGGCATGAACACGCCCAGGGCCAGCACCAGCACGCCCATGCCCAGGAACCAGATCAGGATCGGCTCCAGCGTGGCCGACAGCGTCTTGATCGAATAGTCGACCTCGGTCTGGTAGTGCACCGCGATCTCGCGCATCAGCTCTTCCAGCGAACCCGACTCTTCACCGATCGTGAACAGCTGCATCAGCGTGGGCGGCAGCACGCCCATGTTGCGGGCGGCGGCGCTGATGGAACTGCCGCGCGCCAGGTCGCTGCGCATGCGCTGCAGGCGCGTCTCGAACCAGGTGTTGTCCAAGGTGCGCGCGGCCACGCTCAAGGCGTCGTTGATGGTCAGGCCGGCGGTCATTGCCGACGACAACGCGCCGGCCAGTCGCGACAGCACGATGCCTTCCAGGATGCGGCCCACGATGGGCAGGCGCAGCTTGTTCTTGTCCCACCACAGCAGGCCGCGCTCGGTGGCCGTCCAGCGGCGCCAACCGAACACCGAACCCACCGCGCCGGCCAGTCCCAACGGCCAGAAGCGCAGCATCAGGTCGGACATGCCCATCAGCATCAGGGTCAGCGTGGGCAGCGGCGAGCGCGACTGCGCAAACACCTTGGCGAAGGACGGCAGCACGAAGAGGTTGACCACCACCACGGCCATCGCGCAGGTCAGCAGCACGAAGGCCGGGTAGCGCAGCGCCGAGGCCACCTGCTCGTTGGTGGAACGGACGAATTCACGCTGCCGGTGCAGGTCGGCAAAGCACTCGGGCAGGCGACCGGTTTGCTCGCCGACCTGGATCATCGCCACGTCGTAGGGCGACAGCAGGCCGGTGCCGCGCTGTTCGTGTTCGGCCGAGGCCGACAGCGTGTGGCCGTTGTCCAGGTCGCGCGTGATGCGCAGCAGGCCGCCGCGCACATGGGCGTCGGCGGTGGAATCGGCAGCCAGTTGCAAGGCCCGCAGCAGCGGCACACCGGCGCGCAGCAAAGCCGCCAGTTCGCGCAGCACGATGCTGAAGTTGGCCTGTGCTCGCTTCTTGGCTGCACCTGTGTTCAAGCGGGCCACGGGTATGCCGGCCGCCGCCTTGGCGGCCGCAATGGCGGCCGGGCTGCCCGCCGGGTTGCCAGCAGCGCCGTGGCCGCGTGGCGGCGAAGCCGAGGCTTCGGCGGCCGCCGCCGCGCGCGCTGAAGCCTGCGTCTGCGCCTGCGCCACCGCCTTCAGCGTGGCGCGCACGCGGATGTCGATGGGCACCCAGCCTTTGGCGACCAGTTCACGCGCCACGCTGGCACTGGACGCGCCGGCCAGCGTGCCGCGCTGCTCGGTGCCGGCCTGGTCGCGGGCGCGGTACTGGTAGGTTTCGGACATGTTGGGGGGGGGGCGTCAGGCGCGCCCGGCGCTAGCCGATGCTGCGCAAGCCGATGCGCATGGCTTCACCGATGGTGGTGACGCCGCGGGCCGCCGCGCGCGCCGCTTCGGCCGACAGACTGGCCCAGCCGATGGCGGCCTTGGCGGCGGTGTTGAAGCCGGCCATGTCGTTGCGCAGCAGCGCCGATACCAGGTCGTGGTTCATTGCCAGCACCTCGTAGATGCCGTGGCGGCCGTCGAAGCCCACGTTGCGGCAGCGCGCGCAGCCGCGGCTCTTGCGCAGGCCCGTCGGGTCCCAGCCGTCGGCGCCCAGCTGCCCGTCCATCCAGGCCCGCTCGGCCATGCTGGGCAGCACGGGGTCGGCGCAGGCCGGGCAACTGCGGCGCACCAGGCGCTGGGCGATCACCGTCTGCAGCGCCATGCCCACCATGTAGGGCGCAGCGCCCATGTCGATCAGCCGGGCCGGCGCCGAGGCCGCGTCATTCGTGTGCAGGCTGGACAGCACCAGGTGGCCGGTGATGGCCGCGCGCATGCCGGTTTCCACCGTTTCGGCGTCGCGCATTTCGCCGATCAGCAGGGCGTCGGGGTCTTGCCGCAGCGCGGCGCGCAGCACCTGCGCAAAGCCCAGGCCGATGCGGTCGTTGATGTTGACCTGGGTGATGCCCGGCAGGCGGTATTCCACCGGGTCTTCAGCGGTCAGGATCTTGGTCGAGCCGGCGTCCAGCGAACCCAGGGCGGCATACAGCGTGGTGGTCTTGCCGCTGCCGGTGGGGCCGGTGACCAGCACCAGGCCGGCACCGTTGTGCAGCGCGTCCTTCAGCGCGTGCAGGCCGGCCTCGGGCAGGCCCAGCTTGTCCAGCGTGGACAGCATCGGGTCTTTCAGCAGCAAACGCATCACCACCGATTCACCGAACTGCCCGGGCAGCGTCGACAGCCGGATGTCCACCGTGTGCTGGCGCACCTGCACCACGAAACGGCCGTCTTGCGGCAGCCGGCGTTCGGAAATGTCCAGCGCGGCCACCAGCTTCAGGCGCGAGGCCAGGGCCGGCGCCAGGCGCAGTTCGAATTCGGCGTGGGCGCGCAAGTGGCCGTCCACGCGCAGGCGGATGGTCACGTTACCAGCCATCGGCTCGATGTGGATGTCCGACGCGCGCAGCCGCACGGCTTCGTCGAACAGGCCCTGCAGCAGCTTGACGATGGGCGCGTCTTCGGCACCGGCCTGCAGGCCCAGCGCGCCGAAGTCGACGGCCTCGACCTCGTTGCTGCGCAGCTCTTCGCTGAGCTGGCGGGCCAGGCCTTCGATGCTTTCGTTGGCGCTGCCGCTGCTGCTGTAGATGCGGTCGATCAGGGCGTGCAGGCCGGTCTCGGGAATGATCTCGATTTCGATGGTCGCGCCCAGCAGGCGCGGCAGGCCGTCGATGGACTGCCAGTCGGTCGGGTCGACCACGGCCACGCGCACGCGGTCGCCCACCAGGCCCACCGGCAGCGCACGCAGCTTGCGCACCTGCAGCTCGGTCAGGCGGCGGGCGGCCTTCAGGTCCACCTTTTCCAGGTTGGGCTCGAAGAAAGGCAGGTTCAGCTGCGACGACAACAGCCGGGCGATGACGTCGTCGGTGACGAAACCCAGGTCTTGCAGCACCGCGCCCAGGCGTCGCCCGGTCTGCTTCTGGCGCGCCAGCGCCTGCTGAAGTTGTTCCTCGGTGAGCCGACCCTCACGAACCAGCATGTCACCGAGCCTGAGCTTGGGAACCATCGCGCCCTTTTCCATCTGTTTCTCGCCTTGGGGTGGCCGCCCCAGGGCCGCCGTCTGACAGCTTTATCGGCCGGGTCTGCAGGCGCTTGAGCGGCCGGCGCGCGGCGGCTGCACCGGGGGTGCGTGCTACATTCCCGCCCATGCGCACCGCATCGTTTTACTTTTCGTACTTCTGGTTCTCGTACCGCACGGCGGTTGGAGAGGCCAGCGCGTAAGTCAAGACGACTCGGACCGCACCCCACCCAACCGCCGGCACCCCCGGCGGTTTTTTGTTTTTTGGCCCCCCGATCTGTTCTTCACCCCCCTTCGAAAGGAAAGCGCCATGACCCCCAAATCCAACAATCCGGAGGGTTGGTATGCGCTCAGCGAGAAGACCAGCCAGACCGACGACCAGCGCATCCGCGACGTGACGCCGCTGCCGCCGCCGGAACACCTGATCCGTTTTTTCCCGATCGCCGGCACGCCGGTGGAAACCTTGATCTCGGGCACCCGCAAGGCCATCCGCAACATCATGTCGGGCAGCGATGACCGGCTGCTGGTGGTCATCGGTCCCTGCTCCATCCACGACCCGCTGGCCGCGCTGGACTACGCGCGGCGCCTGAAGGTGCTGCGCGAACAGCATGCCGGCGACCTGGAAATCGTCATGCGCGTGTACTTCGAAAAGCCGCGCACCACGGTGGGCTGGAAGGGTTTGATCAACGACCCCTACCTGGACGAAAGCTTTCGCATCCACGAAGGCCTGCGCATCGCGCGGCAGTTGCTGGTCGACATCAACCGCCTGGGCATGCCGGCCGGCAGCGAATTCCTCGACGTGATCAGCCCGCAGTACATTGGCGACCTGATCGCCTGGGGGGCCATCGGCGCGCGCACCACCGAATCGCAAGTCCACCGCGAACTGGCCAGCGGCCTGAGCGCCCCGGTCGGCTTCAAGAACGGCACCGACGGCAACATCAGAATAGCCACCGACGCGATCCAGGCTGCCGCCCGGCCGCACCATTTCCTGTCGGTGCACAAGAACGGCCAGGTGGCCATCGTCGAAACGCGCGGCAACAAGGACTGCCACGTCATCCTGCGCGGCGGCAAGGAACCGAACTACGACGCGGCCAGCGTGGCGGCGGCGTGCAAAGAGATCGTGGCCGCCAAGCTGGACTGCAAGCTGATGATCGACGCCAGCCACGCCAACAGCAGCAAGCAGCACCAGCGCCAGATCAACGTGATGCAGGACGTGGGCGCGCAGATGGCGGCCGGCAACCGCTGCATCTTCGGCGTGATGGTGGAAAGCCACATCCACGGCGGCGCGCAGAAGTTCACGCCGGGCAAGGACGACCCGGCCAAGCTGGTCTACGCCCAGAGCATCACCGACGCCTGCATCGACTGGGACGACACGGTGGGCTTGCTGGACGGCCTGGCGGCGGCGGTGCGGGCACGGCGCTTGGCGGCATGAGCGCGGCGGGCGGCTGCAGCCTGATGCGCAGAGGCTGACGCCGAATCACGGGCGGAGGGCGGAGGGCGGACGGGGGGCGGTCGTCGCCCGGGGCCGCGTTGGTGCGCTGAGACACAGTCGGCGGGCGCGGCGCCCGCTACATTGCTCTGCATGATCCATCCGATGCTCAAGATCGTGGCCTCACGGCCAGAACTGCTGGCCGAACACCTGGCAGCCTACGGGCAACTGGCTGCCGTGCAGGCCCAGGCTGCCGCCGCGCAGTTGCAGCGGCGCGCCCTGCTGGTGGGCGTGGCCGCGCTGGCCGCCGGGCTGGGCCTGGGCCTGGCCGGCGGTGCGCTGCTGCTGCTGGGCGCGCTGCCGCTGCACGCCATGCCCATGCCCTGGTTGCTGGCCGTGGTGCCGCTGGTGCCGCTGACCGTGGCCGCCGGCTGCGCGCTGCAATTGCGGCGCTTGAACGAGCCTTCGGCGCTGGCCCCGCTGCGCGAACAGTTCGCGGCCGACGCCGCCTTGCTGCGCGAGGCCAGCGCCTCATGAGCCGCCCTCTGCCTGCCACCCCGATGAACGCGCCGATGAACGCACCGATCAGCGCCCCCCTGAGCACTGCGGCGGCCCCGCCAACCCCGCCAACCGCCCCCTTGAACGCGGCCCAAGGCGGCGCGCTGCTGCGCCTGGCGCGGTCGCGCGCCGCCTTGCGCAGCGCGCTGATGCCCGAGCCCGAACCCGAAGACCGCGACGAGGGCACGGCACCGGGCCGGCTGCTGCGCCAACTTTGGCGTCACCTGCGCCGCGCCAGCCGGCGGTCGCCGGCAGTCGACCTGGCCCTGGGCGCGCTGCAGGCCTGGTGGCTGACACGCCCCTGGCGCCCGGCGTTGACCGGCCTGCGCCACAACCTGGACACCACCCTGGTGCCGCTGGTGCGCCGCCACCCGTGGGCCGCCGTGGGCGTGGCGCTGGGCGCGGGCGCGGCCCTGGTCACCCTGCGCCCCTGGCGCTGGGCCGCCGTTCGTGGCAGCTGGCCGCTGTGGCGCGCCGGCCTGGTGACCCAGGTGGTGCGCCAGGCCGCGCACTGGCCCTGGGAATCGATGCTGGTGGCGCTGATGGCCAGCCTGACGAAGCCACGGGCCGCAGCGGCCGAGCCGGCTGCGGCACCCGCCGCGCAATCACCCGCGCAATCACCCGCGCACTCGACTGCGCCATCGCCATCGCCATCGACCCACCGGCCGGCCAGTCAGGCGACCGGTCAGGCGACGGCTCAGCCGCCCGGCTGACCCCCCGCAGCGGGCTGCGCCGCCAGCCACAACGCTTCACGGCGGGTGGCTGGCACCACCAGCGCGCGGACGACCAGACCGGCTTGCTGTGCACGCGCCTGCGCCACCACAGCGGCGCGCAAGGCCTGCGCGGGGGCTGCGTCACCGGCCACCGATTGCGCCAGGCGCACCTGCAGTTGCCAGGTGCGCACCGCCTCGACGGCGTCAGCCGGGTCGCGCACGGCCTGCAGAACGCGCAGGCGGTCCAGCGCGGCGGCGGCAGCGGCAGCGGCTTCGTCCCACTGCCCGTTCTGGCTGGCCAACTGGGTGCGCGCGATGTGGATGTTGGCTTCCAGTTCGGCGTCCAGCGGCGTGGGGTCGTCGCGCAAGAGCAGGGCCCCTTGCTGGGTCCACACGGCCAGGCGGTCGATCAGCGCCTGGGCCTGCGCGGCCTGGCCGGTACGCGCCCAGCACAGGGCCTGCAGGCTGTCCATCCAGGCCTGTTGCCAGGGGCGCTTGCTGGCCGGGTCGGCCAGGTGCTGGGGCAGCAGTGGCGGCAGGCGCTGCTGGGCCTTGGCGTACAGCGCGGCCGCCGCGCCTTCCTGGCCGCAGTGGATGCGCAGGTCGAGCAGCGTTTGCAGCACCGCCGCCACCTGGCGCTGGCGCTGGTCGTCGGCCGGGTTGTCTTGCAGGTCGCCCTCGGCCTGGGCCAGGGCCGGGGCCAGTGCAGCGGCGGCTTCGTCGTACAGACCGGCGGCGCGCTGGGTGATGGCCAGGCGGATCAAGGCCTGGGCGAAATCGCGCGTGCGCAGCGGTGCGCCACCCGGCATGGCAATCGCCCGTTCCAGCACCACCAGCGCCTGCTGCTCGGCGGCCACCGCTTCGAGCAGATGCCCCTCGATGGCCAGGTGGCCGGCGTGCAGGCGCATCAGGTAGGCCTGCGTGCGGTGCGCCAGCGGCCGCGCAGGGGCCCAGGCCACCAGGTCCAGGCTGCGCTGCACGGCGGTGGCCAGCACCTGCTGCGATTCAGCCCAGCGGCACAGGCCGTGGAAGCGCACGATGGGGTAGGCGTGGTCGGCCACCTGCGCCAGCAGCCCGCATTCCTGGACGCGCAGTGCGAAGTCGTCGGGCGACAAGGCCACCGCGCGGCTGACGTGGCCGGCCGCCCGCGCGATGCTGGTTTGCGCTTCGGCGGCACGGCGCAACTGGCGCATGACAGCAAAGCGGCCTTCCAGCGCCGCGCTCATCGCGCCATGCCAGGTGGCCGATGCCTGCTGGCGGGCGGCCAGCGGTTCCAGCACCGCCAGGGCGCGGTCGTAGAAGGTCAGTGCGCCCGCGACATTGCCCAGGTTGTTGGTGTACTCGTGGCCCTCCAGGCGCGCCAGCCTGGACAGCGCCCGGCCCAGTTCGATGCGCTCGGGGTCGCTCAGCTGGTCGAAAGCGGCCTGGCGTTCCAGCGACTGCGCGGCGGCGCGCACCAGTTGGCGCCGGCCTTCGATGAGGCCTTGCTCCAGCGCGTCGTTGACCTCGAAGACCATGCTGTTGGCCAGCCGGCGCAGTTCCACCACATGCCGCGTGGCGTCGTCGCGCGAACGGGCGGCGTCGTCGCGCGCCAATTGGGCCCGCCGCGCCTGCACCAGCGCCAGCACCAGGCCGGCCCCCAGGCCCAGCGCGCCCAGCGCCAATGCCACGTGGCCCTGCAGCAGCGTGGCCAGCAGGCCGGTCACCAGGCCCAGCCCGCCTAAAGCGGCAGCCAGCGCCGCCGCGCGGTTGCGGTTCAACCATTTCCACAACACATAGCCCGGGCTGGCCGCGCGGGCGCTGACCGGGCGGCCTTCCAGGTAGGCGCTGATGTCGCTAGCCAGCGCGTCGACACTGGCGTAACGCTCGGCCGGCTGCTTGACCAAAGCCTTCAGCAGGATGTTGTCGAGATCACCTTCCAGCTTCTTGCGGGTGGTCAGCCACTGCGGGTCTGTGGCCTCGTCGGCGGTCAGCCGGCTGGGCTTGGTCGGCGCGTCTTCCAGCACGCTGCGCGCGGCCTCGGCCGGCGTGGTGGCGTTGCGCCCGGTGGGCCGCGTGCCGGTCAGCATCTGGTACAGCAACACGCCCAGGCTGTAGATGTCGGTGGCGGTGCTGACCGGTTCGCCGCGCACCTGCTCGGGGCTGGCGTAGTTGGGCGTGTAGGGGCGCTGGCCGCCCACCGTGGTGTTGTTGGCGTGGCCGCCCAGCCCCTCCAGCGGGTCCAGCGCCTTGGCAATGCCGAAGTCGAGCAGCTTGACCTGGCCGTCGGCGTCCACCAGCACGTTGCCGGGCTTCAGGTCGCGGTGCACCAGCAGGTTGCGGTGGGCGTGGGCCACGGCGTCGGCCAGTTGCAGAAACAGGCGCAGGCGCTGTTCGATGGGCTGGCCGCGCACGGCTTCGTCGATGGGCCGGCCGTCGACATATTCCAGAACGAAATAGGGCAGGCCTTCGTCGCTGGCGCCCGCGTCCAGCAGGCGCGCAATGTGCGGGTGGCTCAGCCGTGCCAGCGCCTGGCGTTCCTGCGCGAAACGCTTCAGCACGGCCGCGCTGTCCATGCCGCGCTTCAGCAGCTTGACGGCCGCGCGGCCGTCGAACTGGCCGTCGGCGCGGCGGGCTTCGAAGACTTCGCCCATGCCACCAGCGCCGATGGCGCGCACGATCTTCCAGTCGCCCAGGCGCTGGCCGACACGGGCGGCACCGGGCTCGGCGGGGCCGGCTGCACCCAGTTGCGCCACCGCCGACCCGGCCATGAACACGCGGCCGCCGGTGGCGTCGTCGTGGTGGGCCAGCAGGCTGCGCAGTTCAGCCAGCAGTTCGGGCGGCAGGCCGGCAGCGGCGATCAGCGGTTCACGCTGCGCCGCCGGCAACTCGGCCGTGGCCTCGAAGACGGCCTTGATGTCGGCCCAGCGCGGCACCGTGGTCAAGACACCGCCCGGCGCAGCGCGGCGTTGATGCCGGCCAGCGGCGCGATCTGCTCGGCCGCCTGCAGGCGCTGGCGGGCGCGTTCGCGCAGCGACGCGGCCTGCGCCGGCTGCAGCCGCGCCCACAGCGCCAGCGCCTCGGCGTGGCCGAGCAAGGCGTCGCGCGTGATGGCGCTGCGCTGCGGCAGCGCCGCCAGCGTGTCCAGCACGGCGGCCGCCGCGCGGACTTCGGCCAGCGCCTCGGCCTGCCGGCCCAGAGCCGCCAGCGCGCCGGCATGCTGCACCTGCAACCAGGCCGCCGTGCGCCGTGCCGCATGGCCGCCCGCGCCGGCCGGTGCCCGGGCCGCTTGCGCATCGGCAAACGCCAGCGCCTCGGCCAGCACCGGCAGGGCGGCGGCGGGCTGGCCCGCCATCACCAGCGCGCGGCCGTACTGCGGCAGCAGGCGCGACCACCACTGGGCCCAGCGGCTTTGCGGCCCTTCGGCCTGGATCAGCGCGCGCGCCAGCACGCGGGTTTCCTGCGCCGCAACCAGGGCCAGTTCCCCTTCGCCGCGCTTCAGGCGCACCACGGCCAGGTTGTTGGTTTCGTTGGCCAGCGCGTCTTTCCACAACTGCGTCGGCGGGTCATAGGCCACGGCTTCACGGGCCAGGGTCATCGCGGCTTCGCTGGTCGCCAGGGCCTCGTCCAGCTGGTCCAGCCGGTGGTGCAGGCGCGAGCGGCCGCCCAGCACGGTGGACAGCTGCGACAACATCTGCGCGTAGGCCTTGGGCTCTTCGGGCCGGCCCGTGGTGTCGATGCGCTCGAGCATCGCGCGCTGGGCGACCAGCCCGCGGTAGACCTGTTCGGCTTCGGCATAGGTGGCCAGACCGGGCGCGGTGGACGTGGCGTTCTGCACCGCCAGCTGGTCCTGCAATTGCGCCTGCGTGATGAGCGTGCTGCCGCGCTGGCCCAGCACCGAGGTGCGGCCCAGGTCGTCGGCAGCGCGCAGGTCCACCAACGCCAGCATCGCGGTGGCGTGCTGCAACTCGGCCAGCGCCAGCACCGCTTCACCGCGCCCGCGCTGCACCTGGGCCAGCACGACGTGCGCGCGC
This sequence comes from Betaproteobacteria bacterium, assembly GCA_031383435.1. Lineage (GTDB taxonomy): Bacteria > Pseudomonadota > Gammaproteobacteria > Burkholderiales > Burkholderiaceae_C > Rubrivivax. The sequence goes on along the minus strand of JANMZP010000088.1, from coordinate 13,124 downwards.
GACGTCCAGTGGTGCAGCCGCCAGTCACTGCGCCGCGTGGGCAGCAACGGCGTGGCGAGCGCAACGGCCTTCATGGCGTTGTCGCGCGCCGCGTCGGGCTTGGCCAGCGACAGCGCCTGGTCGCTGCCCTGCAGCTCGGCCAGGCGGGCGTAGGTGTTGGCCACGTCGGCCATCAGCGCGGGGTCGCGGTCGCGGCCCTGGGCCAGGCGGTCCAGGCTGCGCAACGCGTCCTGCAGCAGTTCTTCCTTGACCTTCATGCCACCGGGCAGGTAGCTCACCGAATCGCCGAAGCGGAACACCAGGTCGCGCGTGATGCTGCGGATGTCGACCAGCCGGGCCTGCGCTTCGTCACGCGCCAGCCGCGCCTGTTCGGCCTGCCAGGCCGACACCGCCAGGCCACCCACCAGCGCCAGCACCGCCGCCGCCGAGGCCGCCACGGCCACCCGGTTGCGGCCCACGAACTTGGCCCACACATAGGCCGCCGAGGGCGCGCGCGCGCTGACCGGGTAGCCATTCAGGAAGGCGCGCACATCGGCCTGCAGGGCGTCCACGCTGGCGTAGCGCCGTTCGGGTGCCTTTTCCAGCGCCTTCAGCAGGATGTTGTCGAGGTCGCCTTCCAGCTGCTTGCGCGTGTGCAACCACTGTGGGTCTACCGCTTCGGCGGCCGACAGGCGGCTGGGCCGTGTGGGCTCGTCTTCCAGCACGCTGCGCGCGGCCTCGGCCGGCGTGGTTGCGTTGCGCCCGGTGGGCCGCGTGCCGGTCAGCATCTGGTACAGCAGCACGCCCAGGCTGTAGATGTCGGTGGCGGTGCTGACCGGTTCGCCGCGCACCTGCTCGGGGCTGGCGTAGTTCGGCGTGTAGGGGCGTACACCGCCGACGGTGGTGTTGCCGTCGCTGCCTTCGCGACCTTCCAGCGGGTCCAGCGCCTTGGCGATGCCGAAGTCCAGCAGCTTGACCTGGCCGTCGACGTCGACCAGCACGTTGCCGGGTTTGAGATCGCGGTGGACCAGCAGGTTGCGGTGCGCGTGGGCCACGGCGTCGGCCAGTTGCAGGAACAGGTGCAAGCGCTGTTCGATGGCCAGGCCGCGCACGGCCTCGTCGATGGGCCGACCGTCGACATATTCCAGAACGAAATAGGGCAGGCCGGCTTCGCTGGCCCCGGCGTCGAGCAGCCGCGCGATGTGCGGGTGGCTCAGCCGCGCCAGCGCCTGGCGTTCCTGCGCGAAACGCTGCAGCACCGCCGCGCTGTCCATGCCGCGCTTCAGGAGCTTGACCGCCGCGCGGCCGTCGAACTGGCCGTCGGCGCGGCGGGCTTCGAAGACCTCGCCCATGCCGCCAACGCCGATGGCGCGGACGATCTCCCACGCCCCCAGGCGCTGGCCGGCTTCGGCCGCATGGTCGGCCAGTTGCTGCGCGGCGGTCTCGGCCATGAAGACGCCGTCTTGCGTAGCGGCGTCGTGGTGGCCCAGCAGGCTGCGCAATTCGGCCAGGCTGACAGCGTCCAGGCCGGCGGCGGCAATGGCGGACTCGCGCGCAGCCGCCGGCAGCTCGACCGTGGCTTCGAACAGGGCCTTGACCTGCGCCCAGCGGGCGGCGTCGGGGGTGGGCGTCATGGCTGCGCGGTCGGGATCGAAATCAGGATCGGGCTCGTGTTGGCGTCGGGCCCGGCTGCAGCCGCGCTGCGTGGGAGTATGCCGGTCAGCCGCAGGCGGCGCGCGCTGCCGGGTCGACGTTCACCGGGTACTCCAGCGAGCCGTTGAGCGTGACGCTGTTGGTGCTGGGGGCGACGCCAACCACCGTGTTGACGAAGCCGAGCCGCCGGTTGACGACGTCCACCGTCACCCCGGCCACCGGTGCCACCGAACGCGCCAGCAGGGCCAGACCGGCGTCGGTGCCGAAGTTGACGCGGCCCACCACCTTGCCCGTCTTGCTGAAGGCGATTTCGACGTAGTAACGCGTGCCGTTGCTGCTGAGCACGGCAAAGGCGCCGACGCGGCAGTGGTCATCGCTGGCGTTGTAGGTGGTCATCAGGGCGTTGCTGCTGCCGTGTTCGAACAGCGCGGTGGTCTTGTCCAGCGTGCCGTTCAGGCTGCTGGGCGTGCCGGCCGAAACCACCAGCGGTGCCACCGCCACGGTGCCGCCACCTGCGCCGGCGGCGGCCGCGTTGTCGTCGCCGCCACCGCAGGCGGTCAGCAGCGCCGCAAGGGCGAACACAGGGGCCAGACGGCTGGTGGACCGGCCGATCAAGGACGGGCGGGTGGCAAACAAGCGGGTGCGGGGCATGGGATGGCTTTCGGTAGCGGCAGGAGGGGTTGATGTCTGTGCAGGAGTCGGCAGCGGCACGGCTTCAGCGCTCTGACTTCAAGCGCGCGACCACCACGTCAGACAGGCTGTTCATGCCCGTGCCGATGATTTGCCTGTAGCGCGCGGGGTCGACCACGGCTTCCATCTCGCTGCTGCTGCTGCTGTCTTTGCTGTTGCTGGCCAGGCGGATCAGCCCGACCAGCACGGCACCCGCCACGTCGCCCGCGGTGGTGGCTTTTTCGCGCACGTCAGTGAACACCGCCGGGTCGAGCACCAGCGTGCGGTCCAGCGTCATCGAACTGCGGGTGGGGCCCTGCTGCACCTGGACCATCACGCCGTCGATGCTGGGGAAGGTCTTGCCGCTGGTGCTGGCCGTGTTGGACAAGCGGCCGAAGAAGCCCTTGTTGTTGTCGGCCAGTTCGACGAAGTTCACCCGCAAGCGCACTTCGAGGGTGGCGGCGTTCAGCTGCGTGGCCAGGTCCACGCTGCCCATCACGTCGCCCACTGCCGAGAAGCCGGCACCGATGCCCGACAGCGCGCCGAACAGGCCCGTCGAGGACTTGGCCGGCCCGCTGCTCATGCGGGCGAAGCCGTAAATGGGCATGCCGGACGGCGTGAGCACGGTGTTGGTGTCGCTCTTGACGGGTGCCTTGATGCCGCCATCGGCCAGCTTGCGGTAAGCCGCTTGGGCCTGGAAGGCTTCCTTGCCCAGCACCTCCAGGCCGCTGTCTTTCAAGCGCTGCAGGAAGTCGGCGTACATGGCCTCGGTCAGGGCCTGGAATTCGGGCTCGCCGACGCCCAGCAGCTTGTAGTACAGCGACGAACTGGCGCGGCCGAAACCGCCGAAGCCCGAGGTTTGCGTGGTGACGTTGTCGGCGGTGACGAAGTCGACCACGAACACGGGCACGGCCACGCGGCTGATGCCTTTCAGCGCCTTGTTGTCGGCGATCTGGAAGCCCTTGGCGGCAACCTCGGCGGCGTTGAAGCTGGCGTCCACGGCCACCGACACGGGCACGTCCTTGGCCAGCGCCGGGGCGGCGGCCAACACGGTCAGCAGGCCGGCGCAGGCCGCTGCCAGGGCCAGGCGTTGCGGGCGGCATGCGGAGCGGGCAAGGTGGGCGGGGCGGCCAAGCGGGCTGGTCATGGTGCGGTGTCCTTCGGTGGGTTGAGATGTCAGGCTGCTTGCTGACTAACGCACCGCTGGCAGCGGGAAAGGATCACGGCCTGCGCGCGCAGCCCCGGATCAGGGGGCGCGCAGCCGCCGGCGGGCGCGCCGACAATCCGCGGCATGAACAGCAGTAGCTCCAGCCCTCAGGCCGCAGACATCACGCGTTGGTTGACCGAGCTGGAGAGCGCCATCGACCCCGGCGCTGGTGAAGGCGCGGGCCCGGGCGCGGGCCCGGGTGCGGGCGCTGGCGCCACCGTCAACCAGCTTTTCGCCGCGCTCTACGGCGAGCTGAAACGCAGCGCCAACGCGCAGATGCGCAAGGAATACGAAGGCCACACGCTGAGCGCCACCGCGCTGACCCACGAGGCCTGGTTCCGTCTGACCGAGCAGACCCGCACGCAGTGGCAAAGCCGCGGCCACTTCCTGGGCATGGCGGCCATCATGATGCGGCGCATCCTGGTCAACCACGCGGTGGCCAAGCGCGCACTGAAGCGCGACGTGCCACTGGTCTCACTGACCCTGACCGAGGCGCAGCAGGTCGCAGGCGGCAACACCGGCGGCGACGTGGTGCGGGTGCACGAAGCGTTGTTGGCGTTTGAGCAGGTGGACCCGCGCGCCGCCAAGGTGGTGGAGCTGAAGTTCTTCGGCGGCCTGGAAAACGACGAGATCGCCGAATTGATGGGCCTGGGCAGCGCCACCGTCAAGCGCGACTGGGCGCTGGCGCGGGCCTGGTTGCACCGGGAACTTCAGGGCTGAACACGGCGACGCCGCGACAGGGCGCCCACGCAGGCCAGACCGGCACCGAAAAGCGCCCAGCTACCCGGCTCGGGCACCGCAGCCGGCGAACCCATGGCGTTGATCTCGTCCAGCGCCGACCAGTGGGTGCCGCCCACCACGCGGTATTCCAGCCAGCGGGCCAGCGGCCGGGCGGCACCCGACCAGGCGTAGCTGTCGGTCAGGGCTGCGGTGTTGCCGGTCAGGTCGGTCAGCGTGCCGCTGCCCAGCGTTTGCCAGACGAGGCCGTCAACGCTGCCGCGCAGTTCATAGAGGTTGGTGTAGCCCTGCCAGGCACCGGCGTTGTCGTGAAAGCGCAGCTCGGTGTTGCTGAGGGCGTAGACCGCGCCGAAGTCCACACGCAGCCAGTTCGGGTCGCCGGCGCTGCCGTGGTCGCCGGCACTCCAGCCGTGGCCGCCTGAGCCGGGGAGGTAGGCCAGGTTGTCGATGGCATTGGCCGCCACGAACAAACCCGGCACGTTGCAGGCGCTGAGGTAGCAGGAGTTGGCGGTAGCGACCACGCCGGGCAGGTCGGTCAGTTCGACATCGGCATGGGCCGTTGCTGCGCAGAGCAGGCCGGCGGCGATGGCCACCCAGCGCTGGGTAGGGCGGTTGGGGACGGTGGTGATCGACATGGAAACGCTCCGAGGGTTACAACAAAAGCCGCCCCGTACAACCATGCGCAAGGGGTCTTGTTGTTGAACGCAGGCCCGGAACCCGATCTGGATCACCCGCAGAGCCAACGCGGATGCCTAACCCCGCGTCTCAGGGGGTGCGTCGCCAAACGCCCTGCTGCTTGACAGGGCTCAGGCCTTGCCGCCCAGCGCGGTGTGGTTGCGCAGATGGTCGCCGGTCAGCGGCAGCAGCGCCTGCGCCGCGGTGTAGGCCTGCAGCGCGCGCTGGCGCCACACGGCGCGTTGCGCCGGTTCCAGGTCGGCCATCAGCAGGCAGGCTTCACCCAGGTTGAGTTGCGCGTCGCGGCCTTTGGGCTGGGCGGCCAGCGGCGTCAGCACAGCCACCGATTCGGTCAGGCGCAGTCTGGCCAGCCCCGGGTCACCCGCGCCTTGCAGCGCGCGGGCCAGGTAGATGGTCAGCCAGTCGTGCATGCGGTTGGCGTGCGGGCCGGGCTTCTGGGTGCGCGTCTGGTCCCAGAAGACCAGCGCCGTCTGCAACACCGGCAGCGCTTCGGCGTAGCGGTTGTTGGCCACCAAAGCGCGGCCGTGGTGCTGGGCCACGCGCGGCAGGGCAGCGATCCATTTGCTTTGCGGGCCGCTTTCGCGGGCCAGCGCCTGCACCTCGGTCCAGGCGGCCTGGCTGGCCTGCAGCGCCTGCGCCGGGCGGTCGGCACGCAGCAGGATGACGGCAGCGTTGGTCGCGTCGTTGACCAGGCCGTCGCGCCAGGCGGTGTTGAAGGGTTCGGCCTGCACGCTGCGCAGGCGTTGCCGGAAAGCCAGGTCGGCGTTGGACTGCGACAGGTCGAGCCGGTTCAGGCGCGCATGGGTGATGGCGCGGGCACCGTGCAGCGTGCCCAGCAGCGCGGCCACTTCGGGGTCGGCCTGCTCGGTGTCCAGCTGGCGCAGCGCCTGGGCAGCCTGTTCATAGAGCGCCAGGGCTTGCTCGGGCTGGTTCAGGCTGGCCACGGTCTGCTGGTCGTGGAACTGCGCGCGCACCAGTTGCACCGAGGCGTGCTGCAGGCGCAGCGCACGGCGCGCGGCGAAGGCAGCCGTCGCCGCACCGCTCGCAGGGGGCCCAGACGCCAGCACCGTGCCGGGTGACGCGGCCAGCGCCCGGTCCAGCCGGGCCAGTGCGTCGTCCAGGTCCTTCAGCCCTTCTTCGGGCTGGCCTTGCGCCCGCAGGCCCTGGGCGCGCATCTGCAGCGCCAGCGCGTGGCTGGCCACCAGCGCCGGGTCGGCCGCGCGGGCCGGGTAGGCGCGCAGCGCCAGGGCGATGGCGCGCTGGGCGTTGGTGCGCGCGTCGGGCATCTTGTCCAGGCTGGCGCCGGTGTCGTCGCCCTGAATCTGCGCCAGCCGGGCGTAGGCACCGGCCAGCAGGCCCAGCCATTCGGGGTCGTTGCCGGCTTCCTGTTCCAGCCGGTGCAGGTTGGTCAGCAGCGTCTTCAGCAGGTCTTCCTTGACGACCAGGCCGCCGGGCAGAAAGGTCACCGCGTCGCCGTAGCGCAGCACCACGTCGCGCGTCACGTCGCGCAATTGCGCCAGCCGCTGCTCGGCGCGGTGGGCCTGCCAGGCGGTGCCGGCCAGGCCACCGACCAGCGCCAACACCGCAGCCGTGGCCGCCGCCACCGGCCAGCGGTTGCGCTGCACGAACTTGCGCAGCAAGTAGCCGGCGCGCGGCGGCTGGGCGCTGACCGGGTAGCCGCCCAAATAGGCGCGCACGTCGTCGCCCAGCGCGTCGACGCTGACATAGCGGGTGTCGATGTCCTTGGCCAGGGCCTTCAGCAGGATGTTGTCCAGGTCGCCCTTCAGGCGCTGGCGCAGGCCAGCCAGTTGGGGTCGGCCACCTGTTCGGGGCTGAGCGCGCTGGGCCGCGACGGCTGTTCTTCCAGCACGCTGCGCGCCGCCTCGCGCGCCGAGGTGGCCTGGCGGCCGTAGGGCCGCACGCCAGTCAGCATCACGTAGAGCAGCACGCCCAGGCTGTAGATGTCGGTGGCGGTGCCCACGGCCTCGCCGCGGATCTGCTCGGGGCTGGCGTACAGCGGCGTGAAGGGGCGCTCGCCGGCCAGCGTGATGCCGCCGCCGTCCAGCGGCGCTTCCATCGGGTCGTCCATCGGGTCCAGCGCCTTGGCGATGCCGAAGTCCAGCAGCTTCACCTGCTGTTCGGCCGTCACCAGCACGTTGCTGGGCTTGAGGTTGCGGTGGACCAGCAGCTTGCGGTGGGCGTGGGCCACGGCATCGGCCAGTTGCAGGAACAGGTCCAGCCGCGCGGCCAGCGGCAGGCCGGCGCAGGCGCTGTCGATGGGCTGGCCGACCACCCGCTCCATCACGAAATAAGGCAGGCCGTCGTCGGTTTGTCCGGCGTCCAGCAGGTGGGCGATGTGCGGGTGCGCCATGCGCGCCAGGGCCTGCTGTTCCTGCGCGAAGCGTTCCAGCACGGTGACGGTGTCCATGCCGCGCTTGAGCACCTTGATGGCCGCCTGGCCGGCGTAGGCGCCGTCGGCGCGCTCGGCCAGCCAGACATGGCCCATGCCGCCCGTGCCCAGGCGCATCACCACGCGCCAGTGCCCCAGCAACTGCCCTTCGCGACCGGGCTCAGGCTGGCGTTCGGGCAGGGCAGGTTGCGACAGAAAGTCGCTGCCTGCAGCGCCAGTGGTCGGGTCGCCGTGGGCCAGCAGGCTGCGCACATCGGCCAGTTGCTCGGCCGACAGCGGGGCACCGGCCAACAAGGCCTCGCGCTCGGCCCGGCCCAGCGGCAGCGCGCGCTCGAACCAGTCGCGAACCAGGGCCCAGTCTGACGGCGGTGGTGTGGTCATCAGAGACATCCTAAATGCCGGTACCCATCGCGGCCCACGGGCCCCGCACTTGCGGAAGCCGCCTGGCGCTCAGGCGCGCGCACAGCGTGATTTCTCGAGCAGACCGCGCCGCGCCGATGTGGACAATCCCCGACTGCCATGTCGATCATCACGCCTGAGGACCCCGCCGAAGTCACGCAGTGGCTGCGTCAGTTGGGCGACGCCACGCCGGCGGCGTCCAGCCAGCTCTTCGAATTGCTGTATGCCGAACTCAAGCGCGTCGCGCGTTCGCACCTGCGCAAGGAAAACCCCGGCCACACGCTCAGCGCCACCGGGCTGGCGCACGAAGCCTGGTTCCGCATGGCCGAGCAAAGCCGCACGCCGTGGCAAAACCGCAGCCACTTCCTGGCCGTGGCCAGCACCATGATGCGGCGCATCCTGGTCAACCACGAACTGGCGCGCCGCGCCAACAAGCGCGACGTGGAGATGGTGGCCGTCACGCTGTCGGGCCTGGAGCCCTTCAGTGCAGCGCCTGATCGCGATGTGGTGGCGGTGCATGAAGCGCTGCTGGCTTTCGAGACCATCGATGCGCGGGCCGCCAAGGTGGTGGAACTGCGCTTCTCTGGTGGTTTGGAAAACGAAGAGGTGGCCCAGGCGCTCAACGTGAGCCTGGCCACCGTCAAACGCGACTGGGCCGTGGCCCGCGCCTGGCTGCACCGCGAACTGGCCAGCCGGCCGTGACGCGGTTCATGGGGGTCTACGCCAGATCGGCGGGCCGCAAGGCTCAGTCCCCCTGACGCTTCAGGCGTTCGCTCTGCCAGTACACGTCATCACCCCCCAGCCCGTCCAGGTTGGCGCGGTTCAGCACACGGGCCAGCACGAAGAGCAGGTCACTCAGGCGGTTCAGGTACAGGCGCGGCGCTTCGTTGACGGCCTCGGCCGCTCCCAGCGCCACCACCGCGCGTTCAGCGCGCCGCGCCACGGTGCGGCTGACGTGGGCCAGCGCCGCGCTGCGGGTGCCGGCCGGCAGGATGAATTCGGCCAGGCGCGGCAGCCGGCTGTTGTAGGTTTCGAGCGCTTCGTCCAGCCGCAGCACGGCTTCGTCTTTCAACAGCGTGAAGCCGGGTATGGACAGCTCGCCCCCCAGGTTGAACAGCTCGTGCTGGACGACCACCAGCAGCTCGCGCACATCGGCCGGCAGCGCTTCGGCCAGCAGCACGCCCAGGCCTGAATTCAGCTCGTCGACATCACCCATGGCCTGCACGCGCAGCGCGTCCTTGCGGGTGCGGCTGCCATCACCCAGGCCGGTGGTGCCGTCATCTCCGGTGCGGGTGGCGATTTGCGTCAGGCGGTTGCTCATGGGGTGGTGTTCTCGGGCGACGGGTCGGGGTGCGCTATTGAACCACCGGCCGGTGGGGTGGAAAGCGGGCAAGATGCAGGGCTACGCTGATCGGATTCCCCATGAACGCCGCCACCCCCAAACACCACCTGCTGCGCCCCATACCCGCCGCCATGCTGGCCGCCCTGCGCGCGCGCTTCGGCGAACGCTGCAGCACCGCCACCGCCGTGCGCGAACAACACGGCCGCGACGAATCGGCCTACCCGCTGACCCCGCCCGAGGCGGTGGTGTTCTGCGAAAGCACCGAAGACGTGGCCGCCGTGGTGGCGCTGTGCAGCGAATACGCGGTGCCGGTGATTCCCTTCGGCGTGGGCAGTTCGCTGGAAGGCCATTTGCTGGCCGTGCAGGGCGGCGTCAGCGTCGACCTGGGCCGCATGAACCGCGTGGTGCAGGTCAACGCCGAAGATTTGACGGTGACCGTGCAGGCCGGCGTGACGCGCGAACAGGTCAACCGCGAGATCAAGGACCTGGGCCTGTTCTTCCCCATCGACCCCGGCGCCAACGCCAGCCTGGGCGGCATGGCGGCCACCCGGGCCAGCGGCACCAACGCCGTGCGCTACGGCACCATGCGCGAGAACGTGCTGGGCCTGACGGTGGTGACGGCCAGCGGCGAGGTGGTGCACACCGGCACGCGGGCCAAGAAAAGCAGCGCCGGCTATGACCTGACGCGCCTGATGGTGGGCAGCGAAGGCACGCTGGGCGTGATGACCGAGATCACGCTGCGCCTGTACCCCCTGCCCGAGGCGGTGAGCGCGGCGGTCTGCCACTTTCCCACCATTGCCGCGGCCGTGCAGACCACCATCCAGATCATCCAGATGGGCGTGCCCATCGCGCGCTGCGAACTGCTGGACGTGCACGCGATACGCGCCGTCAACAAGCACAGCAAGCTGGGCCTGCGCGAAGCGCCGATGCTGCTGATGGAATTCCATGGCAGCGAGGCCGGCGTGCAAGAGCAGGCCGAAACCGTGCAGATGCTGGCCCGCGAGCACGGCGGCGAAGACTTCCAATGGGCCCGCACCCCCGAAGAGCGCACCAAACTGTGGACCGCCCGCCACCAGGCCTATTTCGCAGCGCTGCAGATGCGCGCCGGCTGCCGCTGCCAGAGCAGCGACACCTGCGTGCCCATCTCACGGCTGGCCGAAAGCATCAACGACAGCATTGCCGAAGCCGAAGCCTCGGGCATCCCGTACTGGGTGGTTGGCCATGTGGGCGACGGCAACTTCCACCTCAGCTACCTGCTGGACCCGGACGACCCGCGCGAAATCGCCGAAGTTGAACGCCTCAACGTGCTGATGGTGCAGCGCGCGCTGCGCCTGGGCGGCACCTGCACCGGCGAACACGGCATCGGCCTGCACAAGATGGGCTACTTGGCCGACGAAGCCGGCCCCGGGGCGGTGGCCATGATGCGCAGCATCAAGCAGGCGCTGGACCCGAAGAACATCATGAACCCGGGGAAGATCTTCAGCGCCTGAAGCGCCGCGCCAGCAGCATGGTGCCGCCCAGGGCCCACAGCGCCCAGGTACCGGGTTCGGGCACGGCCGACAGCAGCGTGACGCTGACGTCGTCGATCACCGGGCCGTAACTGGTGCCGGCCACCGCCGCCGCGATGCTGACCACCGTGCTGATGCTGGTGGCCACGAAGCTGAAAGACTGCGGGAAGTAAACCTGGGCGCTGAACGCGTTGGCAGCCGAGAACGGCACGCTGAAGCCCGCGGCTACCAGCGAACCGGCGCTGACCGTGCCGGTGTTGGTGTAGCTGGGAAATCCGGCCACGGCGGCGGCCATGAAGTCCAACGCGTAGGTGGCGCCAACCTGCGTGGGCAGGGTCACCGAGACCGATCCGGCGGCCACGTCGAAGTAGCCCAGATCGACCGCGTGCAGGCCGCTGGCGGCGGCGTAGTCGGGCGTGCCCAACCAGTCCACGCCCAGCCCGCCCACCTGCCAGCCGGTGAGCGTGCTGGCACCCGCCAACAGCGACTGGAAGTTGCTCAAGCCGCTGCCTCGCGGCACGTAAACGCCCAGCTCGAAACTGCCGGCGCCGGCGCCGTAGGCCTGGTCGATGAGGTTGGGGGCGGCACCGGCCTGGCTGGCGGCCAGGACCAGGCTGGCAAGGGCTGCGAAGCGGGTCGTTTGCGGGATGTTCATGCGGGAGCGCTCGGGTGAGGTGGACAGGAAATGCAAGCGGTGCGTCAACGGCGGCGCGCCAGGCGCAGGCCGATGGCAGCCAGGCCCAGCGCCATCAGGCCCAGGCTGCCCGCCTCGGGAACGGGCGCGAACACCACGTTGTCCAGGCCGATGCCCAGGTTGTTGCTCAGTGCGCCGTTGGCGCGGCCCAGGAAGGTCAACTGAGCGCTGCTGGTGGTGGCCACCCAGTCGAAGCCGAAGCTGACCCAGTTCATCGGGTTGGTGGCCGTCACCGCCAGCGAGGTGTTGACGAACAGCTGCTCCGTGCCGCCGTTGATGGAAACACCCAGCGTCGACACGCCAAACGGCAGGTAGTTGCCGACGTCGAAAGACAGGTGGTACAGGTTGCCGGTGGTGGTGGCGATGGCATCGGACTTCAGACCCCTGTCGTAGCCGACGACGCCCGTCATGTCGATCCATTGCCGGCCGTCGCTGGCCAACAGGCCGAGGTAGGTGTCGGGCGTGAGCTGCACCGAGTCGCCGGCCGTCGGCCCGAGCACCGTCCAACCGGTGATGCTGGTCGAGCCCGTGTTGACCAGGACGTAGCTGCCGCCCACGATATTGGGCAACTCGAAAGAGCCGTTGGTGACCAGGTTGGTGGCGGCGCCGGCCGCAGAACACAGCAGGCTGGCCGCCAGGGCGAGAGGGAAGGTCCAATTCATCGTCGGCTTTCGGAGTGCGGGCTGTCTCTGGGCTACGCATGGTGCACCGCCGGAAAGGCTCAAACCCGCCGAACCAGTCCCTCAAGCCCGGGGGCTGAGCGGCTGCACACCCCCCAGCTGAACGTCGCCCGCCCAGGGCAGCAGCAACGCCAGCAGCCGCGCCGCGTGCAGCGCCCGGCGCTGCGTGCCGTCGGCAATCTGGTGGCGGCAACTGGTGCCGTCGGCCACGATGACGGCGTCGGGCGCTTGCCGCACCGCCGGCAGCAAGGCCGCTTCGGCCATCTGCATCGACACCTCGAAATGCGCCGCCTCGTAGCCGAAAGCGCCAGCCATGCCGCAGCAAGAACTCTCGATCAGCCGCGGCTGCGCGCCCGGGATCAGCTTCAGCACCTCCAGGATAGAGCTGACCGCACCGAAGGCTTTCTGGTGGCAGTGGCCGTGGACCAGCAGCGGTTTGCCCAGCGGCTTGAACGCGACGTCGAAGCGGCCGGCCTTCGCTTCGCGGGCGATGAATTCTTCGAACAGCAGCGCCTGCTTTGAGACGGTCACGGCCTTCTCGCCCAGGCCCAGGACCAGTGCTTCGTCGCGCAGCGTCAGCAGGCAGGACGGCTCCAGACCGACCACCGCGATGCCGGCTTGCGCCAACGGCAGCAAGGCGTCCAGCAGCGCGCCCAGCGTGGCCTTGGCCTGTGCCATCAGCCCGGCGCCCAGGTAGGTGCGGCCGCAGCAGTGGTGGCCGCCGGCCTTGTCCACCGTGTGCAGCTGGTAGCCGGCGGCGTGCAGCACCTGGGCGGCGGCCAGCGCGTTTTCGGTCTCGAAGCCGCCGTTGAAGGTGTCAACGAAAAGCACCGCCACCTTGCCGCCGCGCCGGGCGGTGGCGATGGCCACTTCTGCCGTCACGAAAGGGGTCGCGGGCTGGGTATTCCAGAAGGTGTCGGCTCGCCATTCGGGCAACTGGCGCTGCGCCGAGATGCCCAGCCAGCGCTCGCCCAGGCGGCGCAGCAGCGGGCTGCGGTTGCGCCAGTTGGCAATGCCTGCGATGCGACCCAGCGCGTGGATCTGCCGCGGCACGTTGGCGATCAGCTGGTCTTTCAGCGTGTGGCCGTGGCGCGCCTTGTAGTGGGCGGTGAACTCGATCTTCATCCGCGCCATGTCCACGCCGGTGGG
>JANMZP010000292.1:0-10254 GCA_031383435.1 Betaproteobacteria bacterium | reverse complement strand
CATTGCCCATGATGGACCGGGCCACGATGAGCCATTCCGCCGAGCCCGTATCCGCCGAAGTTTCCGGCGTCCTGGCCTGTTTCCTGGTTGAAGACAGTGCCGTCATCCGTGAGAACCTGGTGGCCGCCTTGGAAGAGATGGTGCCGGTGCGCATCGTCGGATTCGCCGACAACCAGACATCGGCCATCGCCTGGCTCGAGAGCCACCAGGCCTGCCAGCTGGTGATCATCGACATCTTCCTGAAGTCGGGAACGGGTCTGGAGGTGTTGCGCCAGGCGCGCATCCTGCGACCATCGTGCCGCCTGGTCGTCCTCAGCAATTACGCCACGCCCGATATGCGAAAGCGCTGCACCGCCCTGAGTGCCGATCGCGTCTTCGACAAGTCGAGTGAACTGGAAGAGTTGCTGGCGTATTGCAAGGAATTGGCTGCGCCGGCTTGAACGGGCTGCTGGAGCATGCTGATGGCCATTGACGATCCCGTATCGGCTCGCCCTGCCGCGGAACCCGGGCTGCGGCCGATGGCAGGAACACCGCCGGTTGTTTCGCGCTTCGCGGCCTTGACCGTTCGGTTGCGGCACAGCGCGCTGGTCATCCCGGCTGCCGTGCTGGTGGCGCTGCTGATGCTGGTCATCAACGAGGTGGCGTATCACGGGGCGCAGAGCCGCCTGGGGCGGCTGGTCGAAATGGGGCGGGCGCGCATGCTGCTGTTGCAGACCCTGCAACTCACCAGCGAGGCCGAGTCGGGCGAGCGCGGCTACATGCTGACCGGCGGTCAAGAGTACCTGTTGCCCTATCTGGAGGCTCGCGATCAGGTGCTGGCCAACCTGCACAGGCTGGAGCAGGCCTACACCCGCCTTGGCGACGGCGATGCGATGCACCGTCGCCCCAGGCTGAACGAACTGGTGAACGCCAAGCTGGCCGAAATGGACGAGGTCAAACGGCTGTTCGACAGCGGGCGGCTGGAACAGGCCGTGGACCTCGTGCGTTCAGGCATCGGACGGGAATTGATGGCTGAATTGCGCGAGGAATCGAACAGCCTGGTGACCCACCAGAACGAACGCATCGGCACAGGGCTTTCAGAATTCGTCGACACGCTGCTGCTCAACCGCGTCGGCATCATCGTGATCACCCTGCTGGGCCTGCTGATGCTGACGAAGTTCGCCCGCCTGAGCCGCCAACTCGATCGGCAGCGCCTGGAGCGCCTGTCCGAGGTGGCGGCCGAGCGCGATCGGCTGGAAGTCGAAGTGGCCCATCGCACCGCCGACTTGACTGAATTGGCACGCCATCTGCAAACCGCGCGTGAAGACGAACGGGCGCACCTGGCCAGGGAATTGCACGATGAATTGGGCGCTCTGCTGACCTCAGCCAAGCTGGAGGTGGCGCGCATCAAGCCCAAGCTGCAGCAGGCCGTGCCCGACCTGCTGCCGCGCGTCACCCACTTGACCGAGTCGCTCAACAGTTGCATCGCGCTCAAGCGCCGGATCATCGAAGACCTGCGGCCTTCCACACTCGACAGCCTGGGCCTGCACGCTGCGCTGGAGATCCTGTGCGCCGATTTCAATGACCGTTCGGGGGTTGCCGTGCACGCTGTCCTGCAGCCCGTGGCACTGTCACCGACGGCGGAACTCACGGTCTTTCGCCTGGTGCAGGAAGCGCTGACGAATGTGGCCAAGCATGCGGGTGCACGGGAAGTCCGCGTGCAACTTCAAGCCGTGGACGGCATGGCCGAGGTCCGTGTGGTCGATGACGGTCGAGGCTTCGACAGCGCCACCATGCGTGGCGCAAGCCACGGCCTGATGGGCATGCGGTTTCGCGTCGAGGCTGGATGCGGACAATTCGAGCTCCAATCCACCGCGGGCACCGGCACGATGTTGCTGGCCCGGATGCCGATGGAACATGACCGTGCGGTGTCCGATCCGGTCGCCTGAGCGGCCTGCCCAGCGCCCACCACAACATCCAGACTCAGTTCGAACCGGGTGCCGGCTTTCAGCTGTCGCGGCGCAGGCGCATGAACACACCGGCCAGGCCCATGGCCATCAGCGCGGCCGTGAGCGGTTCGGGCACCGGCGTGATCGACAGCGCCACGAATTGTGTGAACTGGGTGCTGCCGAAGTTGTTGTCCGAGACCAGCTGCGCAGCGGCCGCGCCGGTGGTGGCGTCGAAAGCCAGGATGCGTGACGGCGAACGGTTTCTGACGGTGGCCGTGGGGCCGTCTTGCGTCAGGCCGTTTTCGGTGGCGCGCCGCTGTTCGGGTTCACGCGGATCGGTTCCGGGTGCAGCGTGTTGGCAGCGTCAGGCGTGCCATCGGCCTGCAGGATGGTGGTGACCGTCTGCAAGCTGAGGCCTGAATGGCCGGGTGTGGCCGAGCGGGTGAACGGCCCCAGGTCGAGGGACAGGCCGCAGTAGCGCGCCGGGTTGATGGCGCTGCGGTCGTCGCTGATGGCGATGTAACGGCCGGTGCTGGCGATGTGGTCGATGCCCGACAGGCCGCCGGCGGTGGTGCTCTGGAAGGTGGTGCCGGTGGCCACGGTCTGCTGGCCGATGCAGGACGGCGCCGTCCATCAAGCCGTCCATCAAGCCGTTCAGGGCCTACCTTGACGCAGGACAAAGTCCTTCCGGCAGGCGGTCCATTGGGGTGGCTACACTGACCACACGGCAGTCGATCAAGGAATGGGTCTGTATCCGCAGACCCTGGAGTCGGATGCCCCCGAGGCCACCACCATGCAGTCCGAGCCGCAAACCCCCTGCGTCACCGTCTTCAATTTCCGGCTGCCCGAAGGGCATGTCGAGAACCAGCATGTGGCACCCTACAAAGCCACGCTGGCACGCATCAAGGACTTGGGCGGCGAGCCCATGCCCGGCACCGAAGAAGGCGTGGCGGCCGACGAAATTGACGCGAAAGGGCGCTACCGCCGTGTCGCCACCGGCTGGGGCGAACTGATGTGACACGGCGGGCCGGCCTGCGTTCAGGGCGGGCCCGGCAGAACCGCCGGCATGGGCCGGCCGGGTTCGGCAGCGCGCGCCGCCCGGCAGCCTAGCGGGCGTTTTCGACGACCAACTCGCCGCTGCGTCCGGGCACGCTGCCCCAGGTGAGTGGGCGCACCGGCAGCGTGTCGTGGGCGATGTGGCGGTACAGGCCTGCCATCGTCACCAGTTTGTGGCCTTGCGCCAACCAGCCGTCGAGCAACGTTTCAAAGGCCGGTGCCAGCAGCCCGCCTTCCAGTTCGGCGTGCAAGGTGTAGACCTGGTCGCGGCCGGGGGCCTGCGCGGTCAGCGCCAGCAGCGTGCGCGCCACATTGTCTTCATCCACACCATACTGGCCGACCAGTTCGTCCAGCGTCGGCAGCGTGGTCGGCATCTGCACGTGCTGCAGCGTGCGGCCGTTGACCTGCAGGCGGTATGGCGCGTCACCCCGGCCGTCGCTGGCGTAGGCCAGGCCCCAGGCGTCGATCTGCTCGAAAGCAGCCGCGTTCATCTGCCAGCCGGCGGCACCGTGGGTGGCCGGCGGCGCGCCAAAGATGTCGATGAAACGGGCCCGTGAGCGCGCCATCTGGGCCTGCGTCCAGGCTGCGTCGCGCCCGCGAACCTGGTCTTGCCAGACCACGTGGTCCCAGGTATGGATGCCGCATTCGTGGCCGGCGCGCTGCGTCTCGCGCATCGCGTCGGCACCGGCCTTGCCGATGTCGGGCGCGGGCAGCAACACGCCGTACATCAGCGTCTTGTAGCCGTAGTGCTTGGTCACCGATGTGCGCGACACCTTGCTCAGGAAACCCGGTCTGAACACCCGCTTCAGCGCCCAGCCGGTGTGGTCGGGCCCCAGGCTGAACAGGAAGGTGGCGTGCAGCCGACGTCGGGCCAGCAGTTGCAGCAAACGCGGCACGCCCTCGCGCGTGCCGCGCAGCGTGTCCACGTCCACCTTCAGCGCGATGCGGGCCACGGCTTCAGACCTTCAGCGCTGGTTTCTTCACAGGCGGTCAGTCGCCGGCTTCAAGCAGCGCGCGCGCCTCGACAACCTTCTGGCGGTAGCTTTCGAAAATCTTGCGCAGCGCGTCTTCCATGCCCACCATCGGTGCCCAGCCCAGCGTTTCCATCGTGTCGCTGATCTTCGGCGTGCGGTTCTGCACGTCCTGGTAGCCCTTGCCGTAGAACTGGCCTGACGACGTTTCCACGATCTTCGTCAGCTTGGCACCTTCGGCGTATTCCGGGTAGTCGGCGGCCATCTTCAGCATCATCTCGGCCAGCTCGCGCACCGAGTAGATATTGGCCGGGTTGCCGATGTTGAAGATGCGCCCGCTGGCCACGCCGCCGGCGTTGGCGATGATCTTCATCAGCGCGCTGACGCCGTCGCTGACGTCGGCGAAGGCGCGTTTCTGCGCGCCGCCATCGACCAGCTGGATGGGCTCGCCGCGCACGATCTGGCCCAGGAACTGGGTCACCACGCGGCTGGAGCCTTCCTTGCTTTCGAAGATCGAATCCAGGCCCGAACCGACCCAGTTGAAGGGACGGAACAGGGTGTAGTTCAGGCCCTGCTCTTGCGCGTAGGCATGGATCACGCGGTCCATCAGCTGCTTGCTGCAGGCGTAGATCCAGCGCGGCTTGTTGATCGGGCCGTAGACCAGGTTGGAGGTTTCCGGGTCGAACTCGGCGTCGGTGGACATGCCGTAGACCTCGCTGGTGCTGGGGAAGACCAGGTGCTTCTTGTACTTGGCCGCCGCGCGCACGATGGGCAGGTTGGCTTCGAAGTCCAGCTCGAACACGCGCAGCGGTTCACGCACATAGGTGGCCGGCGTGGCGATGGCCACCAGCGGCAGGATCACGTCGCACTTCTTGACGTTGTATTCGATCCATTCCTTGTTGATGGTGATGTCACCCTCGAAGAAGTGCATGCGCGGGTGGTTGACCATCTCGCCCAGGCGCGTGGACGCCATGTCCATGCCGTAGACCTCCCAGTCGGTGGTCTGCAGGATGCGCTGCGTCAGGTGGTGGCCGATGAAGCCGTTGATGCCGAGGATGAGGACTTTTTTCATGTGCAGTCTTTCGCGGGGGACTTGGGGAGCGTGGCTTGCAGGTGCATGGCTTGCAGGCGCGTGTCTTGAAGGTGTATCACGCCGCCATCGCCGCAGCGGCCGTAGAGCTGACCGTTCAGGCGGTGCAGGCCCGGTGCGCAATCGGTCAGCGCATGTTCAACGTCAGCCCGGGCCCGCCGGGCCTTGGCGATGATGAGCCGCTGGCCGCCTTCTTCCGTGAAGGCACCCGGGTAGGGCGGCGCCACGGCGCGGATCAGGTTGTAGACCTCGGCGGCGGGCCGGGTCCAGGCTATGCGGCCGTCCTCCGGTTTGCGGCCACCGAAGTAGCTGCCGGCGGCCAGGTCATTCGGCAGGCGCGGCGGTGTGCCGGCCATCAAAGCGGGCAGGCTGCGCCACAGCACCTGCTCGGCGGCGACGCAGACCTTGTCGAAGACCTGCTCGCCGGTGTCGTCGGGCAGGATGGGCACGGCCTGCTGGTCGGTGATGAATCCCGCGTCGGGCTTGGCCACCATCTCGTGCAGCGTGGCACCGGTTTCGGTGGCGCCCTTCAGCACCGCCCAATTCGTCGGCGCGCGGCCGCGAAAGTGCGGCAGCAGCGAGCCGTGCAGGTTGTAGGCACCCTGCGGCGCCAGCGCCAGCAGGCTGACCGGGATCATGCTGCGGTAGTAGAAAGCGAAGATCACATCGGGCTTGGCGTCGGCCACGGCCTGTGCCAGTTCGGGCGCTTTCGGGTCGTCGGCGACGATCCACGGCAGGCCCAACTCATCCGCGGTGTCGGCCACGCGCTGGAACCACAGGGTCTCACCGGGGTGGTCGGTGTGGGTGGCCACCAGCACCACGTCCACGCCGCGCGCCTGCAGCACGCGCAGGCAGCGGTCGCCGACGTTGGAATAGGCGAAGACCACCGCCCTCACAGCAGCGCGACCTGCTCAGCTACCTCGGATACAGCCCCTTGCGCCTGCAGCACCTTGGCGATGCGATAGCGCGGCCGGCTGCGCACCTCTTGCTGGATGCGACCGACGTATTCGCCCATCAGCCCAATGCCGAACAGCATGATGCCGATGAAGAAGAACTGCAGCGCGAACAGCGTGAACACGCCTTCGACTTCTGCGCCCCACACAAAGCGCCGCACCAGCAGCAGCACGAACAGCCCGCCCGCGCCCAGTGACAGCAGCGTGCCGATCAGGCTGAACCACTGCAGCGGCACGGTTGAAAACCCGGTCACCAGGTCGAAGTTCAGGCGTATCAACTTGTACAGGCTGTACTTCGATACACCCGCAAACCGCTCTTCGTGCGCGACCTTGATTTCCACCGGCGACGCAGCAAAGGTGTAGGCCAGCGCAGGGATGAAGGTGTTGGCTTCGCGGCAGGCGTTCAGCGTGTCCACCAGCGGCCGGTCGTAGGCGCGCAGCATGCAGCCCTGGTCGGTCATCTGGATGCGCGTGATGCTTTCGCGCAGTCGGTTCATGGCCTTGCTGGCCACGCGCCGCCAGGCGCTGTCTTCGCGCTGCTGGCGGATGGTGCCCACGTAGTCGTGGCCTTTGCGGATCTCGGCCATCAGGCGCGGGATTTCTTCGGGCGGGTTCTGCAGATCGGCGTCCAGCGTGATGGCCATGGCGCCGCGCACCTGTTCGAAGCCGGCCAGGATGGCCATGTGCTGGCCGAAGTTGCCGTTGAACAAGACCACCCGCGTCACGTCCGGCCGCAGCCGGTACTGGTCGGCCAGCATGGCAGCCGAACGGTCGCGGCTGCCGTCGTTGACGAAGATGATCTCGTAGGGCTCGCCGGTGGCGTCCATCACCGTGTAGAGGCGCTCGAACAGCGTCGGCAGCACGTCTTCTTCGTTGTAGACGGGGATGACGACGGAGACGGCGGGGGGCATGACCGATGAGGCGATAGCAGACATCGAAGGTGCGATCACTTGAGCAGGGCCTTGCAGGCGGTGGCCAGTTCGCGGCAAACGCGCTCGGGGTCGGCATCGGCCAAGTCATAGAACAGCGGCAGCGTGAGGATGCTGCGGCCGATGCGTTCGCTGTGCGGCAACATGCCCTCGCGCCAGCCTAAAGCGCGGTAATGCGTGAACAGGTGCAGCGCGGGGTAGTGCACGCCGGTGCCGATGCCCACCGCCTTCAGCGCGTCCATGACCGCCGCCCGTCCGCCGTTCAATCGATCGGCGGGCAGCACCACCTGGAACATGTGCCAGTTGGTGACCGCGTAGCCGGCGCCTTCGGTGCCGGGGGCGCCCGCCGCGTTCGACGGCAGGGGCAATTCGATGCCCAGCGCTGCCAGACCGTGGCGCGCCGCAGCGTCGAAATAGGCCTGCGCCAACACCGCCCGCCGCGCGGTGATCTGCGGCAGCAGCGGCAACTGGCCCAGGCCGATGGCGGCGTTGATGTCGGTCAGGTTGAACTTGCCGCCCGGGGTGACCACGTCCATGCCGTCGGCACCGTGGCGCACCACGCCCTGCAGGCGCAGGCGTTCGGCCAGTTCGGCCTCTTCATGCGTGTTCATCACCAGGCAGCCGCCCTCGGCGCAGGTGATGTTCTTGTTGGCCTGGAAGCTGAAGCTGACCAGGTCGCCGAAGCTGCCGATGCGCTGGTCGCCCTGCGCGCCGACCCAGCGGGAATCGATGGCCTGCGCCGCGTCTTCGACGACCCGCAGGCCGTGCTTTCGGGCGACGGCATACAGCCGGTCCATGTCCACCGGCAAGCCCGACAGATAGACCGGCATCAGCGCCTTCGTGCGCGGTGTGATGGCGGCTTCCAGCGCGTCCAGGCTGATGTTGCGCGTGCGCGGGTCGATGTCGACCAGCACCGCGCGGGCGCCCACCGCGCCGATGACGTTGGCCGTGGCCACCCACGTGATGGCTGTGGTGATGACCTCGTCGCCGGGGCCGACACCGGCGATGCGCAGCGCCACTTCCATGGTCGCCGTGCCGTTGCCGAAGGCGCGCACCGGACGGCCACCGAACAGCGCCGACAGCTGGGCCTCGAAGGCCTGCACCTTGGGGCCGGAGGTGATCCAGCCCGAGGCCAGCACGCGGCCGACTTCGGCGATGGTTTCGGCGTCGATGTGCGGCCGGGTGAACGGCAGGAAGGCGGGGCTGGGGACGGGCGTGGCGGTCACTGTCATGGGGCGATTGTCGGTGCTGTGCGGCGGCCTTCAGCTGCGGGCAATGACGACCACGCCGGCCAGGATCAGCAACAGCCCGGCCCAGCGCATCGGGCCCAGGGCCTCGCCGAACAGCCACCAGGCCAGCAGCGCGTTGACAACATAGCCCATCGACAGCATCGGGTAGGCGATGGAGACCTCGACCCGCGACAGGCCGACGATCCACACGCCCAGGCTGACGACGTAGCAGACCATGCCGGCCAGAATGGGCCACTGCGTCAGCACCTTGATGGTCGTGGGCAGCAGGTTGTGCAGGCCCACGCTCAGTTCGCCCAGCGGCGTGACGCCCGCTTTCAGCAGCAGTTGCGCGCCGGCGTTGAGCAGCACGCCCGTGAGGATGAGGGCGAAAGTGGCCAGGGTCATGGGGTATCCAGAAACAGGCGGTTCAGGCGGAGCCGAACACGGTGCGTCGAGTCAAGGCGCGGCGGGCCGGGCCAGCGGGAAGTTGGCCACCACCACGCGGCGCTGGTCTTGCGCCACGGCGGTCATCGGCCAGCCTTGTGCCTGCAGGTCCTTGAAGCTGGCCGGCGACAGGATGGCCAGGGCGGGCGGGCCGTCGGTCCACACGGCTTTGAAAGCGGCCACGGTCGGCAGCCATTTGTGCGGCTCCTGTTGCGTGCCGAAGGCCAGTTCGTCGGGCTCTTCGACCATCACCACCGTGCGCCGCAGGTAGTAGGGCAGGGTGTGATCCAGCAGTCTGACCGAATAGATCGGCATGCCGGGTTTCAGCACCGCATTGATGGCCGGCAGCAGTGGCGCGCCCGAGGCCGGCCGGCCCAGCGTTTCATGGCCCAGCAGGCCCAGCGTGGTGGCACCGAAAAAGCCGCAGGCCGCCAGCGCCATGCTGGCCAGCTGGCTGCGCTGCCGCTGCAGCCACAGCGCGCCCAGCAGCGCGGCCACGGCCAGCGCGCAGCCGGCGCTGATCCACAGGCCGTAGTCGCGCAGCACCGCGTCGCCGCTACCCCCTAACCCGCCCCCGCCGCCGCCACCGCCACCGATCCTGCCGATCAGCGGGCTGGCCAGCAGCAGCGCGCTGAACACGGCCAGCATGACCCACAGCTGGTGCCGCCAGGCTGCGGCATCCAGACGCTGCAGCACAGCCGCCGCGATCACCGCCAGCGCCGGGAAGACCGGCAGGATGTAGCCCGGCAGCTTGGAGCCCGAAGCGCTGAAGAAAGCAAAGATGACCACCGCCCAGGCGGCGCAGAACAAGAGCGGGCGGAAGGCGCGTGCGGTGTGGGCTTTCGATTCGGCCCGCACGACGCCGAACAGGCCCGGCAGCAGCCCCAGCCAGGGTGCGAAACCGGCCAGCAACTGCGGCACGAAATACCAGGCCGGCGCGCCGCGCTGGTGCACGCTGCTGGTGTAGCGCTGCCAGTGTTCGTGGATGAAGAAGAACTGCGCAAATTCGGGGTTGCGCTGCGACACCAGCACGAACCACGGTGCCGTGATGACCAGGAACACCGCCGTGCCGCTGACCAGATACAGCCGCCGCCACAGCGCCCAGTCGCGCGCCAGCAGCGTATAGCCGACCAGCGCCAGGCCGGGCAGCACGATGCCGATCAGGCCCTTGGTCAGCACCGCCACGCCCATCGCCGCCCAGGCCGCCCACATCCAGTGGCGCTGCGTCTGGCTGCTGTTGCCCGGGTGCTGGGCGATGAGCAGCGCGGCCAGCACGCCGGCCAGCGCGCCCGACACGCCCATGTCCAGTGAATTGAAGTGGCTGCCGATGTTCCAGGTCGGCGCGGCCAGCAGGACCAGCGCGGCCAGCAGGCCGCAACCGAACCAGCGTTGCGCGGCCAGCGCGGTCAACACCACGCCCAGGGCCCCGCTGAGGGCCACCCACAGCCGCGACTGCCAGTCGCCGACGCCGAAAGCCTCAAAGGCGAGTGCCGTCATCCACAGGTGCAGCGGCGGCTTCTCGAAGTACTTCAGGCCCTGGTAGCGGATGGTCACCCAGTCGCCAGTGGCGGCCATTTCACGGGCGATTTCGGCGTAGCGGCCTTCGTCCGAGCGCAGCAGGTGGCGGGCGTCCAGCGTGCCGAACCAGATCAGG
>JANMZP010000242.1:0-5892 GCA_031383435.1 Betaproteobacteria bacterium | reverse complement strand
GCCGCCTCGAAGCCCAGCGCGCCGCTGCCGGCAAAAGCGTCCAGCACGCGCCAGCCCGTCAGGTCCTGGCCGAGCCAATTGAAGAGCGTCTCGCGCACGCGGTCGGGCGTGGGACGCAGGCCGGGCCGGTCGAGCACCGGCAGCTTGCTGCGCGTCCACTGGCCGCCGATCAACCGCACTTCACGCGGCAGCGTCGCCTTCATTGCCGAACCGCAATGCCCTGCTGCGCCATCAGCGCCTTGGCCTGGCCCACCGTGAACTCGCCATAGTGGAAGATGCTGGCGGCCAGCACCGCGTCCGCCCCGCCCTGGCGAATGCCGTCGACGAGGTGCTGCAGCGTGCCGACGCCGCCCGAGGCGATCACCGGCACCGGCACCGCGTCGCAGACCGCCCGCGTGAGCTCGAGGTCGAAGCCGCTTTTCGTGCCGTCACGGTCCATGCTGGTGAGCAGGATCTCGCCGGCTCCGAGTTCGGCCATCTGCCGCGCCCAGGCCACGGCGTCCAGCCCGGTGTTCTTGCGACCGCCATGGGTGTAGACATCCCAGCCCGATCCATCGGCGCGGCGCTTGGCATCGATGGCGACCACGATGCACTGCGCGCCGTAGCGGTCCGACGCGTCACGGATGACCTGCGGCTGCGCCACCGCGGCCGAATTGAAGCTGACCTTGTCGGCGCCGGCGTTGAGCAGCCGGCGCACGTCGTCCACCGTGCGCACGCCGCCGCCGACCGTGAGCGGGATGAAGACCTGCGAGGCCACGGCTTCGATGATGTGCAGGATGACATCACGCTGGTCGCTGGTGGCGGTGATGTCCAGAAAGGTCAGCTCGTCGGCGCCCTGCCCGTTGTAGCGCGCAGCGATTTCCACCGGGTCGCCGGCGTCGCGCAGTTCGACGAAGTTGACGCCCTTGACGACACGACCGCCGGTGACGTCCAGGCAGGGGATGATGCGTTTGGCAAGCATGATGCGGATTATCAGGGTCAGCCCGCCCCCCCTAAGCCGGGGGCGCATGGACTTCATGTGGCATAGCCTCTTGAGCTAAAACGTAAACGCCTTGATGGGGTGTGTTTTGACACCCCAGCCAGCCACCCCAAAGGAGTTACGAATGTTGAAATCGCTATTCAAACCGTTGTTGTTGCTCGCCACCCTGGCAGCCACCCTGCCCGCAGCTGCGGCCACCTTTTCTTTCTCAGCCGTGCTTGCGGGAGCGAACGAAAATCCAGCCAACGCCTCGACTGCAACAGGCACCGCGCTGGTCACCTTTGACGACCTGCTGAGCAACGTCACCGTCAACGTCACTTTTTCTGGACTGACAACCAACGCCTCCGCCGGGCACATCCACTGCTGTTCAGCTCCTACGGGCAATGCAGGCGTGGCGATGGGTTTCACGAGCTTTCCCGCCAACACCAGTGCCAACTACAACGCGGTTCTGACCGTTTTTAGCGGGACAAACACATTTACTTCCCTTTTGGCCGGTGCCAATGCAGGCCTTGCCTACGTGAATGTGCACAACACAACCTTCCCCGGCGGTGAAATCCGCGGCAACCTGGCACCTGTGCCCGAGGCTTCGACCTACGCCATGATGATGGCCGGCCTGCTGGCCGTGGGCGCGATCACGCGTCGCAGCCGCCAGGCTTGATGGCCGGTGCCGGGCCTCACAGCCCGGTGCCTTGCCGCAGCCCCTGCCAGGGCACGCGGCGTTGAAGCGGTTCAGGCAGCAGGCATGATTTCGTCAGCCCGCGCCTGTGCTGCGGTGAAGTCCAGCGCACCGGTGTAGATGCTGCGCCCGCAGATCACGCCCTCGATGCCTTCGCCTTGCACCGCGCACAGCCTCGCTATGTCGGCAATGTCGGACAAGCCGCCCGACGCGAACACCGGAATCGTCAAGGCCTGCGCCAGCTTTACCGTGGCTTCGATATTGATGCCGGTGAGCATGCCGTCGCGGCCGATGTCGGTGTAGATGACGCCTTCGACGCCGTAGTCCTCGAACTTCTTGGCCAGATCGATGACCTCGTGGCCGGTCAGCTTGCTCCAGCCGTCGGTGGCGACCTTGCCGTCCTTGGCGTCCAGGCCGACGATGATGTGGCCGCCGAAGGCCGTGCACGCGTCGCGCAGGAAGCCCGGGCTCTTGACCGCGGCCGTGCCGATGATCACGTAGCTGATGCCGTCGTCCAGGTAGCGCTCGATGGTGTCCAGATCACGGATGCCGCCACCCAGTTGCACCGGGATCCGGTCGCCCACCACGCGCAGGATGGCCTTGATGGCCGGCTCGTTCACCGGCTTGCCGGCGAAGGCACCGTTCAGATCGACCAGGTGCAGGCGGCGCGCGCCGGCGTCCAGCCAGCGCTGGGCCATGGCGGCCGGGTCTTCGCCGAAGGTGGTGGAGACATTCATGTCCCCTTTTTCCAGACGAACGCAATGTCCGTCCTTGAGGTCGATGGCCGGTATGAGCAGCATGGGTGGGCCGGGGCTTAGGGTTGCCAGTGGAGGAAGTTGCGGTAGAGGGCGAGCCCCTGTTCGGCACTCTTCTCAGGGTGGAACTGGGTCGCAAAAATGTTATCCCGTGCCAGCGCGCAGGTAAAGGGCGCGCCGTAGTCGGTCAGCCCGGCGCTGTGGCGCGGGTCGGTCGGCGCGGCGTAGTAGCTGTGCACGAAGTAGAACCAGCTGTCGTCGGGCACGCCGGCCCACAGCGCGTGCGGCTGCTCCTGCGCGCTGCGCGTCTGCCGCACACGGTTCCAGCCCATCTGCGGCACCTTGTAGCGGCTGCCGTCGGGCTGCAATTGGCCGGCCAGTTGGAAGCGGCGCACCTGGCCAGGGATCAGGCCCAGACCGGACGTGTCCTGCTCTTCGCTATGGTCCAGCAGCATCTGCATGCCCACACAAACGCCCAGCAGCGGCTTGTTGGCGGCGGCGTGCAGCACGGCGTCTTTCAGGCCGGAATCGTGCAGCTCGCGCATGCAGTCGCGCATCGCGCCCTGGCCGGGCAGCACCACGCGGTCGGCGGCCAGCACGTCCTCGGGCCGCCGGGTGGCGACGACTTCGACGCCACTGCCAGCGGCCACGTGCATCACCGCCTGCGAGACCGAACGCAGGTTGCCCATGCCGTAGTCAACGACGGCCACCGTCGGCATGACAGAGACTGCCTTTGGTCGAAGGAATGACGCCGGCCGAACGCGGGTCGGGCGTCAGCGCCATGCGCAGCGCGCGGGCGAAGGCCTTGAAGATGGTCTCGCACTGGTGGTGGGCGTTGTCGCCAGTGAGGTTGTCGATGTGCAGTGTGACCAGCGCGTGGTTGACGAAACCTTGGAAGAACTCGTAGGTCAGTTGCGTGTCGAAGGCCCCCACCATGCCGGACTTGAAAGGCACGTTCATGTGCAGGCCGGGGCGGCCGGAAAAGTCGATCACCACGCGCGACAGCGCTTCATCCAGCGGCACATAGCTGTGGCCGTAGCGCGTGATGCCGGTTTTGTCGCCCACCGCCTGCGCCACCGCCATGCCCAGCGTGATGCCCACGTCTTCCACCGTGTGGTGGCCGTCGATGTGCAGGTCGCCCACGGCCTGGATGTCGAGGTCGATCAGGCCGTGGCGGGCGATCTGGTCGAGCATGTGGTCGAAGAAACCGATGCCGGTGGCGAGTTGGGCGGCACCGGTGCCGTCCAGGTCGATGCGCGCGCGGATTTGCGTTTCCTTGGTGTTGCGGGTGACATCGGCGGTGCGGTTCGTCATGGGTGGGCTTTCACAAGCTTGCTTGCAGGGCGCGGATCATCGCGTCATTCTCGGCGGGCGCGCCGACTGTCAGGCGCAGGCAGTGGCCCAGCAGCGGGTGCAGGCCGGCAATGTGCTTGACCAGCACGCCGCGCGCCTTCATGCCCTCGAAGGCGCGCTTGGCATCGGGCACGCGCACCAGGATCATGTTGGCTTCGCTGGGCCAGGCGTGCACGCCGGGCATGTCGCGCAGCGCGGCTTGCAAGCGTTCGCGTTCGCTGCGCAGCAGCGCGGCCTGACGGGCGTACTCGTCGGCG
This sequence comes from Betaproteobacteria bacterium, assembly GCA_031383435.1. Classification (GTDB taxonomy): domain Bacteria; phylum Pseudomonadota; class Gammaproteobacteria; order Burkholderiales; family Burkholderiaceae_C; genus Rubrivivax. The sequence goes on along the minus strand of JANMZP010000242.1, from coordinate 1,872 downwards.
TGTTCCAGGGCGAACAAGGCGGCCTCGGCGTTCAGCACGCTGACGTTGTAAGGCGGGCGCACCTTGTCGATTTCGTCGATGAGCGCCGCCGCGCCGCACAGATAGCCCAGCCGCACGCCGGCCAGGCCGAACTTGGACAGCGTGCGCAGCACCAGCACGTGATCGTGCGCGGCCATACGCTGCATCCAGCTGCGCGCGGCGAAGGGCTGGTAGGCCTCGTCGAACACGACCAGCCCGTTCTGCCGGCCCACCGTTGCGACGATGCGGTCGATGATGGCGTCGTTAAACAGGTTCGCGGTCGGGTTGTTCGGGTAGGCGATGTAGGTGATGGCCGGACGGTGCTTTTCGATGGCCGCCAGCATGGCGGCTTCGTCCAGTTCGAAGTCGGCTGTCAGCGGCACGCCGACGAACTGCAGGCCGCGCAACTTCGCGGACATCTCGTACATCACGAAGCCCGGCAGCGGTGCCAGCACGGTGGCGCCGGGCACGTCGCAGGCCACGCTGAGGATGTCGATCAGCTCGTCGGAACCGTTGCCGATGATCAGCTTGCAGCCGGCCGGCAGCTCCACATGCTTCGCCAGCGCCGCCGCCACATCGGCCACGCACTGCGAGGGGTAGCGGTTGATCGCCGCACGGCCCAGGCGTTCGCCCAGTTCGCGCTGCAATTCGGGCGGCAGGCTGAACGGGTTCTCCATCGCGTCGAGCTTGATGAAGCCGGCGCTGGGCTGGATGGCGTAGGCATGCATCGATTGCACGTCCTGGCGGACGGTGTTGCGGATGCGCGCCGCCAGCCGGCTGGTCGGCGTGGGCGCGGCAGCAAGTTCAGCTGACAGGCGCATCTCGGCCGCCTGCGCATGCGCCTGCAGACCTTCGCCGTAGGCCAACTCGGCCGCGATGGGCCCCAGCACCTGCGCGCCCGCTGCGCTGACCTCGATCAGGCTGCTGCGCTTGCAGAAGTCATACACGCCCAGCGGCGAGGAAAAGCGCGCGGTGCCCGATGTGGGCAGCACGTGGTTGGGGCCGGCGCAGTAGTCGCCCAGGCTTTCGCTGGTGTAGGCACCCAGGAAGATGGCACCGGCGTGGCGCAGCAGCGGTTCCCAGCGGTGCGGGTCGCGCGAGCTGACTTCCAGGTGCTCGGGCGCGATGCGGTTGCTGATGGCGCAGGCTTCTTCCATCGACCGCGTGTGGATCAGCGCGCCCCGGCCTTCAAGCGACGCGCGGATGACGTCGCGGCGCGGCATGCCGGGCAGCAGGCGGTTGATTGCTTCGTGAACCTGCGCGATGTAGTCGGCGTCCGGGCACAACAGGATGCTTTGCGCCAGTTCGTCGTGCTCGGCCTGGCTGAACAGGTCCATCACCACCCAGTCGGCCGGCGTGCTGCCGTCGGCCAGCACCAGGATTTCGCTGGGCCCGGCGATCATGTCGATGCCGACCTGGCCGAAGACGCGGCGCTTGGCACTGGCCACATACGCATTGCCCGGGCCGGTGATCTTGTCGACGCGCGGTACTGTGGCCGTGCCATAGGCCAGCGCCGCCACGGCCTGCGCGCCGCCGATGGTGAAGACGCGGTGTACGCCAGCGATTTGCGCGGCGGCCAGCACCAGGGCGTTGTGTTCACCTTTGGCGGCCGTCAGGGCGCCATTCCTGCGGACTGGCGTGGGCACGACCATCACGATTTCAGGCACCCCGGCGACGTGGGCCGGTATCGCGCTCATCAGCACGCTGCTCGGGTAGGCCGCCTTGCCACCGGGCACATAAATGCCCACGCGGTCCAGCGGGGTGACCTTCTGGCCCAGCAGGCTGCCGTCGGCGTCGCGGTACTGCCAGCTGCGGCTGGTGGCATCCAGCTGGCGCTGGTGGTAGCTTCGCACG
>JANMZP010000237.1:0-3780 GCA_031383435.1 Betaproteobacteria bacterium | reverse complement strand
CCAGGTGACGGCGGTGCCGTACTGGGCATCGACGGCGGCACTTTGCGTGCTGCTGACCAGGCCCGTGCCCCAGAGGTTGTCGGTGTCGGTGAAGACCGTGCCGCCGTTGGTCTTGTTGTTGAGGTTGGTGGTGTAAGTGTTGCCGCGGCTGGGGTCGCGCAGTTCAAACCCGCCGCTGATCGAATTCGTCGTCAGCGCCACCGTGCCGCTGTACAGCGATTTGCCCGTGCCCGCTGCCGCAGCGGTGTGGATGTCGTCCCAGGCGTCGAGCACGGCGCCGGTGCTTGCGTCGACGATGACGTGCTTTTCGCTGGGCGTGCCGTCGGCCTGCTCGCCGAAGACGCGCACGTCCCAGCCCAGCACGGGGGTATCGCCCCGGGCGTAGACCACGGCCGTGGGCGTGGTGCCGCCGGTGCTGCCGGCGTGCTGGTCCAGCGCCACGCGGATGGCGCGCCCCGCCGACACCGTGGCGCTGCGGGCCACGTTGATGCCCCGCTTCATCGTCAGCGAGCTGTCGCGGAAGTTGCCATTGCGGTCGGCGTGCACGACCAGGTCGCCGCCGATGACGGGCATGCCCCGGTAGCTGCGTTCGAAGCGTGCGTGCTGGGTGCCGTCCTCATCGACCAGGGCTTCGCGCAGCGCGTAGGCGTGGTCGCTGCCGTGCTGCGTGTAGCCCGGGAAATTGGCGATGTGGGCCCGGGCCCGCGTCTCGATGCTGCGGGCCTGGTCGGCCGTGGGTGCGGCGGCCTGGGCGGCGCCGGCAGCGAGAGCCAACGCAAGAACCTGGAAGGAAGCGGACATGTCTCGGTCTCCAAAAGCCATCTGAAGGGGGTGTGAGCCTGCTGCGGCGGCCGCCAAGGTCGCCGTTCTTGGCCGAGGCCATTCTGTCGGGGAAATGGGGTGGGCGGTGTCTTCGGCGCCCAACATCGAGGGTAGGCACCGACCACCGGCCGGCCGGCCGCGTCTGCGGCGACAATAGCGCGGTGCCCGCTCGGGCACGGGCCCAACCGGCCCTCAAGCCCACAGCGGCGCCCACCGTCCACCCCTACCAGTTCAGGTTGCCTCCATGGCTCAGTATGTTTTCACCATGAACCGCCTCGGCAAGATCGTGCCGCCGAAGCGGCAGATCCTGAAGAACGTTTCGCTGTCCTTCTTCCCCGGTGCCAAGATCGGCGTGCTGGGCGTCAACGGCTCGGGCAAGAGCACGCTGCTGAAGATCATGGCCGGCGTGGACAAGGAATACGAAGGCGAGGCCACGCCGATGCCGGGCCTGAACATCGGCTACCTGCCGCAGGAACCGCAACTCGACGCCGAGCAGACCGTGCGCGAAGCCGTCGAACAAGGCATCGGCGGGGTGCTGGCCGCCAAGAAGCGGCTGGACGAGGTCTATGCCGAATACGCCGACGAGAACGCCGACTTCGACAAGCTGGCCGCCGAGCAGGCCGAGCTGGAAGCGATCATCGCGGCGGCCGGTTCCGAGAACACCGACCTGCAACTGGAACTGGCGGCCGACGCCCTGCGCCTGCCGCCCTGGGAGGCCAAGATCGGTCTGCTGTCAGGCGGTGAAAAACGCCGTGTTGCGCTGTGCCGTTTGCTGCTGAGCAAGCCCGACATGCTGCTGCTCGACGAGCCCACCAACCACTTGGACGCCGAATCGGTCGAGTGGCTCGAACACTTCCTGCAGCGCTACAGCGGCACCGTGGTGGCCATCACCCACGATCGCTACTTCCTGGACAACGCGGCCGAGTGGATCCTGGAACTCGACCGCGGCGCCGGCATCCCGTGGAAGGGCAATTACTCTGACTGGCTGGACCAGAAGGAGAAGCGCCTGGAACTGGAGCAGAAGACCGAAGACGCGCGCAGCAAGGCGATGAAGGAAGAGCTGAAGTGGGTGCGCAGCAATGCCAAGGCCCGCCAGACCAAGAGCAAGGCCCGCCTGGCGCGCTTCGAGGAATTGAGCGACGTCGAATACCAGAAGCGCAACGAGACCAACGAGATCTTCATTCCCGTGGCCGAGCGCCTGGGCAACGAGGTCATCGAATTCGAGAACGTCAGCAAGAGCTTCGGCGACCGCTTGCTGATCGACAAGCTCAGCTTCAAGGTGCCGCCCGGCGCCATCGTCGGCATCATCGGCCCCAACGGCGCCGGCAAGTCCACGTTGTTCCGCATGTTGCAGGGCAAAGAGCAGCCCGACGGCGGCGCGGTGAAGATCGGCAAGACGGCGCAGCTGGCCTTCGTCGACCAGAGCCGCGAAAGCCTGGACGGCGAGAAGACGGTGTGGCAGGACGTGTCGGGCGGCCTGGACAACATCATCGTCGGCAAGTTCGTGATGCCCAGCCGCGCTTATCTGGGCCGCTTCAACTTCAAGGGCAACGATCAGCAAAAGCTCGTCGGCAATTTGTCCGGCGGTGAAAGAGGCCGGCTGCATCTGGCCAAGACCCTGGCCAAGGGCGGCAATGTGCTGATGCTGGACGAACCGTCCAACGACCTGGACGTGGAAACGCTGCGCGCGCTGGAAGAAGCGCTGCTGGAATTCGCCGGCAGCGCGATGGTCATCAGCCACGACCGCTGGTTCCTGGACCGCATCTGCACCCACATCCTGGCCGCTGAAGGCGACTCGCAATGGGTCTTCTACAACGGCAACTACCAGGAATACGAGGCCGACAAGAAGCGCCGCCTGGGCGAAGAAGGCGCGCGCCCCAAACGCATGCGCTTCAAGCCTATACATTGACCCCCCTTGAAGCACCGGCGGCGTTCCCCCAGGGGGCAAGCCGAGCGGCCCGGCAAAGCCGGTTCCGCCGGGTTGGCTTGAGGGGCGGGTGAGCCGCCTTGATGCCAGTACGGCGGAGCCCATGGGCCCACAATGGACGCCAGCCTCAACTGGCGCCTGGCGCCCGGGACGAACCATGCGCACCTGCACCGCCCTGCCCCGCTTTCTGGCCTTGACTGCATGGGCGGGTGTGCTGGCCAGTTTGGCCGCTTGCGCGCCCTTGCCCATCGGCACGACCGCAGCAGCAGCGGCAACTGGGGCCTCGGCTGCGCCGGCCGCATCCGCCGCCACACCCGCCGCCTCGGTTTTTGCGGTGCCGGCCCTGGCGGCTGTGCCCCCGACTTCAGGGGCTGTTCCGGTGGCCGGTGCGGCCAGCGGGGCCCGTGCCGGCCTGAACGCCGGGGCCGTGTCGCCCACAGGCCCGCTGGCCACCCCGCCCGGCGGGCCGCCGCCTTTTGCCACGGTCATCAAGGACGCCCGCCGCATCGACGGCCCGCTGACCTTCTGGCAGAAGGACGACAAGGTCTGGATCGAACTGATGCCGGCCAACTTCGGCCAGACCCTGCTGCTGTCGCCCAAGATCAAGTCCGGCATCGGTGAAGCCTGGGTGCTGGGCGGCTTGATGGGCATGTCGATCAACGGCGCGGGCGGCGCGCAGATCGTCGAATTCCAGCGCGTGCACAACCAGGTGCGCCTGGTGGCGCGCAACACCGACGTGCTGGCCAAGGCCGGCACGCCAGAGGCCCGCGCGGTGGCCGACAGCTACTCGAACAGCCTGCTCGGTTCCACGCCCGTGGTCAGCACCCCGCACCCCGACCGCAAGAGCGTGCTGATCGACGCCAGCGCGCTGTTCCTGAACGACCTGATGGGCGTGGGCATGATGCTGCAGCGCGGCCTGCGCCAAGGCTACGGTGCCGACCGCAACAACTCGCTGATCACCGCCGTGCGCGCCACCCCGCAGGCCAGCATCATCGAGACGCAGATCCACTACTTCACCAGCAACCCGTCGA
>JANMZP010000229.1:0-17791 GCA_031383435.1 Betaproteobacteria bacterium | reverse complement strand
CCCGGCCGCCTGTCGCTCTACCTCGACCTCATCCGCTGGAACCGCCCGGCCGGCTGGCTGCTGCTGCTGTGGCCGACCCTCAGCGCGCTGTGGATCGCCGCCGACGGCTGGCCCGGCTGGCATCTGCTGATCGTCTTCACGCTGGGCACCATCCTGATGCGCAGCGCCGGCTGCTGCGCCAACGACGTGGCCGACCGCGAGTTCGACCGCCACGTCAAGCGCACCGCGCAGCGGCCCGTCACGCGCGGTGCGATCAGCGCGGCTGAGGCCATGGCGCTGGGCGCGGTGCTGGCGCTGCTGGCTTTCGCGCTGGTGCTCAGCACCAACCCCAGCGCCATCGCGCTGTCGTTCCCGGCGCTGGCCGTCACGCTGCTCTACCCCTACGCCAAGCGCGTGCTGGGCATGCCGCAGGCGGTGCTGGGCGTGGCCTTCAGCTTCGGCATCCCGATGGCCTTTGCCGCCACGCTGGGCGGGGCCAGCTTCGGCTGGCAGGCCTTGACGGCCGCCGTGCCGCCGCAGGCCTGGCTGCTGCTGCTGTCGAATGTGTTCTGGGTGCTGGCCTACGACACCGAATACGCCATGGTCGACCGCGACGACGACCTGCGCATCGGCATGAAAACATCAGCCATCACGCTGGGCCGCTGGGACGTGGCCGGCGTGATGGCCTTCTACGCCATCTACCTGCTGAGCTGGGCGTTTCTGGGCCGTTCACTGGGCCTGGGTTGGCTCTTTGGCGTGGGCATCGCCGCTGCGGCGGGGCAGGCGGCCTGGCACTACACCCTGATACGCGAACGCAGCCGCGACGGCTGCTTCAAGGCCTTCAGGCTCAACCACTGGGTGGGCTTCGCGGTGTTCGCGGGCACGGCGGCCGACCTGGCGCTGCGCTGAAGCCCGGCGCAGCGCAGGGTGCGCCTCAAGCCGAGGACCGACCCAGTTCCGCAGCCCGGTCGCGCGCCGCGTGCAGCGCCTTCACGAAGGCCTGGCTGACGCCCTGTTCCTGTAGCGCCGCGATGGCCGCGTGCGTGGTGCCCCCCTTGCTGGTGACCTGCTCGCGCAAGGCCGTGGGCGACAGCGGCGACTGTTGGGCCAGCGCGGCCGCGCCCGCGAAAGTCGCCTGGGCCAACTGACGGCCTTGCTCGGCGCTGAGACCCATCTCGATGGCCGCCTGCACCATCGCTTCGATAAAGAAAAAGACATAGGCCGGACCCGAACCCGACAGCGCGGTGACGGCATCGAGGTCGTCCTCGCGGTTCACCCAGATGACCTGGCCGGTGGGCGCGAACAAGGCCTCGACCCGGGCGCGGTCGGCGGCATCCGCCTCGGCCCGCGCGTACAAGCCCGCAATGCCCTGGCCGATCAGCGCTGGCGTGTTCGGCATGGTGCGCACCACGCGGGCACTGCCGCTGGCGCGCACCACGGCTGCGCTGCGCACGCCGGCCATCACGCTGACCTGCAGCGCGCTGCCGATGTAGGGCGCGCAAGGCGCGGCGGCCTCCGTGAAAAGCTGGGGCTTGACGGCCCAGACGACCATGCCGGCGGCGGCCAGGCGGGCGTCGGCAGCAGGCTGCGCCTGCACGCCGAACTGCGCAGCCAGGCGGGCGCGTTGGGCTTCGAAAGGTTCGACCACGACGATGTCTTGCGCAGCACGCCCGGCCCGCAGCAAACCGCCGATGAGGGCCGACGCCATGTTGCCGCCACCGATGAATGCCACGCTGCTTGTCGTCATGCGCGGCAGTGTAGCCAGCGCCTTCGATGACGCCCGGGCGCAGCCCGCATGCAAAGGCGGCATGGCAGACCACGAGACAGACGGGCCCCGCCCACCTAGAGTCGCCACCCATGCCGCAGCGGCGCGAACACCCACAAGGTGCCAGGCCCGCATTGCCCTCAACCGGCGGCTGCCCCACAAGGAAAACCGATGTCTGCACCGAACTCGATCACGCCCCTGTCCTACGTCAACCCCACGGCCGACAGCCCCTGGGGCACCTACATCAGCCAGGTCGACCGCGTGGTGCCCTACCTGGGCCACCTGTCGCGCTGGGTTGAAACCCTGAAGCGCCCCAAGCGCGCGCTGATCGTCGACGTGCCGATCGAGCTGGACAACGGCGACGTCGCGCACTTCGAGGGATATCGGGTGCAGCACAACCTGAGCCGCGGCCCGGGCAAGGGCGGCGTGCGCTTCCACCCCGACGTGACGCTGGAAGAGGTGATGGCGCTGAGCGCCTGGATGACCGTCAAATGCGCGGCGGTGAACCTGCCCTATGGCGGTGCCAAGGGCGGCATCCGCGTCGACCCCAAGCGGCTCAGCCAGAAGGAACTGGAGCGCATGACGCGCCGCTACACCAGCGAGATCGGCATCATCATCGGACCGCAGCGCGACATCCCGGCACCCGACGTGAACACCAACGGGCAGATCATGGCCTGGATGATGGACACCTATTCGATGAACACCGGCACCACCGCCACCGGCGTGGTCACCGGCAAGCCCATCCACCTGGGCGGCAGTCTGGGGCGTGTGAAGGCCACCGGGCGCGGTGTCTTCGTCACCGGCCGGGAAGCGGCGCGCCGCCTGGGCCTGAACCTGGAGGGTGCCCGCGTGGCGGTGCAGGGCTTCGGCAATGTGGGCTCGTCGGCGGCCGAGTTGTTCGCCCAGGCCGGCGGCCGCATCGTTGCCGCCCAAGACCACACCGGCACCATCTTCAACAGCAACGGTTTCGACATGGCCGACATCACGGCGCACGTCAAAGCCACGGGTGGCGTCGGCGGCTTTGCGGGTGCCGAGGCAATGGACGGCGAAGCGTTCTGGGACGTGGCCTGCGACATCCTGATCCCGGCCGCCCTGGAAGGCCAGATCACCGCCGCGCGCGCCCAGCGCATCAAGGCCCGGCTGGTGCTGGAAGGGGCCAACGGCCCGACGGTGCCGATGGCCGACGACATCCTGGCCGACCGCGGCGTCCTGGTCGTGCCCGACGTCATCTGCAACGCCGGCGGCGTGACCGTCAGCTACTTCGAATGGGTGCAGGACTTCAGCAGCTTCTTCTGGAGCGAAGACGAAATCAACCTGCGCCTGGACAAGATCATGGCCGGCGCGCTGAAGCACATCTGGGACACCGCCGACAAGCACCGGATCACGCTGCGCACCGCCACCTTCGCGGTGGCCTGCGAGCGCATCCTGACGGCGCGCGAGGAGCGCGGGCTGTACCCGTGAGGCCGTGGCGCGGTGCGCCAGCAAGGCATCACCGCCGGGGCAGCGCCAGCACGATCGAGAAGCGCCTTTCCGCATCGCGCTGCGCCTGCAGCCGCCCGCCCAGCTGCCGCGCCATCTGCGCCACGATGGCCAAGCCCAGCCCGCAATGCCCCAGCTCGCTGCGGGCATTGGTCAGCCGAACGAAGGGTTGCTGGGCGCGTTCGAAGTCGGCCTCCGACATCCCGGTGCCGTGGTCCGTCACACACAGTTCGGCGCCCGCCGCCGTAGCCCGCAGGCTGACTTCCACCGGCGCCTGCCCGTAGGCCAGTGCGTTGTCGATCAGGTTGACCAGCAGGCGCTGCACCACCAGGTCGGGTACCGCCAAGGCCACCGGTTCGATGTGCGCGCTGACCGCGTACCCGCTGGGTGCATAGCGCAGCACCACGTCGCGCACGGTGCGGTCCAGCGGCTCGGGCGCGCCCAAAGCCGCGCCGCCGTCGCCCTGCACGTAGGCCAGGAACTGGTCAACGATGCGGCCCAGGGCGTGCAGGTCGGCGGTCAGCGCTTCGGCCACAGCCGGCTCGCATTGCGTTTCCGCGCGCAGGCGCAGCCGGGCCAGTGGCGTGCGCAGGTCGTGCGACACGCCGGCCAACAGTTGCTGGCGCGCCTGCGCCGCCGTGCTGACCTGGTGCGCCAGGCCGTTGAAGGCGCGCACCAGCGACTGCAGTTCGGCACTGGAATCGGGGCGCTCGGGCAGCGGCACCAGTTGCGCGTGGTGCTGTGAGGTCTGCTGCGTGATCTCGTCGGCCAGCCGGCTGATCGGCCGCGCGATCAGCCGCACCGACACCAGCAACGCGCCCACCGTGGCCACCGCCAGCATCAGCAGCCACACCGCCAGGGTTCCCGACACCGCGCCCTGCGCGGCGCTGTATTCGCGCACCAGCCACCACACCTGGCCGTCCACCGGCAGGCGAAAGACAGCGGCGAAGGTTTCACCCACGCGGCCCTGGAAGCGCGCTTCGATGACGGCGCCGGCGCGGCCTTGCACGCTGCTGTCGGGTTCGCCCGGTGCCGGCTGCATCTGCATCAGCGCCTCGGCACCCACCGGTGGCTCGGCCGTCACCCGCACCCGGCCCGAAGACAACTGGCTGGCCAGTTGCGCGCGCTGCTCGGGCGGCACCGCGCCCAGCGCCGCCTGCGCGGCCAGCGCCTGCTCGGCGGCCAGGCCGGCCATGTCGTCGGCCACCGGCGACAACCACAGGCCCAGCACGATGGCCTGCGCGCCGAAGGCGAACACCGCGATCAGGGCGACGCCGCCGGTCAGCCGCCGAACCAGCGACCAGGGCCGGCGCGGCCCGAAACCGATCACGTCAGGCGGCTCGCGGGGCGGCCTGCGACAGCGACTGAAGCTGCGGCACAAACATGTAGCCGTGGCCGCGCACGGTCTGGATGTAGCGCGGCATGGCCGGGTCGGGCTCGACGATCTTGCGCAGGCGCATCACGGCCACATCCACCGTGCGCGTCAGCAGCGCGTCGCCGCGTTCGTGCGAGACCGACAGCAAACGCTCACGCGAGATCGGCACGTTGGGGCTGGTCACCAGTTCGGCCAGCATCGCGTATTCCACCGTGCTGAGCACACGCGTCACGCCGTCGGCGCTGTGCAGGCTGCGCGTGGCCGGCACAAACGTAAAAGGCCCAATCGGCACGTCGCGGTCGAAGGCGATCGGCACGCCGGGCGTGCTGCTGACGCGGCGCAACACGGCGCGGATGCGGGCCAGCAGTTCGCGCGCCGAAAACGGCTTGCCCAGGTAGTCGTCGGCGCCCATTTCCAGGCCCAGCACGCGGTCGATCTCTTCGGTGCGCGCGGTCAGCAAGATGATGGGCACGCGGTCGCCGTCGGCACGCAGGCGCTGGCAGGCGCTGAGACCCGATTCGCCGGGCAGCGATACGTCCAGCACCACCAGATCGGGGCGCAGGCGGTGGATGCGCCGCATCAGGTCTTCGGCGCTGGGCATGCTGGTCACTGCCATGCCCTGCTTCTCCAGGTAGGCGCTGAGCATGTCGCGCATCGCGGGGTCGTCTTCGACGACGAACAGGTGGTAGGGCTTGGTGTTCTCCATGCCGCGAGGGTAGCGATCCGCAAGGCCCTGCGGTGCAGCGGGTTTGTGTCATCGCATGACGCGGCGTGACCAAGCGCAGGGCCCGCAGCGGCAACGGACCAGCGCATGCAGGCGCTGTGCAGTGCCCACAGTGGCCGGCGTGTTGCGGCGTAACCGTTGATCGGATGCGCCGCAGTCACGCCCGGTCATAATCCAAAGCTGGGCGGAAACCGTGCGTGATGACACCGGCGCTGCAATCCCGTCCTGAACCGGCACCCTCCAAGGACCTTTGATGACATCTGCCTCTTATTCGCGCCGGCTGGCCCTGCTGGCCACCTTCGCTTCTTCCCTCGTTCTGGCGGCCTGCGGCGGCAGCAGCGGCAGCGGCAGCGGCTCCACCAATGTGCGCGCGCTGAACCTGACCAGCGACCTGGCCACGCTGGACCTGTACACCGGCGACACCAAGCTGTTCGGTGGCGTCGCGACCGACGCGCTGACGACCTCCAGCGCCATCGACGCCAACACCTACACGCTGAACGTGAAGAACAGCGGCGACGGCGCAACGCTGTTGACCGGCTCCTACTCGCTGTCGAAAGACGCGCACTACACCGCCGTGGTGTGGGGCCGCCAGACCGCGCTGCGCCTGTCCACCCTGCCTGAAGACGAAAACGCCGCCAACATCACCGACGCGAACAACACCCGCGTGCGCATGTTCAACGCCACCACCGACACCGGCACGCTGGACGTCTACCTCACCTCGGCCACGGCCGACCTGGGTGAAACCGCCGCCACGCAAAGCCAACTGGCTACCGGCGGCCTGAGTGGCTTCCGTGAAATCTCGCAAGGCACCTACCGCCTGCGCGTCACCGGCGCTGGTGACCCCAACGACCTGCGCCTGGACATCGCTTCCATCACCTTGGCCGCCAAGAAGTTCAACACCATCGTGTTCACCGGCGGTGCCGGCGGCGTGCTGGTCAACGGCACGCTCATCGAGCAGCAAGGTGCCGTCAAGGCGCTGAAGAACACCAAGGCGCGCGTTCGCGTGGTGGCCAGTGTGGACAGCGGTGGCAACGTCGCTTCGACCTTCGGCGCCACCACCCTGGTGGGCAGCCTGCGTTCGCCGTCGGTGGGCCCGTACGCGCTGGTTGACGCCAGCGCGGGCACCTTGACGATGCGCATCAACGGCGTGGCCTACAGCACCACGGCGCAAACCTTTGCCGCCGGCGCTGACTACACCGTCATGGCCTACGGCTCGGCCGCTGCCGGCAAGCTGCTGCTGCTGACCGACGACAACCGCCTGCCCGCCACCACCACCCGCGTGAAGGTGCGTCTGGTCAACGGCATCGCCGGTTCCGACCCGCTGACCCTGTCGGTGGATTACCTGGCGCTGGCCTCCAACGTGTTGGCCGGCACGGCTTCCACCTACGCCACGGCGAACTCGAATTCGTCGGTGCAGTTGCAGGTGACTTCGGCCACGGCCTCGGACCCGCTGTTCCAGACCACCACCACCACGCCCTTCAACCTGGTTGGGCAGGGCGTCTACACGGTGTTCATGTTGTCGGGCAACACCACGCCCACCGGCATTCCGCGCCGCGAGCGTTGAACCCGCTGGGCTTCGCGCCCGGCCACAATGCCCCGCCCAGCGGGGCATTTTTCATTCTTGAAACGAAGCACTCCCATGCAGCAACAGCCCGATCAGCCTGACCTGAGTTATGACGTCACCGAAGCCGACTTCGAGGCTGCCGTCCTGGAACCGTCGATGCAAGTGCCCGTGCTGCTGGACTGCTGGGCGCCCTGGTGCGGGCCCTGCAAGTCACTCGGGCCGGTGCTGGAAAAGCTGGTGCAGGCCTATGGCGGCCGCTTCCTGCTGGCCAAGCTGAACACCGATGAAGCGCCACAGATCAGCGCTGCGCTGCGCATCCGCAGCATCCCGCTGGTGGTGCTGTTCATCGGCGGGCGGCCGGTGGACCAGTTCACCGGCGCGCTGCCTGAAGGCCAGATCCGCGCCTTCCTGGACAAGCACCTGCCGGCTGGCGCACCCGAGGAGGCCGCAGCGGCCGTCACCGTGGACGCGCTGCGCGAACAGGCCGCACTGGCCCCCGACGACGACAGCGCCCTGGCGCTGCTGAGCCAGGCCTTGGCGCTGGAACCCGAGCACCCCGAAGCCAATCTCGACATGGCCGAGCGCTTGATCAAGGTGGGCGCTTTCGACCAGGCGCGCGGCCTGCTGGACACCCTGCCCACCGACGCCGGCCCGCGCCACGCCCAGTTGCTGGCGCGCATTGAGCTGGCCGCCAACAAGCCGCCGGGCGACGCCGCCGCGCTGGCCGCGCGCATCCAGGCCAACCCGCGCGACTTTGAAGCCCGCTTCCAGCTGGCCGCGCTGCAAGCCTGGGCCGGCGACTTCGACGCCGCCTTCGAACAGCTGCTCGACGTGGTCATGCGCGACAAGGCCGAAGGCAAGCCCGACCGCGAAAAGGCCCGCCTGCAACTGATCGCCTGGTTCGAGGCCTGCCCCGACCCCACCGCCGTCAGCAAGGGCCGGCGCTACCTCGGCATGTATTTGAACTAAGCCAGCCCGGCCAGCAGCTCGGCGTTGCCGCCGGCGGCCGCCGTGTTGATGGTCACGGTCTGCTCGCTGCAGAAGCGATACAGGTAGTGCGGCCCGCCGGCCTTGGGGCCGGTGCCGCTGAGGCCTTCGCCGCCAAAAGGCTGCACGCCGACCACCGCGCCGATCATGTTGCGGTTGATGTAGACATTGCCGACCCGCGCCGCATCGGCGATGCGCTGGGCGCGGCTGTCGATGCGCGTCTGCACGCCCAGCGTCAGGCCGTAGCCCAGCGCGTTAATCTGGCGCACCACGTCCATCACGTCACACGCGGCCCCTGGGCCGCTCTGGCCCGGCCCCCAGCGCACGACATGCAGCACCGGGCCGAAGATCTCGGCCTGCAGGTCGGCGACGCGGGCAATCTCGAAAGCCACCGGCGCGATCAGGCGCGGGAAGGCGGACGTGACCGGCGTCTGGCCCAGCAGCCGGGCGCTGCCGCGCAGGCGCTGCACGTGCGCGCCGATGCCGGCATAGGCTTCGTCGTCGATGACCGGGCCGACATCCGTGGCCAAGTCGGCCGGGTCGCCCACTTGCAGCTCGACCAGTGCGCCGCGCAGCATCTCGATCACCCCGTCGGCGATGCCTTCGTGCACGCACAGCAGGCGCAGCGCACTGCAGCGCTGGCCGGCGCTGCGGAAGGCGCTTTGCACCACGGCGTCGATGACCTGTTCGGGCAGCGCGCTGCTGTCCACCACCATCGCGTTCAGGCCACCGGTTTCGGCGATCAAGGGCACGATGGGGCCGTCCTTCGCGGCCAGGGTGCGGTTGATCAGCCGCGCCACCGGCGTGCTGCCGGTGAAGCACACGCCGGCCGTGCGTGGGTCGGCCACCAGCGCAGCGCCCACCGTTTCGCCCAGGCCGTGCAGGCAGGCCACCGCATCCACCGGCACGCCCACCTCGTGCAGCAGGGCCACGAAGCGGCGGGCGACGACCAGCGTCTGCTCAGCCGGCTTGGCGGCCACGGTGTTGCCGGCCACCAGCGCGGCCACCACCTGCCCGGCGAAGATGGCCAGCGGGAAGTTCCACGGGCTGATGCAGACGAAGACGCCGCGACCGCGCAGACGCAGCACGTTGCTTTCGCCGGTGGGACCCGGCAGCGTCTGGTCGGCCAGCCGCGCTTCGGCCTGATCGGCGTAGTAGCGGCAGAAGTCCACCGCCTCGCGCACCTCGGCCACGCAGTCACCCAGTGTCTTGTGGGCTTCCTTCACCAACAGGCCGCAGTACTCGGGCAGGCGGGCGTCCAGCAGGTCGGCGGCGCGGCGCAGCAGGGCAGCGCGCTCGGCCACCGGGCGGGCGTGCCAGGGACCGAAGCCAGCGTGCAGACGGTCCATCGCAGCCGCCACTTCGGTGGTGCTGGCCATGGCCACGGCTTCGATCCGGGTGGCGACGATGGCAGCTTCCAAGGGCAGGCGCATCGCCAGACAGGCCAGGTCGGCACCGGTGGAGTTGGCGCGGGCTTCGCCGTAGAGCGCAGCCGGCTGCGGTAACGCAGCCACGGTGCTGGCTGCCAGCGGTGAAGCCAGCAGCACCTCGGCACTGACCATCTCGTCGGCCAGCTGGTGCACGAAGGATGAATTGGCGCCGTTTTCCAGCAAGCGCCGAACCAGATAAGCCAGCAGGTCGCGGTGTTCGCCGACCGGCGCGTAGATGCGGCAGGGCACGCGGCCGTCCTTCAGCACTTCGCGGTAGACGCCTTCGCCCATGCCGTGCAGGCGCTGCATTTCGAAGTCGGCACCCACCGCCCGCGCCATCTGCAGGATGGCCGCGACGGTGCCGGCGTTGTGCGTGGCGAATTGCGGGTAGATGACGGCATGGTGGCTGATCAGCCGCTCGGCGCAGGCCAGGTAGGCGATGTCGGTGTGGTGCTTGTGGGTGAACACCGGGTAGCCCGGCAGGCCGCCTTCCTGGGCGCGCTTGATTTCGCCGTCCCAGTAAGCACCCTTCACCAGCCGCACCATGAAGCGCAGACCGTGGGTCCGCGCGATGCGCGCCACCTCGTCCACCACGGCCAGCGCGCGGGTCTGGTAGGCCTGCACGGCCAGGCCGAAGCCGGGCCACTGCGGCCAGCGCATGGCGATGTGGCGGGCCACGGCTTCGACGAGGTCCAGCGACAGTTCCAGCCGGTCGCTTTCCTCGGCATCGACGGTGAGGTTCAGGTTGGCCTGCGCCGCCTGGTCGACCAGCGACAGCACGCGCGGCAGCAGCTCGGCGAAAACACGCTCACGCTGCGCGTCTTCATAGCGGCTGAACAGCGCGCTGAGCTTGATCGAGATGCCGTCGGCCGCCATCGGCGATGCGGCCGTCCGGCCTCTGGCGATGGCGGTGATGGCGTTGCGGTAGCTGGCCAGATAGGCCTGGGCGTCGCGCTCGGTGCGCGCGCCTTCGCCCAGCATGTCGTAGCTGTAACGCAGCTGCGCTTGCACCTTGCGGGCACTGTCGGCCTCGGCCATGGCTTCCTGGATGGTGCGGCCCAGCACGAACTGGCGGCCCAGCAACTGGATGGCGCGCACCGTGGCCGCCACCACCGTGCGCGAGCCCAGGCGCTGCAGCAGGCCGGGCGGGCTTTCACTCGAATTTTCGGCACCAGGCAAGAACTTCTTGCTGAGTGAAATGGCGCTGGCCGACAACTGCGCCAACAGCTTGTGCGGGCTGCCTTCAGACGCATCGACGAAGTCGCCGCGGCCGAGTTGGTCGGCGGTCAGCGCGATGGCCGTTTCAGCGTCGGGCACCCGCAGCAGGGCTTCGGCCAGGCGCATCAGCGCCAGGCCCTCGGCGCTGCTGATGGGGTATTCACGCAGCAGCGACTCCATCGCCCAGAAAGGCGCGGGCTGTTCGCGCACCGCCTGCACCCAGGGGCGCGCGGTGGCCAGCACAGCCGGCCAGTCGAGCCGGCCTTGCAGGGCGGCCAGGGCTTCGGCGACGGCACCGGCTTCAGGGCGGTAGGGGAAGGGCAAGCGGGCTGCGGACATGCGGGGCTCCAGGGCAAACGGCGGGCGAACGGCGGGGGAACGGCGGGGGAACGGCGGGGGAACAGCCGGTGATGCCGGTTGACGACGGATGACGGCGGCTGACAGCGGCAGAACCGCCCATGCGCGCAGCTTAGGCGGGGCTGCGCCGAGGCGGGTGCGGAAATCCAGGCCATCTGCCGTGATTCATGCGCCGTGAATCATTCGCCGAGAATCGCCCGCCATGGACGACACCGCCTCCGCCGCCACCCGTGAGATCGACACCATCGACCGCCGCATCCTGCGCGTGCTGCAGGCCGACGGCCGCATCAGCAACCTGAAGCTGGCCGAGGCCGTGCACCTGTCGCCCACCGCCGTGCTGGACCGGGTGAAGCGGCTGCACCGCGACGGCTACATCCTGGGCTACGAGGCGAAGCTGAACCCGGCCAAGCTGGGTGCCGGGCTGCTGGTGTTCGTGGAAATCCTGCTCGACCGCACGGTGCACGACGTGATGGACACCTTCAAGGCCGCGGTGCAGGTGCGCCCAGAAATCCTGGAGGCGCACCTGGTGGCCGGTGGCTTCGATTACCTGCTGAAGACCCGAGTGGCCGACATGGCGGCCTACCGGCAGTTCATCGGCAGCGTGATCTGGACCCTGCCGGGCGTGCGCGAGACGCGCACCTATGCGGTGATGGAAGAGGTGAAGAACAGTTCGCTGCTGCCGGTGTAGCGGCCGGGGCGGCTAGTGCCGCGCGCCGCCCGTGTCGTGCAGCCAGGCGCTGGCCTGCGCCGCCGACAGCGGGGTGGCCAGGTGGAAGCCCTGGCCAAAGCCGCAGCCCAGTTGGCGCAACTGGTCCATCTGCGCGGCGGTTTCGATGCCTTCGGCCACCACCGTCTTGTGCAGCGTGCCACCCAGTTGAATGATGGCGCTGACCACGGCGGCATCGGCCGGGTTGCGCTGCAACTGGCTGACGAAGCTGCGGTCGATCTTCAAGCTGTCGATGGGCAGTTGCGACAAATGCGCCAGGCTGGAATAGCCGGTGCCGAAGTCATCCACCGCCAGCTTCACGCCCAACTGGCGCAGCGCGGTCAAGGCACCCAGGGCCGCTTCGATGTGCGACATCAGGATGTTCTCGGTCAGCTCCAGCGTCAGGTGCTGCGGCTGCAAACCCGACAGCGACAGCGCACGGCTGACGCGGGCCACCAGCGCCGGGCTGCCCAGGTCGTGTGCCGAGATGTTGACGGCCAGGCCCAGCCCGGCATGCGCGGCGTCGGCCAGTTGCCACTGGCGCACTTGCTGACAGGCCTGCTGCAAGACGAAGTCGCTCAGGCCCAGCATCAGGCCGCTGTCTTCGGCCAGGTGCAGGAAGGCGGCCGGCAGCAAACGGCCATCCTGTGGGTGCTGCCAGCGCACCAGGGCTTCGAAACCACTCAGCGTGCCGGGTGCGATCGCGTCCGCTGCGCCGAGTGCGAAGACCGGCTGGTATTCGACTCGCAACTCGCCGCGCTCGATGGCGTGGCGCAGATCGCCTTCCAGGCGCAGCCTTTCGGTGACGGCGGCGTGCAGGCTGGCGTCGAAGACGGCGTAGCGCGCCTTGCCCGCCGCCTTGGCCTTGTACATCGCGATGTCGGCGTCGCGCAGCACGGCTTCGGCCGTGGTGTAGCCCTGGGTGCTGAAGGTGATGCCGATGCTGGCGCTGGCGATCAGTTCCACGTCGCCCAGCATGAAGGGCTGTTTCAGCGCGTCCAGCAGTCGGTCGGCCAGCACCAGCGCGTCGCGCTCGCCTTCGATGTGGTCGACCAGGATGGCGAATTCGTCACCGCCCAGGCGGGCCACGGTGTCGCCCGGACGCAGGCGTTCCTGCACGCGGCGCGCCACCTGCTGCAACAGCGCGTCGCCCACGGTGTGGCCCAGGCTGTCGTTGACGATCTTGAAGCGGTCAAAGTCCAGGAACATCACCGCCCACGGCCGCGAGCCGTCGGTCTGCTGACGGGCCACCACGCCGGCCAGGCATTCGACGAAACGGCGCCGGTTGGGCAGGCCGGTCAGGCTGTCGTGGAAGGCCATGTGCTGCAGCCCGGCCTCGGCGCGGCGGCGGGCACTGACGTCTTGCGCCTGCAGGATCAGGCGGGCGGTGTCGGCACCGGGCTCGGTGAAGAAGCCGCAATGCAGCGCCATCCAGACCGTGCCGCCGTCCAGGTGCTGGCAGCGCAGTTCCAGCGCGAAACCTTCAAAGCCCGCGTGGCGGGTGGCGGCCAGTTGCCCTTCCAGCGCCGCTCGGTCATCGGCCAGCACGCAGTCTTGCACCCGGCAGCGTTGCAACTCGGCTGCGCTGCGGCCCAGCAGGCGGGCCAGCGCGGCATTCACCTGCAGCAGGCTGCCGTCCAGGTCGAGCAAGGCCATGCCGATGGAGGCGTGCGTGAAGGCGCTGTGGAAGCGGTATTCGCTGGCCTGCAGCGCTTTCAGGTGGCGCTCGGTGGCTTCGGTTTCGCGCAGCATCAGCACGGCCTCGCGCGCGGCGGCGCTGCTGCTCGCATCGCGCAGCGCTTCGTGCACTTCTTGCTGGCGGAAGTAGAAGTGCAGCGTCACCAGCAGCATGGCCAGCAGCGGCACCATCACCCACAACACGCCGCTGCCCTGCTGGCGGTAGGTGACGTACAGCAGCGTGGCCAGTGCTGCGCTGCCGGCGTAGGCCATGCCCACCCAGCGCAGCGCCACCACCGGTGCCACCAGGCGGAACCAGGGCTCGCCGCGCTTGAGCCGCTGCAAGCCGGCCAGCAACACCGCGTTGACGACGAAGTACAGCGCCGCGAAAGCCATCATCGCTGCCGCCACCGCCGCTGCGCTGGCGCCCCCCGCAGCCTCCAGGCGCACCAGCGTCCACTGCAGCAGGGAACCCGAGCTCCAGATCGACAGCCCGCTGATCGCCGGCGTGACCAGCCGGCTGGTCCAGCGCCTGGACGTGCGGAACGCACCCAGCCCGGTTTCGCCAGCCGCCACCAGAGCCGCTGCGGCCGGGCCGATCATCAGCAACACCAGGAAGATGAAAACCTCGCCCACGGCGAAGGAATGCTTGGTGCCCGGCACGCGCACCGGGAACAGGCCCGAACCCACGGCCAGCGCCAGGCCGACCGCCATCTGCAGCGCCACCGTCCAGGGCTGCTGCAGCAGCCACACCGCGCAAGCGCTCAGCACGCCGCCGCCCAGGCCGACCATCAGCCACCAGAAGGTGATGGCCTGCGGCGTGTAGTCGGGCATCAAGGCGGCGTTCAGCCGCGACCACCCCGTGCCCTGGCCCTTGTCGACAGGTGGCGGCACGCTCACCTTGACGGCGCGCGCCGGCCATCGGGACGCGGCCCGATCAGGCCACCTGGCGGCTGGGTGATGGTCATGATCCCGAGTTCTGCGGTCTGTTGGACGGCCCTCGACCTGCGCGTGGGGCCGGGTGCGGTGCCATTGCGGACACTTTATTTGACAAGTATGTCGCGCGGTTGCGACAAGTTCCCGGATGTTGCCAGATGGGGCCGGGCCGTCGATGGCGATGCCGACGGCGCCACGGGAACTGAGGGCAGCGGCGGGCACAGCCGCTGCCCCAGCTGCTGTTCCGCCAGCGCGGCCGGCATCGGTTTGGCCAGCAAAAAGCCCTGGCCATAGCGGCAACCCATTTCGCGCAGTTGCTCCAGCTGGGCGGCGGTTTCGATGCCTTCGGCAACCACCGCCTTGCCCAGTGAACTGCCCAGCAGCACGATGCTGCGCACCACCGCCGCCTCCTTGGTGCCGGCGTCCAGCCGGTTGACGAAGCTGCGGTCGATCTTCAGGCAGTCGATGGGCAGCGTGGACAGGTGCGACAGGCTGGAATAGCCGGTGCCGAAGTCGTCGATGGCCAGCGAAACGCCCAGGCGTTGCAATTCGCCCAGCATGGGCAGCGCCCCTTCCAGCCGCGACATCAGGATGTCTTCGGTCAGCTCCAGGCACAGCTGGTGGGGCTGCAAGCCGCTCTCGACGATGGCGCGGGTGACGCGCGCCACGAAGGCGGCGTGCGCGATGTCGTGGCCCGAGACGTTGACGTTCATCGTCAAGCCGGCGTAGGCGGGGTCGAGTTCATGCCATTCGCGCAACTGGCGGCAGGCGCAGTGCATGACGAAGTCGGTCAGGCGCAGCATCAGGCCGGCTTCTTCGGCAATGGGCAGGAAGCAGGCCGGGCTGAGCGCACCGTCGGTCGGGTGCTGCCAACGCACCAGCGCCTCGAAGCCGGAAACCCGGCCGCTGGCCAGTTCGCAGACCGGCTGGTAGGCCACGGTCAGGCGGCCTTCGTCGATGGCGTGGCGCAGGTCGCCTTCCAGGCGCAGGCGGTCGGCCACTTCGGTGTGCAGGCTGGCGTCGAACAGGGCATAACGCGCCTTGCCGGCACCCTTGGCCTTGTACATGGCGGTGTCGGCGTCGCGCAGCACGTCTTCGGGGCTGGTGTAACCCAGGGCGCTGAAGGTGATGCCGATGCTGGCGCTGGTCATCAGCTCGGTGTCGGCGACCAGGAAGGGCCGGCGCAGCGCGTCCATCAGGCGCTCGGCCAGGTTGACCGCCGAACGTTCGTGTTCCAGCTGGCGCACCAGCACGGCGAATTCGTCGCCACCCAGGCGGGCCACGATGTCTTGCGGGCGCATGCATTCGCGGATGCGGCGCGACACCTGGACCAGGAATTCGTCGCCCGCGCTGTGGCCCAGGCTGTCGTTGATGAGCTTGAAGCGGTCAAAGTCCAGGAACATCACGGCGTAGGACTGCTGGGGGTTGGCCACTGCGCCGTCGACGGCCTGGCTGAGCAACTCGTAGAAGCGGCGCCGGTTGGGCAGGCCCGTCAGCGCGTCGTGGAAGGCTATATGGTGCAGGCCTGCTTCGGCCTTGCGCCGGGCGGTGATGTCCTGCACCTGCAGGATCAGGCAGGGTGAACTGGCGCCGGGTTCGGAAAAGAAGCTGCAATGCGCAGCCACCCAGACCGGCTCACCGCCGCTGTGGCGGCAGCGCAGTTCCAGTGCAAAGCCTTCGAATTCATGGCCGTCGACCAGGCCCAGCTGCAGTTCCAGTGCCGCACGGTCTTCGTCCAGCACCAGGGCCTGGAAGCAGTGCTGCACCAGTTCCTCGCTGCTGCGACCGACCAGCGCGCGCAAGGCCGGGTTGGCCTGCAGGATGCGGCCTTCGAAACTGAGCAGCGCCATGCCGATGGAAGCGTGCGTGAAAGCGCTGTGGAAGCGGCGCTCGCTGGCTTCCAGCTCGTGCACGTGGCGCTGCGCGAGTTCGCGCTCGCGGTCGGCGGCTTCGGCCCCGGCGGCGCGCACCGCCTCGTCGGCTTCTTGCTGGCGGAAAAAGTAGTGCAGCGTGGCCAGCATCATGGCCAGCAGCGGCACCATGCCCATCAAGACGCCCACGCCCGACTGCCGGTAGGTCAGCGTCAACAGCGAAGCCACCACGGCGCTGCCGGCGTAGACGATGCCGACCCAGCCGAAGTGCCCGAACAGATCCGACCACTGCAGGCTTTCGCTGCGCTTGAGGCGCGGCACGGCCGTCACCAGCAGCGTGTTCAGCACGAAGTAGCCCATGGCGAAGACCATGGTGGCCACGATCATCACGCCGGCGTTCGAGCCCGTGTGCTCCAGCACCAAGTGCAGCAGCGAACCGGCGGTGAACATCGACACCGCTGACATCGCCGGGCTGGCGATACGGCTGCTCCAGCGCTTGGAGGTGCGGAAAGCGCCCACACCGGCCTCGGCTGCGGCGGCCAGGGCCGCAGCCTCGGCACCGTGCACCAGCAGCAGCAGGAAGATGAAGATTTCGCCGGCGGCGAAGGAATTCGTCGAGCGCGGCACGCGCACCGGGAAGATGCCGGCCAGCATCGTCACCGCCACGCCAATCGCGACCTGCAACCCCACCAGGCCGGGCTGCAAGCCCAGCCGGGCCAGCGACCACAGCAGCACCGACACACCCAGCAGCACCACCGTCCACCAGTAGGCGGTGGCCTTGGCGTTGTAGTCGGGCAGCAGTGCCCGGTGCACGGCACCCCACCAGGATGCGGTCGGCTTGCTTGCGGCGTCGCCAGTGGTGGGAGTCATGTGTCGCGTGTGCCTACATTGTTTTGGTCTGCAGGGTTGTCATCGGCGGTTCCGGGCTCGTTCTTGATGGCGCCATTCGTCTGGAAGCGCACAAAAGTGATGTCCGTTTCGCTGAGAACCCCGTACTCGCTGGGGATCAGACCGCTGCCGGCGAGATCGTGCGGTCCGGGGCGCTGGTCCGGTCGGCCAGATGGGCATGGCGCCGGTCGGCCTTGCGCTTCACCCGCGACGGGCCCGCAAAGCCGGTGCCGCAGCGGGCCGCCAGCGCCTGGACCCGCGGGTGTCGCCGAGGCGGATTTCGCCACGCCCGGTGCGGGCCCTCAGGGCTCGCCGGTGACAGCGCCTTCGCTGAGGATCAGGCCCTCGCTGAGGATCAGGCCTTCACTGAGGATCAAGCCTTCACTGAGGATCAGGCCCTCACTGAGGATCAGGCCCTCACTGAGGATCAAGCCTTCGCTGAGGATCAGACCTTCGCTGAGGATCAGCCCGGTGCCCAGCACCAGGCCGCTGCCGCTGCCCAGCCAGCCCGACAGGGTGGCCGTCGGGATGAAGACACCGGTCGTGCCGGTCTTGGAACTGACCCCTGCCAAGGCGTTGCCGCTGATCACGCCCGCGGTGAGCAGCGTCTGGTTGGCGGCGGGGACGTCGGTGAACGACTTGACGTAGGTGTTGGCGGCGATGCCGCTGCCCGACCAGTACACCGCGTCGCGCCTGCGCGCCACGCCGTTGGCCCAGGTGATGCGCGGGTCCCAGATCGGCTGGTACTTGGTGAACAGCGCGTTGCCGCCGACCACGTAGTTGCCACCGGCGACCGCCATGCGCGACCAGTTGAAGCTGGTGCCGTTGATGGTCG
>JANMZP010000156.1:0-10876 GCA_031383435.1 Betaproteobacteria bacterium | reverse complement strand
TGGTGATGCTGCACGGCTGCGGCCAGGACGCCAACCGCTTCGCCACCAGCACGCGCATGAACCGCATCGCGGAACGTGAACGCTTTCTGGTGCTCTACCCCGAACAGGACCGGCTGGCCAACAGCCAGGGTTGCTGGAACTGGTTCGACACCGCCACCGGCCGGGCCTATGCCGAAGCGGCCTTGATCATGGTCGCCGTCGACCAGGTCTGCCTGCTGCATCCGGTGGACCGCAACCGCGTCGCGGTGGCGGGCTTGTCGGCCGGGGCCAGCATGGCGGCGCTGCTGGTCACCCGCTACCCGCAGCGCTTCAAGGCGGTGGTCATGCACTCGGGCATACCGCCCGGTACGGCGCATTCCACCACCTCGGCGCTGGGTGCGATGCGCGGCCACCGTCCCACGGTGCCGCTGGCGGCCACGCCCAGCGTGATGGCCGCGCTGTGGCCGCCGCTGCTGGTCATCCACGGTGCCGCCGATGGGGTGGTGTCGCCGCACAACGGCGATGCGGCGGCGCAGGTCTGGGCGGCGGCTGCAGGGGCCCAGGCCGGCAGCGTTCGGCGCTTGCAGCGCGGCCAGCGCTATCCGATGTCGGTGACCGATTTCAAACGCAAGGGCCTCACCGTGGCCACGCTGGTGGCGGTGGATGGCCTGGCCCATGCCTGGAGCGGCGGGGCCGCCAAACAGCCCTACAGCGACGGCCAGGGGCCGGATGCATCGCGCATGGCCTGGGCCTTTGCGGCCAAGCAATTTGAAGCCTGAAGCCGCGCTGCGGGCCTTGTGCCGCCTGTTCAAACAGGTGGCCAATGCCTGGCTCGACGACCACGTGCCCAGCATGGGCGCAGCCTTGGCCTACTACACGGTGTTCTCGATGGCACCGCTGCTGTTGATCGTGGTGGCGGTGGCCGGCCTGGTTTTCGGCCAGGACGCCGCGCGCGGCGAAATCCAGTCGCAATTGCAGGGCTTGATGGGGGCCAGCAGCGCGGCCGCGGTGCAAGAACTGCTGACCAGCCTGGACCGGCCGGCCGAAGGTTCTGCCATCACCCTGGTCGGACTGCTGCTGCTGGTGGTCGGTGCCACCTCGGTGTTCGGCGAATTGCAGGACGCGCTGGACCGCATCTGGCGGGTGCCCGTGCGCGCCGGCTCGAGTGGCTGGATCGGGCTGGTGCGGGCCCGCCTGCTGTCCTTCGGCATGATCCTGGCCGTCGGCTTCCTGCTGATGGTGTCGCTGGTCGTCAGTGCCTCGCTGGCGGCCATCGAACACCGCCTGAATCCGGCCTTCGGCGCGTGGGTCGGGGTGGCGGCCCTCAGCAACGCCGTGGGCAGCTTCCTGCTGGTGGCGGCGATGTTCGCGCTGATCTACAAGATCATGCCGCGCGCCCGCGTGGCCTGGCGGGATGTGTGGATCGGCGCGGGCTTCACTGCCGCGCTGTTCACGGCCGGCAAGTCGCTGATCGGGCTGTACATCGGCACCAGTGCGGTGGCTTCGGCTTTCGGCGCCGCCGGCTCGCTGGTGGTGGTGCTGGTCTGGGTCTACTACTCAGCGCAGATTTTTCTGTTCGGTGCCGAGTTCACCTGGGTCTACGCCAACCTGTACGGCTCCCGCCGGCCGGCGGGCGACCAACTGGATGGGTCCGTACCAGGCTTGCGCGCTGGATGAGGTGTTGTCGCTGTCGGTCATGATCCCCACCGCCAGCAGGGCACCGGGGGCCTCGCCGAAGGCCTGCTCGAAGTCGGCGCGGATGTCGCGTTCGTAGTCCAGCCACTGGTCCAGGTTCCGCGCGCCGGACTCCATCACCAGCTTGCGGATGCGGTCACTGCGCGGGTTGATGACCACGGTGCCCGGTGCGCGCTGGTTGCACCACACGTACATCAAGGTGGCATAGGGCATGGGCTCGCCCGTGAAGGCCTGGGACAACTCGGACAGCAGCGCATTCTTGGCCGAGAACTTGGACCGGTCGCCCTCGAAAGCCAGCACGATGCGCACCGGCGAATCATCCAGATCGCGCTGTGCCATGTCGGCTGTAGCCATCAGCGCCGGCACCTTCCAGGCGAAGCGCAAGCGGTTCAGGTCGCCAGACTCCACGCGCACCTGTTGGCGCAGCATGCTGGCCGATGCGGTGGATTGCACCGCCATGGCGTTGCGGCCGTCGATCTGGATGCGGCTGTACAGGCTGGCCTTCTTGCCGGGAAACACGGTGTGCGTCCACGGCGCGGCGTGCGCGGCCTGCGCGCCGGCTGCCGAGGCTGCGTGGTCCGGCGAGCGCACCGGGCTCCACACCAGGGTGGCCGGGGGTGCCGGCGCGTCCAGGGGCTGGTAGTCGTCTTCGGCGTCGCTGGCCGCTGTGGTCGGGCCGGTCGGAACGGCGGCGCAGGCGGCCAGCAACAACAACAGGGCGGAAAGCGGTAACCGGCGCAGCACGGCTGTCATGGCACCAGCACGGCCAGCCAGGCCAGCAAAGGAGCTGATCGGCGCATGGTGTTCACATCCCCGCGTAGTTCGGCCCGCCGCCACCTTCGGGCGTGACCCAGACGATGTTCTGTGTCGGGTCCTTGATGTCGCAGGTCTTGCAGTGCACGCAGTTCTGCGCGTTGATCTGCAGGCGGTCGCTGTCATCCGGGTTCTTCACGTATTCGTAGACGCCGGCCGGGCAGTAGCGGCTCTCGGGCCCGGCGTAGCGCGCCAGGTTGATGGCCACCGGCACGCGGTCGTCCTTCAAGGTCAGGTGCGCGGGCTGGTTCTCTTCATGGTTGGTGTTGCTGACGAAGACCGAACTCAGGCGGTCGAAGGTCAAGCGGCCGTCGGGTTTGGGGTAGGCGATCTTGGGCACCTGGCCGGCTGCGTGCAGGCGCGCGTGGTCGGGCGTGTGGCGGTGAATCGTCCAAGGCGGGCTCTTCAGGCCCAGCTTGGGCAGCAGCCACTGTTCGACGCCCGTCATCAGCGTGCCGATGGTGTTGCCCTGCTTGAACCACTGCTTGAAGTTGCGCGTCTGGTTCAGCTCGTCGAACAGCCAGCTTTTCTCGAAGGCTGCCGGGTAGGCGCTCAGTTCATCGCCCGAACGGCCGGCCTGCAGGGCGGCGGCAGCGGCCTCGGCAGCCAGCATGCCGCTCTTGATGGCCGCGTGGCTGCCCTTGATGCGCGCGGCGTTCAGCATGCCGGCGTCGCAGCCGACCAGCGCACCGCCCGGAAAGACCAGCTTGGGCAGGCTCAGCAAGCCGCCGGCGGTGATGGCCCGCGCGCCATAGCCTATGCGCTTGCCGCCTTCGATGTGGGCGCGGATGCTGGGGTGCGTTTTCCAGCGCTGCATCTCTTCGAAAGGGCTGAGCCACGGGTTCTGGTAGTCCAGGCCGGTGACGAAACCCAGGGTCACGAGGTTGTCGGTCAGGTGGTACAGAAAGCCGCCGCCATAGGTGTGTTCGTCCATCGGCCAGCCGGCGCTGTGCAGCACCAGGCCGGGCTTGGCCTTGTCGGCCGGCACTTCCCACAATTCCTTCACGCCCAGCGCGTAGGCCTGCGGGTCGCGGCCTTTGTCGAGTTCGAACCTCGCGATCAGCTGCTTGCCCAGGTGGCCGCGCGCGCCCTCGGCGAAGACGGTGTACTTGCCCAGCAATTCCATGCCCAGCTGGAAGCCGTCGTGCGGCTGGCCGTCCTTGCCCACGCCCAGGTTGCCGGTGGCCACACCCCGGACGCGAACGTGCCCGGCACCGTCGTCGGCATACAGCACCTCAGCGCCCGTGAAGCCGGGGAAGATCTCCACGCCCAGGGCTTCGGCCTGTTCGGCCAGCCACTTGCTGAAGGCGCCCAGGCTGATGACGTAGTTGCCGTGGTTGTGCAGGCAGTCGGGGATCAGCCACTGCGGCGTGCTGCTGCTGCTGTCGGGCTTGAGGAACAGCACCTCGTCGGCCGTCACCGGCTGATTCAGCGGCGCACCGCGGGCCTGCCAGTCGGGGAACAGTTCGATGAGCGCGCGCGGGTCCATCACCGCGCCACTCAGGATGTGGGCACCGGGCTCTGAGCCTTTTTCCAGCACCACCACCGAGAGATCGGCATTCAACTGTTTCAGGCGGATGGCCGTGGCGAGGCCGCCAGGGCCGCCGCCGACCACCACCACGTCGTATGCCATGGACTCACGGGGGCCGTACTGGGACAGGATTTCGGCAGGGCTCATGGGGTGGGACCGCGCAGGGCGGTGCTGGCTTCAGGCAAAGCGGATTCTATGAGCCGGCCCTGCGCCAGGCACGAGTGGGCGCTCTAAGCCGCGCTGCAGCCGGCTAGGACGCCGTCAAGCCCAGCCGCTGGCTTTCGCCGAACACCGGCTGGTCTTCGTCGCCCAGCGCCGCCACCGCGCGTGAACGGCCCTGGCGTTTGGCCTCGTACAGCGCCTGGTCGGCGCGGCGCATGGCGCTGGCGATGGGCTCGTGGGCACCGATCTGCACCATGCCAAAGCTCAGGCTCAGGGCCGGCAACTGGTGTTCGGTGCTGCGCCGCTGCACCTCGGCCACGATGCGCCCGGCGACGCCCATGGCGTCGGCCGTGGCGGCGCGGCGCAGCAGCAGCACGAATTCGTCGCCGCCATGGCGGCCGGCCACATCGGGCGCGCGCAGGTGTTCCAGCACGCTGCCCGACACCAGGCACAGGGCGCGGTCGCCGGCGGCGTGGCCCAGGTGGTCGTTGATCTGCTTGAAATGGTCCACGTCGAACATCAGCAGCACGGCGCTGCCCGGCGGGTCTTGCGAAAGCGCCAGCGCCGCCAGTTCATGGAAGTGGCGGCGGTTGGGCACCTGCGTCAGCGCGTCCAGATTGGCCAGCGTGCGCAGGCGGCGGCGCGATTCACGCAACTGGCGTTCGGTGCGCTCGCAGACCAGCGTCTGCGCCACCGAAGCCAGCACGATGCCGCCCAGTACCGCCGCCGCCGCCCGGGCTTGCAGCGCCCACAGCGGGTCGGCAGCGGGCAGGCTGGCCAGGCCCGGGCCAAAAGCCGCCAGCGCCATCACCGCGCCCAGACCGTGCAGCGGCGTGGCGTCGCGGCCGCTGGGGGCCATGAACAGCACCACCGCAGCGTACAGGTGGACCAGCAGCCCGCAAGCCACCGACAGGCCGGCCAGGTCGGCGGCCGGCAGCACGCTGCCCAGGGCCGCGCCCAGCGAGCCAGCGGCCAGCAGCGCCCAGTCGATGCGTTCACTGCCCGGCCAGGCCTGGCGCGGCTGGAAGCGCCGCAGGCCGATCAACGTGACCAGCGGCCACTGCACCAGCAAGGGCGTGGCCAGCAGGGCAGCAGCCGACCCTGGCAGCAGGGCCCCCAGCAGGGTGCCCAGCGTGGTCAGCCACATCGCGGCCACCCACCACAGCCAGCCGGCATAGCGCTGCCGCCGCAGGCCGAAGGCGGTCATCGAGGCCGAAGCCACCGCAAGGGCCGCGCTGGCGAAGAGCAGGACGTCGGCGTGGCTGTTCATCGGCCGCGATTGTGGTCAGCCTGGGCGTCAAAGAACATCTCTGAGCGCCTGCCTTTGCAACGGGTTGATACCGCGCCCGGGCTGGCGGCCAACGCCAGTTCGTTACCATTCCCGACTGGTATTTCCGATGCGGGAGCAAGTGCGATGGCGATGGACGTGGTGGACTACGAAATCAAGGGCACCGAGATGCAGTTCGTCGAGGTCGAACTCGACCCCGGCGAGGCCGCCATCGGCGAGGCCGGCAGCATGTTCTTCATGGAAACCGGCATTGCCATGGACACCGTGTTTGGCGACGCCAGCGGTGGCGGCGGCGGCCTGTTCGGCAAGCTGCTCAGCGCCGGCAAGCGTTTGGTGACGGGTGAATCACTGTTCACCACCGTGTACCTCAACGAAGGCCCGCGCAAGGCCAAGGTGGCCTTCGGCGCGCCCTACCCGGGCAAGATCATCCCGATGGACCTGCGCCAGCTGGGCGGCACGCTGATCTGCCAGCGCGATGCCTTCCTGTGCGCG
Source organism: Betaproteobacteria bacterium (assembly GCA_031383435.1). Lineage (GTDB taxonomy): Bacteria > Pseudomonadota > Gammaproteobacteria > Burkholderiales > Burkholderiaceae_C > Rubrivivax. The sequence continues at coordinate 4,916 of JANMZP010000156.1, read as the reverse complement.
GCGCGCGGGGTGTCGCTGGGCATCGCCTTCCAGCGCAAGCTGGGTGCCGGTTTCTTCGGTGGCGAAGGCTTCGTGATGCAGAAGCTGGAAGGCGAGGGCCTGGCCTTCGTGCACGCCGGCGGCACCATCCTGCGCCGCGAACTGCAGCCCGGTGAAACCCTGCGCGTGGACACCGGCTGCGTGGTGGCCTACACGCCCACGGTGGACTTCGACATCCAGTATGTCGGCAAGATCAAGACCGCCCTGTTCGGCGGTGAAGGCCTGTTCCTGGCCAGCCTGACGGGGCCCGGCACGGTCTGGCTGCAGAGCCTGCCGTTCAGCCGCCTGGCTTCACGCGTCTTCGCGGCCGCACCGCAGCGCGGCGGCAACAAGGACGAAGGCGGCATGCTGGGCCTGGCTGCAGGGGGCGGCCTGTTGGGTGGCGGCTTGCTGGGCGGCTTGATGTCGGGTGACGACGAGTAGCGTGACGGTTCCGCTGCGCGTTCTCGCCCGGGGCTGGCTGCCCCTGCTCCTGCTCTTGCTGTGTGCGACTCTGCAGGGACCGGCCCGGGCGACCGTGTCGGCCTCGCTGCAACTCGAAGATTTGACCTCGGTCGAACTGCGCGAACGCATTGCCGGTGGTGCCACCACGGTGTTGCTGCCCATCGGCGGCACCGAGCAGAACGGGCCGCACCTGGCGCTGGGCAAGCACAACGTGCGCGGCCGCTTGTTGGCGCTGCGCATCGCGCAGCAACTGGGCGACGCCATCGTGGCGCCCGTTCTGGCCTATGTGCCTGAGGGCGACATCACGCCGCCGACCCAGCACATGCGCTGGGCCGGCACCATCAGCATCCCCGAGCCGGCCTTCGAGGCCCTGCTGGCGGGTGCCGCGCGCAGTTTGCGCGCCCATGGCTTCTGCCACATCGTGCTGCTGGGTGAGCATGGCGGCTACCGCGCCAGCCTGGACCGCGTGGCCGCCACCGTGAACCGCGAATGGTCGGCCCGGGCGGCCCCGTCGTCCTGCCGCGTGCACGCTTTACCCGAGTACTACCGGGCGGCCACTTCGGCCTATGCGCAGACACTGAAGTCACAGGGTTACAGCGCCGCCGAGATCGGCACCCACGCTGGCTTGGCCGACACCGCGCTGACGCTGGCGCTGGACCCCGCGCTGGTGCGCGCCGACAAGCTGGCGCAAGCGGCGGCGGCGCAACACCCCGGCAACGGCGTGGCCGGTGACCCTGCCAAGGCCACGGCCGAACTGGGCCGCGCGGGTGTGGAACTGATCGTGCGCGCCAGCGTGGCGGCAGTGCGCGCTGCCACGCGCGCCCCCCAGTAGCGGGCACCGCCAGCCGCCCTGTGCAGAACACCGAACAAACGACCGACAAAACAAGGAGTGACAACGATGAATTCGATGATGACCACGCAGCCCCGCGCCCTGGCCGCAGCCGTCCATGCCCTGCTGGCTGGCGCCACGCTGGCCAGCAGCGTCGCACAGGCCGCAGCGCCGGCGGCTTCGGTGCCGGCCACCGCCGCCGCCTCGGCCGCGCCCAACGTCTACAGCACCAGCGCCGCCGACAAGCTGAGCTCCGTGGTAGCCGGCGACCTGGAGCGCATCTACGTGCCCAACCTGCGCAGCCACGATGTCTATGTCATCGACCCGGCGAAGATGAAAGTGGTGGACCGCTTCAAGGTCGGCCTCAGCCCGCAGCACATCGTGCCGTCATGGGACTTGCGCACGCTGTGGGTCACCAACAATGCTGAAAACACCACCAAGGGCAGCCTGACGCCGATCGACCCGCGCACCGGCAAGCCGGGCAAGGCCATCGCGGTGGACGATCCGTACAACATGTACGCCACGCCCGACGGCAAGTCGGCGATCGTGGTGGCCGAGGCGCGCAAGCGGCTCGACTTCCGCGACCCCAAGACGATGGCACTGCAGTATTCGATCGACACCCCGGGCTGCCCGGGCATCAACCACGCCGACTTTTCCGTCGACGGCAAGTTCGCCATCTTCACCTGCGAGTTCTCGGGCACGCTGGCCAAGATCGACCTGGACAGCCGCAAGGTGCTGGGCTACCTGAAACTGGAGATGCCCAAGACGCGCATCAAGGAAAAGCCGGGTGCCCCGCGCACCCAGGCGGGTGCGGTGTGGGAGCCGGGCGAGACCGAGATCTGTACCGTGACCAAGGGCATGCCACAAGACATCCGCGTCTCGCCCGACGGCAAGCGCTTCTACATCGCCGACATGATGGCCGACGGCGTGCACGTCATCGATGGCGACGCGTTCAAGCAGGTCGGCTTCATCGCCACCAGCATCGGCGCGCACGGCCTGTACCCCAGTCGTGACGGCAGGCGCTTGTTTGTGGCCAACCGCGGTTCGCACAAGGTCCACGGTTCGCGCCTGGGCAACGGCGGCGTCACCGTGATCGACTTCGCGACCGAGAAAGTGGTGGCGCGCTGGCCGGTGCCTGGCGGTGGCAGCCCCGACATGGGCAACGTCAGCGTCGACGGCAAGTGGCTGTGGCTGGCGGCGCGTTACGACGACGTGGTCTACCGCTTCGACACGGCGAGTGGTGCCGTCACGCAGATCAAGGTCGGCGCAGAGCCGCACGGCCTGACCGTGTGGCCGCAGCCGGGCCGTTATTCGCTGGGCCACACCGGCAACATGCGCTGAGCCCGACGCCGTGAACACCGTGTTCGACGCCTTCTGGCGCGCCGCCGCCTACTGCCTGCACCCGCGCGTGATCCTGTGGTCGCTGCTGCCGCTGGCCGTGGCCGGCGCTGCGGTGGCGTTGCTGGGCTGGAACTACTGGGAGAGCGCCGTTTCGGCGGTGCGCGGCGCGCTGGAACGCTGGTCGCTGGTGGCGGCTTTGTTGCAGTGGCTGGAATCGGTGGGTGCCACCCAGTTGCGCACGCTGATGGCCCCGCTGATCGTGGTGGCGCTGTCGGTGCCGGTGGTCGTCGTGGTGACGCTGCTGCTGGTCACCGCGCTGGTCACGCCGGCCGTGGTGCGGCTGGTCGGCAAGCGGCGGTTTCCGGCCCTGGAACGCCGTGAAGGCGGTGGTTGGTGGCAGGGCCTGCTGTGGGCGCTGCTGTGCACTGCGGCGGCCTTGCTGGCGCTGTTGCTGAGCGTGCCGCTGTGGTTCGTGCCGCCGCTGGTGATGATCCTGCCGCCGCTGATCTGGGGCTGGCTGACCTACCGCGTGTTTGCGTTTGACGTGCTGGCCGCGCACGCCTCGGCCGATGAACGCCGGTTGTTGATCCGCCGCCACCGCGTTCCACTGCTGGGCATGGGCGTGCTGTGCGGCTACCTCGGCGCGCTGCCCTCGCTGCTGTGGGCACTGAGCGCGGCCACGCTGATCTTCGCGCCAGTGCTGGTCATCGTCTCGGTCTGGCTGTACACACTGATCTTCGCTTTCGCCTCGTCCTGGTTCGCGCACTACCTGCTGGCCGCCTTGCAGCGCTTGCGCGCCGCCACGGGGCCCTTCGTCGACGGGGTCATCGACATCCCCTCAGTCCCAACCCCCACCTCGCGGAGCGCAGCGTGAACATCGGTCTCATCATCGTCGGCGACGAAATCCTGTCGGGCAAACGGGCCGACAAGCACATGCCCAAGGTCATCGAACTGCTCGGCGCGCGCGGTCTGCAACTGGCCTGGGCGCGCTACGCCGGCGATGACCGGCCGCGCATCACCGCCGCCCTGCGCGACGCCTTCGAAAGTGGCGACCTGGTGTTCTCTTGCGGTGGCATCGGTGCCACGCCCGACGACCACACCCGCCAGTGTGCGGCCGCCGCGCGCGGCCTGGAGCTGGCGCTGCACCCCGAGGCCAAGCTGCTGATTCAGCAGCGCATGCGCGAGACCGCGGCCGAACAGGGCATCGCCTTCGACCCCGAGCGCGCCGACAACCTGCACCGCCTGAACATGGGCGTCTTCCCGCTGGGCGCGTCGATCATCCCCAACCCCTACAACAAGATCCCCGGCTTCTCGGTGGCCGACGTGCACTTCGTGCCCGGCTTCCCGGTGATGGCCTGGCCGATGATCGAATGGGTGCTCGACCACCGTTACGCCCACCTGCACGGCGGCGCGCGCAGCATCGAACGCTCGGTCATCGTCTTTGGTGCGATGGAAGCCAGCCTGACGCCCTTGATGGAAGACATCGAAGCCCGCTTTGCCGGTGTCAAGGTCTTCAGCCTGCCCAGCGTGGACCACCCTCAATACGGCCGACACATCGAACTGGGTGTGAAAGCGGTCGACGACCCGCGGACCGCCTACGCCGCCCTGCTGAGCGGCCTGGCCACTTTCGGTGCCAAGCTGGGCCCCGAACTGGTGCGCTGAGCGCCCGCTGTCGGCGTTGTTGTGGTGCGCTGCGCTGCGCTGCACCGCAAAGAAGCATGACGGCTTCGTTCAGCGCTGCCCGCGCTGCCCGCGCTGCCCGCGCTGCCCGCGCTGCAGCCGGCAGCGGGCATGCTTTCTGCTAAATTTCCATGCGCCTTGTTGGGGCTTACGGCCTTCAGCAAACAGCCACCGCTCCATACCAATCCCCCATTGACAAAGCCCCGCTAGGAGAGAACTGCATGGCAAAGACCGTTGCCGACGTGATGAAGATGGTGAAGGAAAACGAAATCAAATTCGTCGACTTCCGCTTCACCGACACCCGTGGCAAAGAACAGCATGTGACCGTGCCCGTTTCCGCCTTCAGCGAAGACAAGTTCGAATCCGGCCACGCCTTCGACGGCTCGTCCATCGCCGGCTGGAAGGGTATTGAAGCCTCGGACATGCAGCTGATGCCCGACCCCAACACGGTCAACATCGACCCCTTCTTCGAAGAGCCCACGCTGATCCTGACCTGCGACGTCATCGATCCGGCCGACGGCAAGCCCTACGAGCGCGACCCGCGCAGCCTGGCCAAGCGTGCCGAGGCCTACATGAAGAGCAC
>JANMZP010000117.1:0-6876 GCA_031383435.1 Betaproteobacteria bacterium | reverse complement strand
CCAACACAGCATTTAACATATATGTCAGAATACTCTATTATTATTCAGTAATAACAATAACATTTATACTAGGTCTTCCGCCTCATAACCTGAAGGTCGTAGGTTCAAATCCTACTCCCGCAACCAACAATTCCTAGAAGGCCCAACGTGCCGACCGCGAAGGAGCTGGGCTATGGCGTCGTGTCCCAGTCACCGTACGGCATCGCCGGTCCGAAAGGCATGGATCCGGCTGTCCTCAAGGTGTTGCACGACGCATTCAAGAAGGCGATGGACGACCCGAAGCACCTGGAACTGCTCGACCAGCTGAACCAGGACCTCTGGTACCGCAGCGGCGACGAATACGCCAAGTGGGCCGCCGTGACCTACGCCAAGGACAAGGCGCTGATCGAGCGACTCGGGCTCGCTGCGAAATGAGCGTGTGAAAGCGTCGGCCAGGCCCGTCTGAACTTGCCTCCCTACCGTGCAAGCGGACAAGCACGGCTGGGCCCGCGGCTCGGCGACCGTGAGGCGGACGCGGGCTCTAGAATCGACTGGAGAATTCATCAAGTCTGAGCAGGCAACCACCGTTGACACCGATGCCGTCCACTGCCACCAACACCCCCCGATACGCCGACGCTTGTTGCGCGAGCCTGGCCCTGGTGTCGTTTGGGCCGCGCTCATGAAGCGCAGCTTCGTTCGGGGGCTGGCCCGTTGCCTGGCCAGTGTGTTGTTCCTTGCGCAGATGACGGTCGCCGCGTACGCCTGCCCCGGTTTGGCATCCGCCATCGCGGCCGGCGCGCCGATGGCCCAGATGCCCGATTGCAGCGACATGGCGGGCGCGATGGACCCCGACGCGGCCAATCTCTGTGCCGAGCACTGCAAGTACGGCCAACAAAGCGACCACGCGTCCACGCCCACTGTGCCGGCCGTGATCTTGAATGCGCTGTACACGACGCCCGCGGTACCACCGACACCGCTGCCGCGCTCTGCAGCTGCCTTGACGGGCGCGCCGGTGGCAGCTTCTCCGCCGCACACCATCCTGCACTGCGTCTTCCGAATCTGATTTCCTGGCACGTTGCGCTGGCGGCCTCTTTGGCCGCTCAGTTGCATCGGTCGAGTTCGATTGCGCTCGCGAGTTTTTGCTCGCCACAGCCACCGAGCCCGATACGAAACCGCAGTTTCGATGTCTGGAGATCCCATGTTCCGTGTTTCATTGACCCACCCGCTGGCGCGGGCGCTTGCCTTGGCGCCTGCCTTGGCACTTTGGCTGGCATGGGCGTCAGGCAGCGCCGCCGCTGCCGACACGCCTTCCGCTGCTGGGCCGTTGTTGACCCTCGACAAGGCACTCGGCCTGGCCCAGCTTCGATCCCGCCAACTCGCGGGCCACGATGCCGCTGCTGCAGCGGCCCGCGAGATGGCTTTGGCGGCGGGGCAGTTACCTGATCCAACGCTGAAGGCCGGCGTCAACAACCTGCCGATCGACGGTGCCGACCGCTTCAGCTTGACCCGTGACTTCATGACCATGCGCTCGGTCGGCGTGATGCAGGAGTACACGCGCGACGACAAGCGGAAAGCACGCTCGGCGCGCTTCGAGCGCGAGGTGGGCGTGGCCGAAGCTGGCCGTGCCGTGGCGCTGGCCAATCTGCGGCGCGACACGGCGCTGGCTTGGCTGAACCGCTACTACCAGGAACGCATGCGGACATTGCTGCAGGTGCAGCGCGCCGAGGCCGCGCTGCAGGTCGAGGCAGCGGATGCGGCGTACCGGGGCGGGCGAGGTCCGCAGGCTGACGTGTTCGCCGCCCGGTCAGCGGTGGCGTTGATCGACGACCGGATCCGGCAGCTGGACATTCAGGTCGCGACGGCGAGCACGAAGCTCGCGCGCTGGATCGGACCTGATGGCGAGGCGTCGCTCGCGTCGCCGCCTGATCTGGCCAGGACGCCCTTTCAAAGCGGCGACCTCGAAGCCCACCTCGAGCATCACCCGCAAGTCGCGCTGATGGCCAGCCAAGAGGCCGTGGCCCGTGCGGAAGCCGACATCGCCCGCAGTAACAAGCAGTCGGACTGGAGCGTCGAGCTGATGGTCAGCCAGCGCGGTCCGGCCTACTCGAACATGGTGTCGGTCAATGTCTCGGTGCCCTTGCAGTGGAACCCGAAGAACCGGCAAGACCGCGAGGTCTCGGCGCGCCTGGCTCTCGCCGAACAGATCCGCGCCCAGCGCGAAGAGCTCAGCCGTGAGCACGTGGCCGAAGCCCGGAGCTGGCTGCAGCAGTGGCAGGGCAACCGGGGTCGGCTGGCGCAGTACGACAGTTCGCTGATTCCACTTGCTGCCGAGCGCACGCAAGCGTCCATCGCGGCTTACCGCAGCGGCAGCGGCGCGCTGGCCGCGGTGCTGGAAGCGCGGCGCATGGAGATCGACTTGCGCTTGGAACGGCTGCGACTGGAGATGGAGACTGCCGGGCTGTGGGCCCAGCTTGAGTACCTGATTCCGGCGCGGCTCCCCGCCTTCACGCCGACCGACAGGCCAGCGCCCCAGGAGCAACAACCATGAAACGCAACTTCCTTTCGATGGGCCTGGTGGCGGTGGCGGCGCTTGGCTTGCTCGGCGCCGCCGGCTATGGCCTGTACATGACAGGCATGAAGCACGGCATGGGCATGTTGGCTGTTCCGGCTGCAGCAGGTGCAGCGGCTGCAACTGCCGCGGCACCAACCGAGTCTGTGCCACTGCGCATCGCCCAGGGTGAAGAAGCGACCCGTCGCCACATCGCCGCAGGCATCAAGGCCGGTGAAGTCGACCCGGCCACAGGCAAGAAGATCCTTTACTACCACGACCCCATGGTGCCGGGGAACAAGTTCGACAAGCCGGCCAAGTCGCCGTTCATGGACATGATGCTGGTGCCGGTGTATGCCGACGCCGATGCGAACAACGACAAAGGCGGCAGCAAGGTCACGGTCAGCCCGCGCATCCAGCAGAACCTGGGTGTGCGCACGGCCGAGGTGGTGGAAGGCGCGCTGTCGCCGCAGCTGGCCGCGGTCGGCAGCATTGCCTGGAACGAGCGGGACCAGGTCGTCGTTCAAGCCCGTGCCACCGGCTTCGTCGAACGCCTGTTGGTGCGCGCCACGCTGGACCGCGTGGCCAAAGGCCAGCCGCTGGCCGAGCTGGTCGTGCCGGATTGGATTGCCGCGCAGGAAGAGTTCCTGTCGGTACGTCGCATGCAGGGTACCGACCTGGCAGCCCTGGTCGATGGCGCACGCCAGCGCATGCGCCAGGTGGGCATGAGCGAAGGCCAGATCGCCGGCGTGGAAAGCAGCGGTCGCACGCAGCCGCGTTTCACGCTGGTGGCACCCATCAGCGGTGTGGTCACCGAATTGATGGCGCGTGAAGGCATGACGGTGATGTCCGGTGCCACGCTGTTCCGCATCAACGGCACGGGCACTGTGTGGGCCAACGCCGAGGTGCCGGAGAGCCAGGCGGCCCTGCTGCGCGTGGGCGCCAAGGTGCAAGCCAGGAGCCCCGCCGTGCCGGGTACCACCTTCGAAGGCCGCGTGCAGGCGCTGCTGCCCGAGGTCAACATGACCACACGCACGCTGAAGGCGCGGCTTGAACTGGCCAACCCGGGCGGTCGCCTGGTGCCCGGCATGTCGGTGCAGATGCAGTTCATGGACACACGCGCCGAGAAGGCGCTGCTGATCCCCACCGAGGCCGTCATCCAAACGGGCAAGCGAACGGTGGTGATGCTGGCCGAAGAGAACGGCCGCTTCCGCCCCGTGGATGTCGACATCGGCATCGAGAGCGACGGCAAGACCGAGGTCAAGCGCGGCTTGAAGGCCGGCCAGCGGGTGGTGGTGTCGTCGCAGTTCCTGATCGACTCCGAGGCCAGCCTGAAAGGCGTGGAGGCGCGGCTCAAAGTGGACGCAGAGAGTCTGCCGCAGTTGACGGGTGTGACGCTGGCGCCACCGCAGCGGAACCCTGAAACGCTGCTGCCGCAGCGTGCGGCACCGGCCGCCGCCTCGGGGGGCAAGCCATGATCGCCGGGCTCATACGCTGGTCCATCGTCAACCGCTTCCTGGTGCTGCTGGCCACGCTGATGCTCAGCGCCTGGGGCGTGTACGCGGTGCTGCGCACGCCGCTGGACGCGCTGCCCGACCTGTCGGACGTGCAGGTGATCATCCGCACCACCTACCCCGGCCAGGCGCCGCGCATCGTCGAGAACCAGGTCACGTACCCGTTGACGACCACGATGCTATCGGTGCCTGGCGCGAAGACGGTGCGTGGTTATTCCTTCTTCGGCGACAGCTTCGTCTACGTGCTGTTCGAAGACGGCACCGACCTGTACTGGGCGCGTTCGCGCGTGCTCGAGTACCTGAACCAGGTGCAGGCGCGGCTGCCACCCGGGGCCACGGCAACGCTCGGGCCTGACGCCACCGGCGTGGGCTGGATCTACCAGTACGCGCTGATCGATCGCAGCGGCACGATGGACGCGGGCCAGTTGCGCGCGCTGCAGGACTGGTTCCTGAAGTACGAGTTGAAGACCGTGCCCAACGTGGCCGAGGTCGCCTCGGTCGGCGGCATGGTGCGCCAGTACCAGATCGTGCTCGACCCGGACAAGCTGGCGGCCTACGGCATCGCGCACACCAAGGTGGTGGATGCCATCCGCAAGTCGAACCAGGAGGCCGGCGGCTCGGTGCTTGAACTCGGCGAGGCCGAATATGTGGTGCGCGCTTCGGGCTACCTGCAGTCGCTGGACGACTTCCGCAAGACTCCGTTGGTCAGCACCGACGCGGGGGTGTCGGTGCGCCTGGGTGACGTGGCGCGCATCCAGATCGGCCCCGAGATGCGGCGCGGCATTGGCGAGCTGGACGGGGAGGGCGAAGCCACCGGTGGCGTCATCGTCATGCGCTCGGGCAAGAACGCGCTGGAGATGATTGCGGCGGTGAAAGCCAAGCTGGTGTCGCTGCAAAGCAGCCTGCCCAAGGGCGTGGAAATCGTGCCGGTGTACGACCGCTCCAGCCTGATCGAGCGCGCGGTCCAGAACCTGGGCTTCAAGCTGCTCGAAGAGTTCCTCGTCGTCGCGGTGGTGTGCTTCATCTTCCTGTTCCACCTGCGCTCGGCATTCGTCGCCATCGTCTCGCTGCCGCTGGGCATCCTGATGGCCTTCATCGTCATGCACTACCAAGGTGTCAACGCCAACATCATGTCGCTGGGTGGCATTGCCATCGCCATCGGCGCGATGGTGGACGCGGCCGTGGTGATGATCGAGAACGCGCACAAGCACCTGGAACGTTGGGGGCACGAACACCCTGACCAGAAACTCGAAGGCGAAGCGCGCTGGAAGGTGATCGGCGACTCGGCCACCGAGGTCGGACCGGCGCTGTTTTTCTCGCTGCTGATCATCACCTTGAGCTTCATCCCGGTGTTCACGCTGGAAGCGCAAGAGGGACGGCTGTTTTCACCGCTGGCCTTCACGAAGACCTATGCGATGGCGGCAGCGGCCGGCTTGTCGGCGACCTTGATCCCGGTATTGATGGGCTACCTGATCCGGGGCCGCATTCCCGACGAGAAGACCAACCCACTGAGCAGGCTGTTGATCGCCGTCTACAGACCGATGTTGGATGTCGTGCTTCGCGCGCCCAAGCTCACGCTGTTGATCGCTGCCGTCGCACTGGTGGCCAGCCTGTGGCCTTTGCAGCACATCGGCGGCGAGTTCATGCCGCGGCTGGACGAAGGTGACCTGCTGTACATGCCTTCGGCGTTGCCGGGCCTGAGCGCCGGCAAGGCCGCAGAACTGCTGCAGCAGACCGATCGCCTGATCAAGACCGTCCCTGAAGTGCTCAGTGTTTACGGCAAGGCTGGCCGTGCCGAGACGGCGACCGACCCCGCACCGCTGGAGATGTTCGAGACCACGATCCAGTTCAAGCCCAAGAGCGAGTGGCGCGCCGGCATGACGCAGGACAAGCTGGTCGATGAGCTCGACCGCATCGTCAAGGTGCCTGGGCTGGCCAACATCTGGGTGCCGCCCATCCGCAACCGCATCGACATGCTGGCCACCGGCATCAAGAGCCCGGTGGGTGTCAAGGTGGCGGGCGCAGACCTGGCCACCATCGACAGAGTGACGGGGGAGATCGAAAAGGTGCTGAAGGACGTGCCCGGCGTCGGCAGCGCCTTGGCCGAACGCCTGACCGGCGGGCGCTATGTGGATGTGACCATCAACCGCGATGCCGCCGCGCGCTTCGGCATGAACATCGCCGACGTGCAGTCGGTCATCACCTCGGCCGTGGGCGGTGACAACATCGGCGGGGCGGGGGGTGAAGTCGTTGAAGGCTTGCAGCGCTTCCCGATCAACATCCGCTACCCGAGAGAAGCACGCGACTCGCTGGAGAAGCTGCGCAAGCTGCCCATCGTCAGTGAACGGGGGGCCAGGCTGGTGCTGGGCGACGTGGCCGACATCCGCATCACCGACGGACCGCCGATGCTGCGCAGTGAAAACGCGCGGCTGTCGGGCTGGGTCTATGTGGACATCCGCGGCCGCGACCTGAAGTCTGCGGTGCAGGACATGCAGCGTGTGGTGGCCGAAGAGGTGGCGCTGCCGCCGGGTTATTCGATCTCGTGGTCGGGCCAATTCGAGTTCCTGGAACGTGCCACGGCCAAGCTGAAGGTTGTTGTGCCGTTCACGCTGCTGATCATCTTCGTGCTGCTCTATCTGACCTTCAAGAGGTTCGACGAGGCCCTGCTGATCATGGCGACACTGCCGTTCGCATTGGTCGGCGGCATCTGGTTGCTCTACCTGCTGAGCTACAACCTGTCCGTGGCCGGGGCCGTGGGGTTCATCGCGCTGGCCGGTGTGTCAGCCGAGTTCGGCGTGATCATGCTGCTGTACCTGCGGCAGGCCTGGGACGAGC
>JANMZP010000108.1:0-2936 GCA_031383435.1 Betaproteobacteria bacterium | reverse complement strand
ATGCGCTACGTCACCAACGGCAAGGGCGTGCTGATCGTCATCTCGCGTTCGGGCGAAATCGTCATCAGCGACCCGCACGGCCGTGAGCGCGAGCGTCACAAGCTGCCGTACGGTGCCACGCTGAACATCAAGCCCGACCAGACCATCAAGGCCGGCACCGTGCTGGCCAACTGGGACCCGCTGACCCGCCCCATCATCACGGAATTCGCCGGCAAGGCGAGGTTCGAGAACGTGGAAGAAGGCGTGACGGTGGCCAAGCAGGTCGACGAGGTGACGGGCTTGAGCACACTGGTCGTGATCGACTCCAAGCGCCGTGGTGTGGCCAAGGTGATCCGTCCGCAGGTCAAGCTGCTGGACGCGGCCGGTGTCGAAGTCAAGATCCCGGGCACGGACCACGCGGTGACGATCGGCTTCCCGGTCGGCGCGCTGATCCAGATTCGCGACGGCCAAGACCTGTCGCCGGGTGAAGTGCTGGCCCGTATCCCCATGGAAGGCCAGAAGACGCGCGACATCACCGGCGGTCTGCCGCGGGTGGCCGAGCTGTTTGAGGCCCGTTCACCGAAGGACGTCGGCATCCTGGCCGAGATCACCGGCACCATCAGCTTCGGCAAGGAGACCAAGGGCAAGAACCGCCTGCAGATCACCGACCACGAAGGCAAGGTGCACGAAGAGCTGGTGGCCAAGGAAAAGAACATCCTGGTGCACGAAGGCCAGGTGGTCAACCGCGGCGAATTGGTGGTCGACGGTTCAGCCGATCCGCAGGACATCCTGCGCCTGCTGGGCATCGAGGAGCTGGCGCGCTACATCGTCGACGAGGTGCAGGACGTGTACCGCTTGCAGGGCGTGAAGATCAACGACAAGCACATCGAGGTGATCGTTCGCCAGATGCTGCGTCGCGTGCAAATCACCAACTGCGGCGACAGCAAGTACATCAACGGCGAACAGATCGAGCGTTCGGAACTGCTGGACACCAACGACGCCCTGCGCGCCGCTGGCAAGCTGCCGGCCATCCATGCCGACGTGCTGCTGGGCATCACCAAGGCCAGCCTGTCCACCGACAGCTTCATCTCGGCGGCATCTTTCCAGGAAACCACCCGCGTGCTCACCGAGGCTGCCATCATGGGCAAGCGCGACGAGCTGCGGGGCCTGAAGGAAAACGTCATCGTCGGTCGCCTGATCCCGGCCGGTACCGGCATGGCCTTCCACGAAGCCCGTAAGGCCAAGGAAGCCATGGACGAGAGCGAGCGTCGGTCGATTGCCCTGCAAGAGGCCGAAGAATTGGCTGCGGTGCAGATGGCCAGTGTCGACGCGGCCACCGCTGCGGCGGCGGCGGGCGAGGGTGCCGAGTAAGCAGCACGTGACCTGTGTTCCTGCAAGGGCGGCTTCGGCCGCCCTTTTTCATGGCGGCGCGCCCTTCAGCAGCCCTTCGGCAGTCCTTCAGCAGTCCTTCAGAAGGCGATCACAAACCAAGGATCACGGAGCGGTCCAAAGGCGCGGTTGGACGACCGCCACGCCCAGGCCGCGTGCGCGGCGTGCCAAGCGCAACAGCGCGCGGTCATGGCTCAAAAGCCAGCGCGCGCCGGCCTCCACAGCCAGATCGAGAAAGACCTGGTCGTCCGGGTCACTGCAGCGCAGCGCGGGAAGGGTAGCGGGATGCGGCAACAACCGCGCGTGGGCGTCGAAGGTGGCCAGCGCCCGTTCGCGGTCAGGTGCCCAATGCACCAAATTATCGTAGCCCAGCGTGCGCGCCAGCTCGTTGCGCATCGAGGCGCAGGCAACCCACTGCACACGGTCCGCCTCGATGGCGGCCACCAGCGGCAGCACGGCCGGGTTGCGGAACACCAGCCAGTCGAGCACGACATTGGTGTCCAGGGTGATGCGTGGCGGGGCGTCGAGCGGGGTGTTCATTGGCCTTCTGGCTGACGTCCTTGCCGTCACGGGTCAAGTCGAATATACTGGAAGGCTTTTCGGCGAACTTTGCGACGGCCCAGCGCTCAATCGACTGAGCGCAACACGAGGCGCGCATGCCGGACCTCAGGTCTGAATCCAGCACAACTCTCTTGGTTGCGCTCACTTTTCAGGGCGGTCCGTGGTGTCCCGGAAGGACAAAAAGTCTGCTTCAAACGGGAACAAGCAACAATGCCAACCATCAACCAGCTCGTGCGTTTCGGCCGTGAGGTCGAAGTCACGAAATCCAAGTCACCTGCCATGCAGAACAGCCCGCAACGGCGCGGCGTCTGCACCCGGGTGTACACCACCACCCCGAAAAAGCCGAACTCGGCGCTGCGGAAAGTCGCCAAGGTGCGCCTGACCAACGGTTTCGAGATCATCAGCTACATCGGCGGTGAGGGTCACAACCTGCAAGAGCACAGCGTCGTGCTGGTGCGCGGCGGCCGGGTCAAAGACCTGCCTGGCGTGCGCTACCACATCGTCCGTGGCTCGCTGGACCTGCAAGGCGTCAAGGACCGCAAGCAATCGCGTTCCAAGTACGGCGCAAAACGCCCGAAGAAGGCCTAAAGGCTTTCTGGTCCGAAGCGGGCTTAGCGGCCTGTCCATTGCGGCGGCACTTCTGTAGCCGCCGAGTAAGTGAAAGGCCCGGATGGCCTTTCTCGGTGTTGCCAGAACAGCAGCGCCAACTGAAACTGATCAAGGAAGAATTTCATGCCACGTCGCCGCGAAGTACCCAAACGCGAGATCCTCCCGGATCCGAAATTCGGCTCGATCGATCTGTCTAAGTTCATGAACGTCATCATGGAATCGGGCAAGAAAGCCATCGCTGAGCGCATCATTTACGGTGCACTCGAGCAGGTCGAGACCAAGGCGCAGAAAGATCCGTTGGAGATCTTCATGACCGCGCTGAACAACATCAAGCCGATGGTTGAAGTCAAGTCCCGCCGTGTTGGCGGTGCGAACTACCAAGTTCCCGTGGAAGTTCG
>JANMZP010000211.1:0-16322 GCA_031383435.1 Betaproteobacteria bacterium | reverse complement strand
TGTAGTACATGACCTGGTCTTTATCGACCGGGGTGTACTTCTGGCCATCGGGGTTGTAGATGCCGATCTGGCCGTTGACCGTTTCCTTGTAGTACATGACCTGGTCTTTATCGACCGGGGTGTACTTCTGGCCATCGGGGTTGTAGATGCCGATCTGGCGGAACAGCCCTTCCATGCCAAAGGTGCGGGCTTCGTCCACCAAGATCGGCACCACGCGCGGGCCCAAGGCTTGATCGCGCAAGAGCTGCGTCAAGAACCGCACATAGGCCTGGGTGGTGCTGATCTCACGGCCTTCTGCGGTGGGCTCGAGCACGGCTTTGAAGATCTCAAGCGCCGGCACCGTGAAGCTCTCGTCGGCCTTCACGCGGCGCTTGGGCAGGTAGCCGCCCAAGGCCTTGCGGCGTTCGTGCAGGTACTTCATTTCCGGCGTGTCGTCGCTGGGCTTGTAGAACGGGATGTCGGCCAGCTGGCTGTCGGGAATGGGGATGTTGAAGCGGTCGCGCATGAAGCGCACGTCGTCGTCGCTCAGCTTCTTGGCCTGGTGGGCGGTGTTCTTGCCCTCACCGGCGCTGCCCATGCCCCAGCCCTTGACGGTCTTGATCAACAGCACCGTGGGCTGGCCCTGCTGGTTGTTGTTGGCGGCGTGGAAGGCGGCGTAGACCTTCTGCGCATCGTGCCCGCCGCGGCGCAGGTTCCAGATGTCCTTGTCGGTCATCTTGGCCACCATTTCCAGCGTGCGCGGGTCGCGGCCGAAGAAGTTCTTGCGCACGAAGGCACCGTCGTTGGCCTTGAAGGCCTGGTAGTCGCCGTCCAGGCAGTCGAGCATGATCTTGCGCAGCGCGCCGTCCTTGTCGCGGGCCAGCAGCGGGTCCCATTCCTGGCCCCAGATCAGCTTGATGACGTTCCAGCCGGCACCGCGGAATTCGCCTTCCAGCTCCTGGATGATCTTGCCGTTGCCACGCACGGGCCCATCCAGCCGCTGCAGGTTGCAGTTGACGACCAGCACCAGGTTGTCGAGCTTCTCGCGGGCCGCCAGACCGATGGCACCCAGGCTTTCGGGCTCGTCCATTTCGCCGTCGCCGCAGAAGACCCAGACCTTGCGGTTGGCCGTCTCGGCAATGCCGCGCGCATGCAGGTATTTCAGGAAGCGCGCCTGGTAGATCGCCATGTGCGGGCCCAGGCCCATCGACACGGTGGGGAACTGCCAAAACTCAGGCATCAGCTTGGGGTGCGGGTAGCTGGGCAGGCCCTTGCCGCCGACTTCCTGGCGGAAGTTCAGCATCTGCTCTTCGGTGATGCGGCCTTCCAGGAAAGCGCGGGCGTAGATGCCCGGGCTGCTGTGGCCCTGGATGTAGAGCAGGTCGCCGCCATGGCCTTCGCTTTCGGCGTGCCAGAAGTGGTTGAAGCCAGCCGCGAACATGTGGGCCAGGCTGGCGAAGCTGCTGATGTGGCCACCCAGGTCGCCGCCATCGGCCGGGTGCAGGCGGTTGGCTTTGACGACCAGCGCCATCGCGTTCCAGCGCATGTAGGCGCGAAGCCGACCTTCAAGTTCCAGGTTGCCGGGGCTGTGCTCTTCCTGTGTCACGTCGATGGTGTTGACGTAGACGGTGTTGGCGGAAAACGGCATGTCGATGCTGTTCTCTCGCGCGTGCGCCAGGAGCTGTTCCAACAGGAAATGGGCACGGTCTGCGCCTTCGGCACCGATCACGGCCGACAGCGCGTCCAGCCATTCACGCGTTTCTTGCACGTCGGTATCGACATCGCTGCGGGCGCTGGCGACTTGGGGAAAGGATTCCGGCATTGCGGACATGTTTT
Source organism: Betaproteobacteria bacterium (assembly GCA_031383435.1). Classification (GTDB taxonomy): domain Bacteria; phylum Pseudomonadota; class Gammaproteobacteria; order Burkholderiales; family Burkholderiaceae_C; genus Rubrivivax. The sequence goes on along the minus strand of JANMZP010000211.1, from coordinate 14,507 downwards.
GTCTCCGTTCTGGTGGCTTTTTGATGCGGCGGGAGTGTGGCACAAAAGACCCTGATTTCAAATAGTGCCGATGCATTTCATAATATGAGATTAAGAGGACCGGCAGCGTCCAGCCGGGATAATGCCGACGATGCCTGTACCCGACCGCCTGCCCGACGCCGCCACCGAGACCACCCCCCCCGGCACCGCCAGCGCGCCGGTGCGCGCGGCTTTGCCTGTGGGCAAGCGGATGTTCGGACAATGGTGGCGCCGTCAATCGCCGGCACGGCAAGACCGCTTTGCCACGCTGGGGCCTTTGCTGTCGGTGCTGCTGTTCCTGGCGGCGATCATTTCGGCCTTCTGGTACCTGCGCAACGAGGAAATCGAGCGGGAAGCCGAGTCGGTCAAGCGCGACACCGAAATCACCCAGCAGCAGATCGGCCTGCGGCTGATCCAGAACCAGGAAAACCTGATCCGCATGGCGCGCGAACTGGTGGCCCGCGACCGCGACCCCGATGAGTTCATTGGCCAGGCCACGGCCTTTGCGCGCGAGCGTCCCGAGATCACCCACCTGACCTGGCTGGACGCCCGCCGCAAGCTGCGCGCCAGCCACCTGGCGATGCTCTACCAGGTCAACCCGGCAGCCGGCCAGCCCGAACCGGCGCTGCCGATGGCGGGCGTGCCCAGCCCGCCCGAGACGGCTTTCATTGCGGCTCGCAACAGCCGTTCGCCGGTTTATTCGCGGCCCTACACCGACAAGGTCGGAGGGGCTGTGTTCCAGCTGCACATTCCACTGATCGAGCGCAACGCTTTCGCCGGCGTGCTCATCGTCGAGTATTCGATCGAAGGCCTGGTGCGCCACTTCGTGCCGGCGGACGTGGCGCAGCGCCACATGATCTCGGTGCTCAACGAACAGCAGGTGGTGCTGGCCGCCACCGTGACCGGCATGCCAGGCCAGAGCAGCCGGCGGGCACCGATTTACAGCGACGTGCCGATGACACCCTTGCCCAACGGCCTGGTGCTGCGCGGCCAGGGCTGGCGCACCAGCATCGGCCTGGTCAACAACACCTTGTTCTGGATGGTGGTGGCACTCAGCGTGCTCACCGTGTGGATGCTGCTGGGCACCTGGCGCCACATGCGCCGGCGCAGCCAGATCCAGGGCGCGCTGGTGCAGGAGACCAACTTCCGCCGGGCCATGGAAAACAGCATGCCCACCGGCATGCGCGCCATGGACCTGGAAGGCCGCGTGACCTACGTCAACGCGGCTTTCTGTTCGATGACGGGCTTTTCCACCCTCGAACTGGTCGGCCAGTTACCGCCCTACCCCTACTGGCCGCCCGACCGCATCGAGGAAAACGGCCGCCTGCTGCAGCAGGAACTGCAGGGCCGCAGCCCGAGCAACGGCATCGAGGTGAAGGTCATGCGCAAGGGCGGCGTGATCTTCGACGCCCGCATGTACATCAGTCCGCTGATCGACCCGAAAGGGCAGCAAACGGGCTGGATGACATCGATCACCAACATCACCGAAGCCAAGCGCATCCGCGACCAGCTGAGCGCCAGCCACGAGCGCTTCACCACGGTGCTGGAAGGCCTGGACGCCAGCGTGTCGGTGCTGTCGGTGCAACAGGGCGAACTGCTCTTTGCCAACCGCAGCTACCGGCTGTGGTTCGGCGGCGACGCGCGCGGCCACCAGCAGATGGCTGGCGGGGCCGTGGGTGCCACGGCCTATGGTGCCGACGACGGCGATGGGGTTGACGGGCTGTCCGGCCTGCCCACGCAAGAGTTGACCGAGGCTGGCACCAGCCCGCGCGAGGTCTACATCGAAGCCCTGCAGAAGTGGTTCGACGTGCGCGCGCGCTACCTGCAGTGGACCGACGGCCGGCTGGCCCAGATGCTGATCGCCACCGATATCACCGCCCGTCTGCGCGCCGAAGAACAAAGCGCGGCGCAGGCTGAGAAAGCGCAGGTGACGAGCCGCCTGGTGACGATGGGCGAGATGGCCTCTTCCGTCGCGCACGAATTGAACCAGCCGCTGACCGCCATCGCCAATTACTGCAGCGGCATGGTGTCGCGCGTGAAGGCCGACACCATCCGTCCCGACGACCTGATCGCCGCGCTGCAGAAGACCGCTCGCCAGGCCGAACGGGCCGGCCAGATCATCCACCGCATCCGCGCCTTCGTGAAGCGCAGCGAGCCGCAGCGCCAGCCTTCGGAAGCCCGCCAGATCGTCGAAGACGCGGTCGAACTGGCGGGCATCGAACTGCGCCGCCGTCATGTGTCCGTCCACAGTTACGTGGCGCAACGCCTGCCGGAAATCATGGTCGACCCGATCCTGATCGAGCAGGTGGTGCTGAACCTGCTGAAGAACGCCGCCGAGGCCATCGACAGCGGGCAGATGCCGCCGCAGCGCCGCCACATCGAACTGCGCGTGGTGCCGCGGCACACGCCGGAAGAAGGCGGCGTGATCGAGTTCAGCGTCACCGACATGGGCCCGGGCATCAAGGACGAAGTGCTGGGCCGGCTTTACGAAGCTTTCTTTTCCACCAAGCCCGAAGGCCTGGGCATTGGCCTGAGCCTGTGCCGCTCCATCATCGAGTCACACAGGGGGCGTATGCGCGCGGAGAACCTCTACAATGGACTGCAAGTTGTCGGCTGCCGGTTTGCTTTCACCGTACCGGTCGAGTCGAGCCCACGCACCGACACCACCCTAGCCCCGCTCGAGGGCGAAACCTCAACGCCTATCTCCACGAACACCTAGGGCGCACACCGCCTCACCAGCCGCATGAGCTTGATCCCCAAGAAAGGCACGGTCTACGTTGTCGATGACGACGAGGCCGTTCGCGATTCACTGCAGTGGTTGCTGGAAGGCAAGGACTACCGCGTCAAGTGTTTCGATTCGTCGGAATCCTTCCTGGCCCGCTTCGACCCGCGCGAGGTGGCCTGCCTGATCGCCGACATCCGCATGGACGGCATGAGCGGCCTGGAACTGCAGGACCGGCTGATGGAGCGCAAGAGCCCGCTGCCCATCGTCTTCATCACCGGCCACGGCGACGTGCCGATGGCCGTGACGACGATGAAGAAAGGCGCGATGGATTTCATCGAAAAGCCATTCAAGGAAGAAGAACTGCTGGGCCTGGTCGAACGCATGCTGGACAGCGCGCGCAGCGCCTTCAGCCAGCACCAGGAACAGGCCAGCCGCGACGCGCTGCTCAGCCGCCTGACCACGCGTGAAGCGCAGGTGCTGGAACGCATCGTCGCCGGGCGCCTGAACAAGCAGATTGCCGACGACCTGGGCATCAGCATCAAGACGGTGGAGGCGCACCGCGCCAACATCATGGAAAAGCTGAACGCCAACACGGTGGCCGATCTGCTGAAGATCGCGCTGGGCGCACAGACCAAGGCCTGAGGCTCTGCAGGGCGAAGACGCTCCCACCGACAAGGCCGCTGACCGCTGAAGGTCGGCGGCCTTTGTTGTTTCAAGGACCGACGAGATGCAATCACAACTGATAGACGGCGTGGCACTGTCCAAGCAAATCCGCGCCGAAGTGGGTGCGCGGGCCGCCGCGCTGACGGCGCGCGGCCGCAAGCCGGGGCTGGCGGTGATCCTGGTCGGCGACGATCCGGCCAGCGCCGTCTACGTGCGCAACAAGGTCAAGGCTTGTGAAGAACATGGCCTGCACTCGGTGCTGGAACGCTACGACGCGGCGCTGCCCGAAGCCGAACTGCTGGCCCGCGTGGCCGCACTGAATGCCGACCCCGGCATCCACGGCATCCTGGTGCAGATGCCGCTGCCCAAGCACATCGACCCGCAGAAGGTCATCGAATCCATCGCCACGCAAAAAGACGTGGACGGCTTTTCGGTGCATTCGGCCGGCGCGCTGATGGCCGGCCTGCCGGGCCTGCGCCCCGCCACCCCTTTCGGCTGCATGAAGCTGATCGAGAGCACCGGCCTGAACCTGAAGGGCAAGCACGCGGTGGTCATCGGCCGCAGCAACACGGTGGGCAAGCCGATGGCGCTGCTGCTGCTGCAGGCCAACGCCACCGTGACCGTCTGCCACAGCGCCACGCCCGACCTGGCCCTGCACACGCGTCAGGCCGACGTGGTGGTGGCCGCCGTGGGCCGGCGCAACACGCTGACCGCCGACATGGTCAAGCCCGGTGCCATCGTCATCGATGTGGGCATGAACCGCAATGAAGCCGGCAAGCTGTGCGGCGACGTGGACTTTGCCGGGGTCAGCGAAGTCGCCGGCTGGGTCACGCCGGTGCCCGGTGGCGTGGGGCCGATGACCATCACCATGCTGCTGGTCAACACCCTGCAGGCGGCCGAGGCTGCGGCATGAACCCGCTGCTGCACGACAGTGGCGCGCCTGACTTCGCGGCGATCCGGCCCGAACATATTGCACCGGCCATCGACGTGCTGCTGGCCGACGCCGAAGCCGCGCTGGAGCAGGCCGTGAGCGACGGCGTGCCCGCCGACTACGCCGCCATGTCACAGGTGCTGGATGTGCCCGTTGAACGGCTGATGCGCGCCTGGGGCCACGCCAGCCACCTGCAGGGCGTGGCCGACACGCCGGCGCTGCGCACGGCGCATGCCGAGAACCTGCCGCGCATCATCGACTTCAGCACCCGGTTGGGTGCCGACGCGCGGCTGTATGCCAAGTACAAGGCCATTGCGGCCAGCGCCAGCGTCGAGACCTTGAGCCCCGCGCAACGCAAGGCGCTGAGCGACGCGCTGCGCGACTTCGTGCTGGGTGGTGCCGAATTGCAAGGCGCTGCGCGCGAGCGCCACGCGGCCATCCAGGACCGCATGGGCGCGTTGTCCCAGCAGTACGGCGACCACGTGTTGGACGCCACCGACGCCTGGAGCCTGCGGGTCGGCGAAGAGCGCCTGGCCGGTGTACCGGCTGATGTGGTGCAAGCCGCGCGTGCGGCTGCGGCCGCCGACGGCCAGCCTGGCTACAAACTGAGCCTGCAGGCACCCTGCTGGCTGCCGCTGATGCAGTTCGCCAGCGACCGCGCGCTGCGCGAAACGCTGTACCGCGCCGACGCCACGCGGGCCAGCGAATTCGGCCCGCCCGAGCGGGACAACGGCCCGCTGATGCGCGAGCTGTTGGAACTGCGCGCCGAAAGCGCCGCCCTGCTGGGCTACGGCAGCCATGCCGAACTGGCCCTGGTGGCCAAGATGGCTGGCAGCCCCGACGAGGTGCAGGCTTTTGTGCGCGACCTGGCACGCCGCGCCCGCCCTTACGCCGACCGCGAACTGGCCGAACTGCGCGCTTACGCCGCCGACACCCTGGGCCTGCCCGACCTGCAGGCCTGGGACCGCCCTTACGCAGCCGAGCGACTGAAGCAGTCGCGCTACGACTTCAGCAGCCAGGAGGTCAAGCAGTACTTCACCGAGCCCCGCGTGCTGCAGGGGCTGTTCCAGTTGATCGAGACGCTGTTCGGCGTGGTCATCCGCGCCGAAGCTGCGCCGGTCTGGCACGCCAGCGTGCGCCACTTCGGCGTGTGGCGGCCCAGCGCTCAAGCGGGTGACGCGGGTGCCGAGCCGGTCGCCAGCTTCTACCTCGACCTGCACGCCCGGGCTGGCAAACAGTCAGGTGCCTGGATGGACGACTGCCGCGGCCGCTGGCAGCGCCCCGGCGGCGAACTGCAACTGCCGGTGGCCCACCTGGTGTGCAACTTCGCGCCGCCGGTCGGCGACCAGCCCGCGCTGCTGACCCACAGCGACCTGATCACCCTGTTCCACGAATTCGGCCATGGCCTGCACCACATGCTGACGCAGGTGGACGAACTGGCGGTTTCGGGCATTTCAGGGGTTGAAGGCGACGCCATCGAACTGCCCAGCCAGTTCATGGAGAACTTCTGCTGGGAATGGGATGTGCTGCAACGCCTGAGTTGCCACGTCGAAACCGGCGAACCGCTGCCCCGCGCGCTGTTTGACCGGATGGTCGCGGCGCGCCATTTCCAGGGCGGTCTCAAGCTGCTGCGGCAATGCGAGTTCGCACTCTTCGACATGCGCCTGCATGCCGAAAGCCAGACCGCCGCCCGCGTGCAGGCCGTTTGCGACGAAGTGAATGCCGAGATCCAACCAACGCCCGCGCCCCCTTTCCTGCGCTACGCCAACACCTTCAGCCATCTGTTTGATGGCGGCTACGCGGCCGGTTACTACGGTTACGCCTGGGCCCAGGTGCTGAGCGCCGACGCTTATGGCGCCTTTGAGGAAAGCGGCGTTTTCGACGCCCACACCGGGGCGCGCTTTCGCGACCAGGTGCTGGCAGTGGGTGGCAGCCGACCGGCACTGGAGAGCTTTCGGGCCTTCCGCGGCCGCGACCCGAGCCTGGATGCCTTGCTGCGCCACCAGGGCCTGGCTTGAATCCAGGTCGTCAGTCGGCTAGATTCGCCCGTTCCATCCGCAGGCAGCCGCTGTGCCATGACATTCACGCCATGAAATCCACGCCATGAAGTCCCAGCCCTTGCCAGCATTGCAGCCCGTGCGCAGCGCTTTGACGGTTGCCTGGGCCTTGCTGGCCGCCTGCGCCGCACCCGCCTGGGCCCAGTACAAGGTGGTGGCCGCTGATGGCAGCGTCACCTACACCGACAGGCCGCGCGCCGAGGCCAACGCCCGTGTCATCACGCTGGGCCGCGGCGGCGCGGTGCAGCCGGCTGAAGCCGCTCTGCCGGTCGAGCTGCGCCAAGTGGCGCAACGCTTCCCGGTCACGCTGTTCACCGGCAACGACTGCGTGCCCTGCGACAGCGGCCGGCGCTTGCTGCAGTTGCGCGGCATCCCTTTCGCCGAGCGCCGTGTCAGCAGCGAAGACGACGCCATGGCGCTGGAGCGCGCGGTGGGCGGTCGCACCGTGCCGGCCGTGACCATTGGCGTGCAAGCGCTGCGCGGTTTTTCCGAAACCGACTGGACCGCCTACCTCGACGCAGCGGGCTACCCACGCGAATCGAAGCTGCCGCGCGGCTGGCAGGCCGCGCCCGCACAGCCGCCGACCGACAAGGCGGCGGCTGCCAAACCTGCGCCACCCGCCGCACAGCCCGCCCCGCGCCCTGAGACGCCGCCCGAAGACACCAAGCCGGCCAACGGCGTGCGCTTCTAGGTCTTCAGTTCCGCGCGGTCTCAGCCGGCCGGTGCCAACTTGCGCGCCGCCCAGGAACCGGCGCCCACTGCGCCGCCCACCACCCAGAACAGCGCCGCCGCGCCGACCAGCGCGCCGGTGGCGCCGAAGAGCAGCGGCATCAACGTGCTCGACAGGTTCATGGCCATCGAGCGAAAGGCCAGTGATTCACCATGCCGGTTGTCGGGCGTCAGGTGGTGCAGCATCGACATCACCATCGGTGCCACGCAGCCCAGGGTGATGCCCAGCAGCACGGCCAGGCCGGCCATCACCCAGGCGTTGGGTGCCAGCGGGTAGGCGATGAAAACGATGCCCGTGCCGGCCATCGCCAGGCGCACCACGGTCACTTCGCTGAGGCGGTGGGCCAGCCACGGCAAAAGCAGCCGCACGGCCGTGACCGACAGCGTGAAGCTGCCCAGGATCAGGCCGATGGTGCTGGCGCTGAAGCCGCGTTCATGGCCCAGCACCGGCACGGCAAAGGTGTGCACGTCCCAGCACATGGCCAACAGCCAATTGACGAGCAGCAGGCGCCTCAGCCCTGGGGCTTGCAGCAGGCTCCAGGCCGTGTGGCCGGCGGCGCGCGGCATCACCCCTGCCGATGGCAGCCGCGGCACGTACCGAGCGCTCAGCAGCGTGGCCAGCGGCATCAGCAGCAGCAGCACAAAAGCCGCGCGAAAGCCCTGGCTGTCGATCATCAGACCAGCGGCCACGGGCCCGATGACGTTGGAGAAGGACGGTGCCACACCCAGCCAGCTGAAGATGCGCACGCGGTCGATGCTGTCGCGCGCGGCCACGCCAGCGGTGCGTTGGATGGTCAGCATGCCGATGTTGGTGCCGGCACCGGTGGCCGAAGCCGCCGCACACAGCAAGGCCAGGTGCGAGGCCCCTGCGACAAAGGTGGAACCGATGGCCAGCAGGCAGCCAATCAGGCTCAGCAGCACAGCCAGATAAACCGGCCGGTGGTAGCCCAGGCGGTCGGCCAGGCGGCCTGCGGGCAGGGCCAGCATCACCGGCGCGGCGGCGAACAGCGCAAGCACCAGGCCCACCGTCCAGGCGCTCTGGCCTTCACGCAGCAGTTGCAGCGGCGCGGCCAGGCGCAGACCGGCCATGGCCGAGTGCATGCCCAACTGGCCGACGATCAGCGCCAGCAGCACGCGGCCGGTTCCGGCGCTCTGCGGTGCCGCCGGCTCAGCCTTCGGCATCGTCTTCCAGCAGCGGCTGGGTCAGCCCGGGCAGCAGTTCTGCGATGCGGTCTGCGGGCATGGACTCGACCTTGCGCAGCTGGCGCTCCATTGCCCGCGTGCGGACCGAAGCGGCTTCCAGCGTGTCGCTGGCTTCGCCAAGTTTCTTCTTGGTCTTGGCCAGCACATCGCCGAACTTGCCGAACTCGGTCTTGACCGCACCCAGCACCTCCCAGACCTCGGCCGAGCGCTTCTCCAGCACCAGCGTGCGAAAGCCCATCTGCAGACTGTTCAGCAAGGCCAGCAGCGTGGTTGGGCCGGCCAGCATCACCTTGTATTCGCGCTGCAGCGCCTCGGCCAGGCCGGGCCGACGCAGCGCCTCGGCGTACAGGCCTTCGGTGGGCACGAACAGAATCGCAAAGTCCGTCGTGTGCGGCGGCGACACATACTTTTCGCGGATGCTGCGGGCCTCCAGCTTGAGCCGCGTTTCGATGGCCTTGCCGGCGGCTTCCATCGCGGGCCCGTCAGCGCGCTCTGAGGCATCGAGCAGGCGCTCGTAATCTTCACGCGGGAATTTGGCGTCGATGGGCAACCACAGCGGCATGTCACCCACCGAGCCAGCAGCGCCGGTGCCCGACCCACCCGAACGCCCCGGCAGCCGGATGGCGAATTCCACGCGGTCGTTGCTGCCCGGCACGGTGGCCACGTTGGTGGCGTACTGCTCGGGCGTGAAGACCTGTTCCAGCAGCGCGGCCAGTTGCACCTCACCGAACACGCCGCGCGTCTTCACATTGGTCAGCACGCGGTTCAGCGCGCCCACATCGCGGGCCAGGGTCTGCATCTCGCCCAGTCCCTTGTGCACCTGCTCCAGCCGGTCGGCCACCTGCTTGAAGCTTTCGCCCAGCCGTGTTTCCAGCGTGGCGTGCAGCTTTTCGTCCACCGTGGCGCGCATCTGGTCGAGCTTCTTTTCGTTGCCTTCCTGCAGCGCCACCAGGCGCGCGTCGACCGCCAGCTTGACGTCGTTCAGGCGCCGTTCGTTGGCCTCGCTGAGCACCCGCAACTGCTCGCCCAAGGTGTCGCTGAAGCGGTGCAGCGCGGCTTCGGTCTGCTGCTGCGTGGTGGCCAGCTGGGTGCGAAAACCGTCGATCTGTTCGTTTTGCGTGCGCGCCGTGTCGCCGCCCTGGGTGAGCAGCATCTGCTGGAAGGTGCCCAGGTCGCCGCGCGCGGTCTGGCCCTGGCGGCCCAACTCGTCACGCAGTTCGCGTTCCAGTCTTTCGATGGCCTGGTTGACGTTGGCGTTGACGTTGGCAGCCGTATTTGCGGCAGTCGTCGCAGCGGCGCTTGCCGCCGCGTCCGCGTTCGCAGCGCTGGTGTCCGGGGCGCGGCGCACCACAAGGAAAAGCAACAACAGCAGGTTCAGCGCCAGCAGCGCGATCACGATCCACTCAAGCATCACGGCGCAGTCCTAACGCGCCTGCGTTGATCGGCGTCGGCGCCACGCCGCCGGTCAGCGCCGCGATCAGGTTGTCGGCGGCCAGGTTGGCCATCGCCAGCCGGGTGGCCACGCTGGCGCTGGCGATGTGCGGCGTCAGCACCACGTTGGGCAGCGTCAGCAAATCCGGGTGCAAGGAAGGTTCGCCTTCGAAGACGTCCAGCCCGGCAGCGGCAATGCGGCCTGCGCGCAGCGCGGCTGCCAGCGCCGCGTCGTCGACGATGCCGCCGCGCGCGATGTTGGTCAGCGTGGCGGTTGCTTTCATCTGCGCCAGTTCGGCTGCGGCGATGGCGTGGTGGCTGTCCGCTGAATACGGCAGCACCAGCACCAGGTGGTCGGCCTGGGCCAGCAATTCAGCCTTGCTGACGTACCGCGCGTTCAGCTGGCTTTCCGTTTCAGCCGGCAGGCGGGAGCGGTTGTGATAGATCACTTTCATGCCGAAGCCCAGCGCCCCGCGCCGCGCAATGGCCTGGCCGATCCGCCCCATGCCCAGGATGCCCAGCGTGGCGCCGTGCACGTCGCTGCCGGTGAACATGTCGTAGGCCCAACGCGTCCATTCGCCGCGCCGCAGAAAGCGTTCGCTCTCAGTCATGCGGCGGGCGGTGGCCATCATCAGCGCGAAGCCGAAATCGGCGGTGGTTTCGGTCAGCACATCGGGCGTGTTGGTGGCCAGCACGCCGGCTGCCGTGCAGGCCGCGATGTCGAAATTGTTGTAGCCCACCGCCATGTTGGCCACCACGCGCAGGGCGGGGCAGGCGGCCAGCAGTTCGGCGCTGATGCGCTCGCTGCCGGTGGTGAAAACGCCCTGCTTGCCTTGAAGGTGGGCGATCAATTCAGCCGGCGTGTAGATCGTGTCGGCGGGGTTGTCTTCGACCTCGAAATGTTCGCGCAAACGCGCCACCACTTCAGGGAACACGGCGCGGGCAACCAGCACTTGGGGTCGGGTCATGGCAGCAGGGGTTTCATTCATGGAACTGGGTGAAGGCCGCCACCGGCTCGCGTTCGGTGACGAGTTGGTTGGCCGCGGCGGTGGGGTCGGCATGGCCCAGCGACATGCCGCAGACCAGCATCTCGTCGGCACCGAACTGCAAGTGCCGGGCAATGATGCGGTGGAACTGCGTGAAGGCGGCCTGCGGGCAGGTGTCCAGGCCGCGCGCGCGGGCCGCCACCATCACGCTTTGCAGGAACATGCCGTAGTCCAGCCAGCTGCCCTGCTGCATGACTTTGTCGATGGTGAACATCAGGCCCACCGGCGCGTCGAAGAAGCGGTAGTTGCGCGCGTGCTGGGCATGCATCGCAGCCTTGTCGGTCTTGGCAATGTCCAACAGGCTGTACAGGTCCCAGCCCACCTTGCGGCGGCGGTCGATGTAGGGGCTGCGCCACTCGGTCGGGTAGTAGGCGTAGGCCTCGGTGTGTGTGGCGCGCACTGCTGGGTCGTCGAAGGCGGCCCCGATGTCGGTCGACAGCGCGTCTTTGGCCGCGCCCGTCACCACGTGCACCTTCCACGGCTGCGTGTTGGTGCCCGACGGCGCACGCGCGGCGATGGCCAGAATGGCTTCGATGTCGGCACGCGACACCGGCGTGGGCAGGAAGGCGCGCAGCGAACGGCGGCTGGTGATGGCGTTGTCAACAGCGGCGATGGAGGCGGGTGTGGGTGTCATGCGGGCGTGGGGTTTCAGCAGGCGGGATTCAGGATTCAGGTGCGCATCAGCGGCATGAGCGGTATCAAGGCCGCCCGCAGCGTGTCGGGCACAGGCACCGGGCGGCGGCTGGCGCGGTCGACGTAGACATGCACGAAAGAACCGACGGCGGCCGACAGCGGCGCGTCGTCGGCGAACAGCCCCAGTTCGTAGCGCACGCTGGATGTGCCCAGGTGCGCCACGCGGAGGCCGGCGTGCACGGTCTGCGGGAAGGCCAGGCTGTCGAAGTAGTGGCACTGCGTCTGCACCACCAGGCCGATGACGGCACCGGCGTGGATGTCCAACGCGCCGGCTTCGATGAGGTAGCGGTTCACTGCTGTGTCGAAGAAGCTGTAGTGCACGACGTTGTTGACGTGGCCGTAGGCGTCGTTGTCCATCCAGCGCGTGGTGATGGCCTGGAAGTGCGCGTAGTGTTGGCGCGGTTGCGGCTGGGGGCGCTCGGTCATGTGCTGCATTCTTTCATCGACCGGCCGCTGATTCGGCCGCCCAGGCCTGCCAGGCGCTGAGCGCCTCGGCCAGCGTGCGGCGGTGCACGGCCACTGTGGTGCCGATGTCGCGCCCGTAGCCGCCGGCCATGGCAAGCGCCACCGGGATGCGCCGCGCGGCCAACGCCGCGAACACCCGCCGGTCGCGCTCGGCCATGCCGGCGTCGCTCAGTTTCAAGCGCCCCAGGCGGTCGCCTTCGTGGGCGTCGGCACCGGCCACGTAGAAGGCCAGGCCGGGCGGTCCGTCGCTGTGGCGGGCCCAGGCCTGGGCCAGCGCGCCGTCCAGCGCAGCCAGGTAGGCGGCGTCTTCGCAGCCGTCGGGCAGCTCCACGTCCAGGTCGCTGGCTTCCTTACGAAAGGGGAAATTGCGCGCCCCGTGCAGCGACAGCGTGAACACCGTCGGGTCGTCGCGGAAAATGGCCGCGGTGCCGTTGCCCTGGTGCACGTCCAGATCGATGACGATGACGCGCAGCAGCTGCCGGGGGTGGTTGCGGTGGCCATGGCGGTGCCATTCGGCCTGCATCAAGCGCGCGGCCACCGCCACGTCGTTGAAGACGCAGTAGCCCGACCCTTTGTGCGCCTGCGCGTGGTGGGTGCCGCCGGCCAGGTTGGCCGCCACGCCCTCGCGGTCGAACAAGGCACAGCGGGCCGCCGCGATGGTGGCACCCACCGAACGCCGCGCCCGTTCCACCATGCGCTGCGACCACGGGAAGCCGATCTCGCGCTGCTGCGCCGCCGAGGTGGTGCCCTCCGTGACGGCGCTGATCCACGCCGGCTCGTGGGCCAGCGCCAGTTCGCCGTCGCTGGCCGGCAGGGCCTCGGCCACCCGCACCGCCGGCAGCGTGGCCGTCACCGCCTCGCGCAGCAGGCTGTACTTGGCCATCGGGAAGCTGTGGCCGGGCGGCAGGGCCAGCACGAAGGCATCGGAGTGGAAGGCTTGCACGGCACCGATTCTAGGAAGCCACCACTAGATTGATGCGATGCAGCAAAAAACACTTGCAAGCTGTGCGCGGCTGCCTATACTTCATCCCATGTTGCAGCGCAGCAAAGTTGTTTGGATAGCGCGGCAATGGTTCCAGTCCTCAACCTTTTACGGAGATACACCATGACCACCACGTTCACCAATGAGCAATTCCTCGCCGCCCAGAAGGCCAGCCTCGAGACCCTGTTCGGCCTGACCGCCAAGGCTTTCGAAGGCGTTGAAAAGCTGGTCGAGCTGAATCTGCAAGTCGCCAAGACCTCGCTGGCCGAAGTCGCCGAATCGACCCAGGCCGCCCTGTCGGTCAAGGACGCGCAAGAGCTGATGAGCCTGCAAGCCGGCCTGCTGCAGCCCGCCGCCGAAAAGGCCGCCGCCTACAGCCGTCATCTGTACGACATCGTTGCCGGCACGGGCGCTGAAGTCACCAAGGCGGCAGAAGCCACCCTGGCCGACAGCCAGAAGCAGGTGCTGGCCCTGGTCGACACCGCCGTCAAGAACGCCCCCGCCGGAAGCGAAAGCGCCGTGGCGCTGGTGAAGTCGGCTGTGGCCGCCGCCAACAACGCCTTTGAGAGCGTGCAGAAGGCCGCCAAACAAGCCAGCGAAACCGCTGAAGCCAACTTCACGGCCATGACCAACACGGCCGTCAAGGCCGCCGGTTCGGCTGCCAAGGGCAAGAAGGCTGCCTGAATGGCCAAGGGCGCTGGGCTGAGCAAAAAAAGCCGCGTTCAGACTGAACTTTTCTGAACCGGCCTGCTCTACCCGGGGCCTGAGAGCCCCACTCTCGGGTCTCTCGTGTGGAAAGTAAGTCATTGAGCCCGGCGCTGAGCGCCGGGCTCTTTTCTTTGTGCGGCCCACCAAGCGAACGCGGGCCTCGCCGCGTTCGGCCGTTCGGCCGTTGCGGTCAGCGCATCATCGACGTGATCTTGGCGCGCAACTCGGGCAGCAGACGCAGCGCCACCTCGCGCCCGGCCTGTATCGCCTTCACCCGCGCGGTGAAGTCGGCACTGGACACGCCCACCAGGCTGGGTCGCAGCAGGAAGTCGGCATCACGCAGTTCGAACTGGTTGATGCTCTTGCCCATGATGGCGAAGGTCTGCAGCAGCAGTTTCATCATGTCGGTGGTGGCGTTGCCGTCGGGCGGTGCCGAGATGTCCACCGCGATGACCATCTCCGCGCCCATCTGCCGCGCGAAGCGCACCGGCACCGGCGACACCAAACCGCCGTCGACATATTCCCGGGTGCCGATGCGCACCGGCTGGAACACCGCCGGCACCGCGCTGCTGGCGCGCACCGCCGCGCCCGTGTCGCCGCGCTGGAACAAGATGGCCGTGCCGTTGTCCAGGTCGGTGGCCACGATGCCCAGCGGCAGCTTCATCTGTTCGATGCTGCGGTTGCCGGTCTGCTCGCGCACATAGCGCGCCAGCGCCTCGCCGCGGATCAGGCCGCGCGCCGGAAAAGACCAGTCGGTGATGCCGCCTTCGTCCATCGTCTGCGCCGTGGCGGCCATCTCGGCACCGGTCTTGCCGGCGGCGTACATCGCCGCCACCAGGCTGCCGGCCGAGGTGCC
>JANMZP010000075.1:0-2037 GCA_031383435.1 Betaproteobacteria bacterium | reverse complement strand
ACCGGCGCGCCCTCACCCGACGCTGCCAGGCTGCGCGTCACCAGGCGCTTGAGCATCTGCCCGCCGTGCAGATCGCCCAGGTAGCGCACGTAGGCGTGGGCAGCCAGCAAGACGGGGTCGGTGTCGGCCAGTGCCTGCAGGCGCGCCACGTAGACCGCTGTGGCGGGCACCAGGGGCAGCGCGGCTTGCCAGTCCGGGCCATGCAGCGCAGCGAGGTCGCTGGCCAGCGCGGCTTCGCGGTGGAACAGCGGCGCAGCCAGCACCGCCAACGCCGGTTCGTCGGGATGGCGGTTCAGCGCCGCCTCCAGCGCCGCATACAGGGCATGCAGGTTGCGCATCAGGGCGACGTAGCCGCTGCGGTCAAGCTGCCCGTCGATCAGGCTGCGCATCACCCCGCTGCGTTCGCTGAGGGCATGCAGATCGCGCGTTTCCAGACGCAGGCGTTCGGGTAGATCGGTGACCAGGGCTGCTCCGTGCGGTGGGGGGGGGGACGAACTGCAAATCATCATAGCGGTGGGCGCGGCCCGCAGCAGGCCGCGATAATCGACCCTTCCCCCTGTACACCCCTGCCGCAGACGCCCCGCGCGCTGCGGCTGCTGCCATGTCTGCCGACCTTGCCAACCAGGTGCGCCGCCGGCGTACTTTCGCCATCATTTCCCACCCCGACGCCGGCAAGACCACGCTGACGGAAAAGCTGCTGCTGTTCTCGGGCGCGATCCAGATCGCCGGCAGCGTGAAGGCGCGCAAGGCCACCCGCCACGCGACCAGTGACTGGATGGAAATCGAGAAGCAGCGCGGCATCTCGGTCGCGTCCAGCGTGATGCAGATGGAATACCGCGACTGCGTGATCAACCTGCTGGACACGCCCGGCCACCAGGACTTTTCCGAAGACACCTACCGCGTGCTGACCGCGGTGGACGCGGCGCTGATGGTCATCGACGCGGCCAACGGCGTGGAGCCGCAGACGCGCCGCCTGCTGCAGGTTTGCCGCGCCCGCAACACGCCCATCCTGACCTTCGTCAACAAGATGGACCGCGAGGTGAAAGACCCGCTGGTGCTGATGGACGAGATCGAGCGCGAACTGGGCATGGAGGTCGTGCCCTTCACCTGGCCGGTGGGCATGGGCAAGGCCTTTCACGGCGTGATGGACCTGCGCGAAAAACAGATGCGCGTGTTCAGCCCCGGTGAAGACCGAGTTTCTGGAAGTTCAGGGGCGGCCGACGAGATCCTGATGGGCCTGCACAACCCGGCCTACGCCGAGCGCTTCGGCATGCAGTACGAGCAGGCCGAAGGCGAGATAGCCCTGCTGACCGACGCTGCGCCGCCCTTCGACAAGGCCGCCTTCCTGGCCGGCCGGCAGACGCCGATGTTCTTCGGCTCGGCGGTCAACAACTTCGGCGTGCGCGAGGTGCTGGACGCGTTGGTCGACCTGGCGCCGCCGCCCAGCGACCGCAGCGCCATCCAGCGCATCGTGCACCCCGAGGAAGGCAAGTTCACCGGGGTCGTCTTCAAGATCCAGGCCAACATGGACCCGGCCCACCGCGACCGCATCGCCTTCCTGCGGGTGGCCAGCGGCCGCTTCGAACGCGGCATGCGGCTGAAGGTGGTGCGCAGCGGCAAGGAACTGCGGCCGAACACGGTCGTCACCTTCATGAGCCAGCGCCGCGAACTCTTGGAGGAAGCGTTTGCCGGCGACATCATCGGCATCCCCAACCACGGCGTGCTGCAACTGGGCGACACCATCACCGAAGGCGAAAGCCTGCAGTTCACCGGCCTGCCTTTCTTTGCGCCGGAAATGTTCCGCAGCGTGGAGGTGGCCGACCCGCTGAAGACCAAGCAACTGCGCGCCGGCCTGACGCAACTGGGCGAAGAAGGTGCCATCCAGGTGTTTCGCCCGGTCGCCGGCAGTGTGCTGCTGCTGGGTGCGGTGGGGCAGCTGCAGTTCGAAGTCGTCGCCCACCGCCTGGAACACGAATACGGCTGCAAGGCGCGCATCCTGCCGGCGCGCTACAACGTGGCGCGCTGGGTGACCTGCGA
>JANMZP010000061.1:0-13343 GCA_031383435.1 Betaproteobacteria bacterium | reverse complement strand
ACTTTCACCGCATGCGCCACCGCTTCGTGGGCGTCGCGGAAGGCCAGGCCCTTCTTCACCAGGTAGTCGGCCAGGTCGGTGGCGGTGGCGTAACCCTTGAGCGCCGCACGTTCCATCGCGTCGGACTTCACCGTGATCCCGCCAGACCAGGCCCCGGTTTCCGGGTCCTGGGTGCCGCCCACCATCTCGGCCATGATGCGCAGCGTGTCGGCCAGCGTGTCCACGGTGTCGAACAGCGGCTCCTTGTCTTCCTGGTTGTCCTTGTTGTAGGTCAGCGGCTGGCCCTTCATCAGGGTCAGCAAACCCATCAGGTGGCCGATGACCCGCCCGCTCTTGCCGCGCGCCAGTTCGGCCACATCGGGGTTGCGCTTCTGCGGCATGATGGAAGAGCCCGTGCAGTAGCGGTCGGCCAGATCGATGAAGCCGAAGTTCTGGCTCATCCACAGCACGATCTCTTCGCTCAAGCGCGACACGTGGACCATGCAGATGCTGGCGAAGGCGCTGAATTCCAGCGCGAAGTCGCGGTCGCTGACGGCGTCCAGGCTGTTCTGGCAGATGCCGTCGAAACCCAGCGTGCGGGCGACCCGTTCGCGGTCCAGCGGGTAGCTGGTGCCGGCCAGTGCGGCGGCACCCAGCGGCAGCTGGTTCACGCGTTTCCTCACATCCACCAAACGGTCGGCGTCGCGCGCAAACATCTCCACATAAGCCAGCAGGTGGTGGGCGAAGCTGACGGGTTGCGCCACCTGCATGTGGGTGTAGCCGGGCATCACGGTGTCGCTGTGTTGCGCGGCCAGTTCGACGAGCGCGCGCTGCATGGCCTTCAGCAGCAGGGCCAGCTGGTCGATTTCGCCGCGCAGCCACAGGCGCACGTCGGTGGCCACCTGGTCGTTGCGGCTGCGGCCGGTGTGCAGGCGCTTGCCGGCGTCACCCACCAAGGCCGTCAAGCGGGCCTCGATGTTCAGGTGCACGTCTTCCAGGTCCAGCTTCCACTCGAAGCGGCCGGCCTCGATGTCGGCCGCGATCTGGCCCAGCCCGCGCTGGATGTCGGCCAGGTCCTGCGCCGCGATCACGCCCTGCGCGGCCAGCATCTCGGCATGGGCCAGGCTGCCGGCGATGTCGGCCCGCCACAGGCGCTGGTCGAAGCCGACGCTGGCGGTGTAGCGCTTGACGAGTTCGCTCATCGGTTCGCTGAACAGCGCCGACCAGGCCTGCGCCTTGTTGGCCAATGGATCTTTGGACAGGTCTTTGGACAGCCCGTTGGACGGGTCGGGAGAGGGGGCGTTGGACATGCGGGCGCGCTGCGGTGGCAGCCTGGGTTGTCAGAGGGAACAGCGGGGTGAACTCCGTATTATCCGACCCGATATGAGCACCCCTCAGAAGCCCACCGGGCACGCGAATCTACCGCCCGACGACAGCCGGTCGGCCAGCCTGTGGCCCGATTCGATGCGCAGTGTCACGCTGGGTGCCAGCGGGTTTGCCGCGACCCGTTTCGACCCGCTGGCCGAAGAGCGCGCGCGCCTGCAAACGCAGCTGGCGGCCACCTTCGATGTCTGCCACCCGGGGCTGGCGCTGCGCGCCGTGCTGCTGGTCCAACTGGTGCTGGCCCTGGTCACCTTGACCACCGTGAACAGCGCTGCCGAGTGGGGTGGGCGACAGGCCGCGATGGCCTTCGCCGGTGTCGCCGGCACGCTGCTGTGGCTGGTGCCGCTGTGCGCGATACGGCCCTGGCTGTACCGCCTGCCGGCCGCAGGCCGAATGGCCGCTGTTCTGCTGCTCGGCGCGGCCGCTGCGGGCGGGGCCTGGTGGCCGCTGTGGTGGGCCGGGCTGGCCGGGCCGGCGCAGGCCTTGCGCATCGCGGGCGTGCTGCTGTCGGGCGTGGCTTTCGCGGCCCTGTTGTGGGCCTGGCTGGAGCTGCGCGCGCGCATCTGGGACCCGGCCAACGCCAGCGCGCGGCTGGCCGAATTGCAGTCGCGCATCCGCCCGCATTTCCTGTTCAACGCGCTGAACACCGCGCTGGCGCTGGTGCGCCTGGACCCCGAACGCGCCGAGCGCGTGCTGGAAGATCTGGCGCAGTTGTTCCGCGTGGCGCTGGCCGATGTGGGGGCTTCGGTGACGCTGGCCGAAGAGATCGACCTGGCTCGGCGCTACCTGGACATCGAAGAGATCCGCTACGGCGCGCGGCTGCGGGTGCAGTGGCTCATCGACCCGGGCGACCCGCGCGTCAACAGCGCGCGCGTGCCGCCGCTGGTGCTGCAGCCGCTGGTGGAAAACGCCGTGCGCCACGGCATCGAACCGGCGGCCGACGGCGGCCAGGTGCTCATCACAGCCCGCGTGCGGCGCGGCCAGGTCGAGGTGCTGGTCAGCAACACGCTGAGCGCGGAACCTGGCAGCCTGCCCAACCCGGGCCATGGCATGGCGCTGCACAATGTGCGTGAACGGCTGCGCCTGCTGCACGACGTGGCCGCCGAATGCACCGTGTGGCAGGAAGCCGGCATGTTCCACGCCCGCGTGGTCTTGCCGCTGCCGTGATGGCCACGACCGCGCTCACGGGCTCGACGAGCTTGAACGAGACCCCGGCCATGAAGCTGTTGCTGGTTGACGACGAAGCGCTGGCCCGCCTGCGCCTGCGTTCGCTGATCGAAGGCCTGGCCACTGCCACGCCGCCGCTGCGGGCGGAAGTGGTCGGCGAAGTCGGCGACGCCACGGCCGCACTGGCCTTGCTGCAGCACACCGCCGTGGACGCCGTGCTGCTGGACATCCGCATGCCCGGTGAAGGCGGACTGCAACTGGCCGCCAGGCTGCGCCAGATGCAGGTGCCGCCGGCGGTCATCTTTGTTACCGCGCACACCGAACACGCACTGAAGGCCTTCGAGCTGGAAGCCACCGACTACCTGACCAAGCCGGTACGCCGCGAACGTTTGCAAGCCGCGCTGCAGCGCGTCGAACAACGCCTGCTGTTGGCGCGGCCCCGGTTTACCGGCGATGACGGCATGCCCGCTCCACCGCCCGAGCCGGTGCTGGTCGTCACCGACCGGGGCCGCACCTTGCGCATTCCGCTGAGCGAGGTGCTCGTCCTGAAGGCCGAACTGAAGTACGTCACCCTGCGCACCGCCGAGCACAGCCATGTGCTGGACGAAACGCTGACCGACCTGGAATTGCGCCTGAACGAACTGGGCGGTGATTTCCTGCGCGTGCACCGCAACGCGCTGGTCGCCCGCCGCGCCATCCGTGAACTGGAATTGCACAGCGACGCAGTCGACGGCTGGGCCGTGCGCGTGGCCCCGCTGGACGAATGGCTGGCGGTGTCGCGGCGGCAGGTGGCTGCGGTGCGCGCGGCGCTGGAGCAGGCTGCGACATGAGGCGGGGCCGCTCGGCGGGGCGGGTGCGTTGCGGGCCGCTGTGCTGATGGCCAGCCATCGCGCAGCAGCCCTTGTCATGTCCCGCTGTTGCCCGGACCCGGGCTTGGCTGCAATTGCGCAAGCAGCTGGGCGAGTTGGGCGCCTGGCGGGCGCTCAATGCCGAAGCCGCGGCGGCCTCGCTGCCGCCGCGTTGAGCGCTTCCAGGCCCGGCCTCGCGGTCAACCCACCGAATGGCGTCCCGAACGGCCACCCGAACGGCGGCGCATCAAGCCAGTCAGCGCCAGCATGCCGCCAGCCATCAGCGCCCAGGTGCCGGCTTCGGGCACCGGTGCAGCCGTCAGGCCGGTCAGGGTGCCGGTGAAATTGCCGCTCAGCGTGGCCGCGCCGGTCGCCAGGTTGATGCTGTAGATGCCCGAATCGGCCGTGCCGTCGTCGGTCAGCAGCGCAGCCCAGGCCTGGCCATTGGCCTGGATGTCGAAACCGCCGGCCTTCAGCACGTCCAGCCCCAAGGCACCCACCGTGGTGATGGTGGGCGTGTTGAAGGCCGTGGCCGCGGTGGCCAGCGTGTCGCTGTTGCTGTCGATGTAGTACAGCGCGGTGCTGGCCGGTGCCGTGGTGCCCGAGTTGGTGTACGACACGCTGGTGTAGCCGCTGGCGATGGTGTTGGCAGCATTGCCGGCCACGCCGGTGGCCACGTTCACCGCCAGGTTGGCACCCGCCGAGCTGACAAAGCGCAGCGACGCCGCACCGGCGAAATCGGCCACCGGGTTGAAGTCGATGCCATAGGCCAGCGTGGGCGACACCGTGGCACCGGTCAGGGCCGCCACGAAAGTGGCTGCACCGGTGGTCGGGTTCAGCGTGTAGATGCCATTGCCCAGCGTGATGCCGTAGATCAGGTTGTTGCTGGGGCGCAAGTCGATGCCGACAAAGCGGTCACCTGCGGCCAAGCCGGTGATGGCCATGACCGTGGCACCGGCCACGTTGGTCGTGTCGATCAGCGTGACCTGGTTGGCACTGGTCAGGCCGACCAAGGATGCCGCGTGGGCCGGCACCGTGGCGAGCAACGCCATGGCGGCCAGCGCCAGCACCGCAGGGCGCGGTCGTTGGGTCATCGGGAATTTCATGGGCTCTCCTGAAGTTGTCTGCTGCGCGCCGGGCCAGCGGGATGCTGAATGGCGGCATGCAGTGGTACGCAGCTTCAGGCCCGGCAGACGCAGTGGTCTGTGCGGTTGGCCGAACGTCCCCCCTGACCAAGGGGGTGGGGGTTCAGCCGGTGTTGCGCAGGCCGGCGGCAATGCCGTTGATCGACAGGTGGATGCCGCGCTGCAGCCTTTCCACGCCCGCCTGCCCCGGGCCGGCCCCGTTCGGCCGGCTGCGGTAGCGGCGCATCAGTTCCACCTGCAGGTGGTTCAGCGGGTCCAGATACGGGAAGCGGTGCGCGATGCTGCGGGCCAGCGCCGGGTTGGACTGCAGCGGCTCGGTCTGCCCGGTGATCAGCGCCAGCGCGTCGTGGGCGCGTTGCCATTCTTCCTTCAACAGCTTGAAGACGCGCTTGGCCACCGCCTTGTCTTCGACCAGTTCGACATAGCGCGAGGCGATGCGCAAATCGCTCTTGGCCAGCACCATGTCCAGGTTGCTCAGCAGGGTGCGGAAGAAGGGCCACTGCTTGTGCATGCGTTGCAGCAGTTCGATGCGCTGGGCGCGGTCGCCCGGGCCTGTGGTCCCGTCGCCATTCGCAAGGAAGGCCTCGATGGCCGTACCGAAGCCGCACCAGCCCGGCAACGCCATGCGGCACTGGCCCCAGGAGAAACTCCACGGAATGGCGCGCAAATCCTCGATGGCGCGCGTCGCCTTGCGGCTGGCCGGGCGGCTGCCGATGTTCAGTTCGGCAATCTCGCGGATGGGTGTGGCCGCGAAGAAGTAGTCGGTGAACCCGGGCGTTTCGTAGACCAGCTTGCGGTAAGCCTTGAAGCTGGCGTCGCTGATCGCGTCGGCGGCTTCCAGAAACGACTTCGGCGCGCTTTTGGTCGGGTGCAGCAGCGTGGCCTCCAGTGTCGCCGCGACCAGCGTTTCCAGGTTGCGCCGGCCGATTTCCGGGTGGGCGTATTTGCTGGCGATGACCTCACCCTGTTCGGTCAGGCGGATCTGCCCGTTCACCGTGCCGGGGGGCTGGGCCAGGATGGCCTGGTAGCTGGGGCCGCCGCCCCGGCCCACGGTGCCGCCGCGGCCGTGGAACAGGCGCAGCGTGATCGCGTCGGTCTTGCGGATCTCGTCGAACAGCGCCACCAGCGCGGTCTCGGCGCGGTACAGCTCCCAGTTGCTGGTGAAGCTGCCGCCGTCCTTGTTGCTGTCGCTGTAGCCGAGCATCACGTCCTGTTCGGCACCGCTGGCCACGACCAGCGGCGTGATGCCGGGCAGGGCGTAAAAGTCGCGCATGATGGCCGCGCTGCGCCGCAGGTCGGCTATGGTTTCGAAGAGCGGCACGGTGATCAAGGCCGCCCGCGCGCCGATGGCACCGTGGGTGCCGCCTGCCGAGGTGTCGAGCGTCCCCGTCAAAAGCCCGGTTTCCTTCTGCAGCAGCAGCACCTCCAGCAGGTCGCTGACCTCTTCGGTGTGGCTGATGATGTAGTGGCGGATGGCGCTGCGGCCGTAGGCGGCCAGCGCACCGCGCGCGGTTTCGAAAATGGCCAGTTCGTCCAGTGCCAGCGCCGAGTAGGCTGCGCCGTGCACGCGCAACGGGCGGGCGTCATTCAGCAGGCGCAGCAGGCAGGCCCGGCGGGCCGTTTCGTCCAGCGCGCTGTAGTCGGTTTCGACGCGCGCCGTGCGCAGCAGTTCGGCCACCACGGCCTCGTGCTTGTCGCTGCTCTGGCGCAGGTCCAGCGTGGCCAGGTGGAAGCCGAAGACCTGCACCGCGCGCATCAGCGGTGCCAGGCGCGGGCCGACCAGCGCGGCGGCATGGTGCGACTGCAGCGAACGCTCGATCACCTGCAGGTCGGCCAGTAAAGCCTCGGGGCTGGCATAGGGGTCTTGCGGTGCCACGGCGTGGCGCAGCGCCTCGGTGCCGGTCAGGGTTTGCAGGGTGGCGGCCAGCCGCGCATACAGGCCGATCAGCGCACGGCGGTAGGGTTCGTCCTTGCGGTGTTCGCTCAGGTCGGGTGAGCGGTCGGCCAGCGCATGCATCTCGGTGGTCACAGGGGCCAGCGCCCCGCTGATCGACAACTCGGCGCCCAGTTCGTGCACTTCGGTCAGGTAGAAGCGCAGGGCCACCTCGCTTTGCCGCGACAGCGCGTGGCGCAAGGTGGCGGCCGTGACATTGGGGTTGCCGTCGCGGTCGCCGCCAATCCAGTGGCCCATGCGCAGGAAGCTGGCGATGTCGTGGCCGGGCAGGGCGCGTTCGATGTCGCGGTACAGGCGCGGAATTTCGCGCAGGAAGGTGCTGGGGTAGTAGCTCAGCGCGTTCTCGACCTCGTCGGCCACGGTCAGCTTGGCGGTGCGCAGCATGCGCGTCTGCCACAACTGGGTGACCCGGGCACGCATCAGCGCTTCGTTGTCGGCGCGCTTGCTGCCCGGCTCGGTGGCGGGCGGCAGGTCGTCGCGCTCACCCAGCAAGTTGGCCACCGCGCGCTCGGCGTCCAGGATGCTCTTGCGCTGCACCTCGGTGGGATGGGCGGTCAGCACCGGTGAGATGTAGGCGGTGGCCAGCGTCTGGGCGATCTCGGCGGCGTGGTGGTCGGCACGGTGCAGCCGCTCGAAGGCCAGCGCCAGCGAACCTTCCTGCAGGTCGCCGGCCTGTTCATGCACCGCACGGCGGCGCACGTGGTGGCGGTCTTCGGCGATGTTGGCCAGGTGGCTGAAGTAGCTGAAGGCGCGGATCACGGTGACCATGTGGTCGGCCGACAGGTTCTTCAGCAGCCGGTCAAGCACCCGGCCGGCGCTGGCGTCGGCTTTCAGGCGGTAGGCCACCGACAGTTGGCGCACCCGCTCGATGAGATCGAAAGCGGCCACGCCTTCCTGTTCACGGATCACGTCGCCCAGGATGCGGCCCAGTAACCGGATATCGTCAACCAGCGGCTTGTTCTTCGCGGCGGCGTCGCTGCCCGCCTGGCTGCGACTGGATTGGGTGCGGGGCTCGGATGGGGTGCGAACGGTCGTGGTGCGTGGCATGGCGGCCTCCAGGCGGTGTAACTGAGTTACCGATTGTCGAACGGGAGTCGAGCGTACGGCACCGAACCGGCTGCAAGCTGCAAGCTGCAAGCTGCAAGCTGCAAGCTGCAAGCTGCATGCCTGCGCCGGGTGCTGGCTATCATCCCTCGCATGCATGCAACCACCGTCATCGCCACCCGCGAAAGCCGGCTCGCCCTGTGGCAGGCCGAACACGTACGCGACGTCCTCACCGCCCGCTTCGGTCTGGCCGTTCAACTGCTGGGCATGACCACGCGGGGCGACCAGATCCTGGACCGCGCGCTGTCCAAGGTGGGTGGCAAGGGCCTGTTCGTGAAGGAGCTGGAAACCGCGCTGGAAGAAGGCCATGCCCACCTGGCCGTCCACTCGCTGAAAGACGTGCCGATGGACCTGCCGGCCGGCTTCACGCTGGCCGCGATCTGGGAACGTGAAGACCCCCGCGACGCCCTGGTGTCCAACCGCTACGGCTCGCTGGATGAACTGCCGCAGGGCGCGGTGGTCGGCACGTCCAGCCTGCGCCGCGTGACGCAGTTGCTGGCCCGCCGGCCCGACCTGCGCATCGAACCGCTGCGCGGCAACCTGGACACCCGGTTGCGCAAGCTCGACGACGGCGGCTTCGACGCCATCGTGCTGGCCGCTGCCGGCCTGAAGCGGCTGGGCCTGGCCAGCCGCATCCGCATGGCCTTCGACCCCGAAACCATGATCCCGGCGGCCGGGCAGGGTGCCTTGGGCATCGAGGTGCGCGAAGACGCCAGCGAACTGCGCGCATTGTTGGCGCAGACCATCCACGAGCCCACCTTCCTGTCGGCGCATGCCGAACGCGCCGTGTCGCGAGCGCTGGGCGGCAGTTGCAGCATGCCGCTGGCCGCCCACGCGGTGTGGGACGGGGCCACGCTGTGCATGGACGCCGCCCTGGGCGACGCGCTGGAACCGCAACGGCCCTTGCTGCGGGTTCGGTTGACGGCGGCCGTCACCGGTGAAGCCTCGGCGCGCGCTTTGGGCGAGGCCGCTGCGGCGCAGTTGCGCGCAGCCGGGGCCGCGGCTTACCTGCCCGCCTCGGTGCCAGACGCGCCGGGCACGCCGGTCTGAGCGCTCGATGCGCCTGATCGTCACCCGACCGGCCGCACAGGCGGCGGGCTGGGTGGCCGCGCTGCAGGCTGCGGGTTGCGACGCGCAGGCGCTGCCGCTGATCGACATTGCCGCGCTGGACGACACCGCGCCGCTGCGCGCCGCCTGGCAGGCCTTGCCGCGCTACAGCCTGGTGATGTTCGTCAGCGCGAACGCCGTGCATCACTTTTTTGCAGCGGCCGAATCGGCGAACCCGGAGAACAGGGAGAACACGGAGGACGCGCTGAACACGGCGCGCTCGGCCCTGTGCGGGCCGTGGCCGGCCGGCGTGCGTGCCGGTGCCACCGGGCCGGGCACGGCGGCTGCGCTGCGGGCGGCGGGCGTTCCCGAAGCTGCCCTGATCGAGCCCGCCGCCGACGCCACACGCTTCGATTCGGAAACGCTCTGGGCCGAGGTCGCGCACGAAGACTGGGCCGGCCGACAGGTGCTGGTGGTGCGCGGTGAAGACGGCCGCGACTGGCTGGCCGACACGCTGCGCGAGCGCGGTGCCACGGTCGAATTCGTGGCCGCCTACCGCCGCTGCGCGCCGCAGCCCGATTCGGCCGGCCGCGCGCTGCTGGCCCAGGCGCTGGCCGACCCCGCCGCCCACCTGTGGCTGTTCAGCAGCAGCGAAGCCGTGGCCCATCTGCAGGCTCTGGTGCCGGGTGCCGCTTGGTCGCGCAGCGCGGCCTTGGCCACCCACCCGCGCATTGCTGCCGCCGCCCGGGCCGCGGGCTTCGGCAGCGTGGTGCTGACGGCGCCGACCACCGCGCCCATTGCCCAGGCCGTGCTGCAGGCCGCCGCGGCCCGTTCACAGCGTGGGCCGTCGATACAATCTGACGCTCTGTGACCGAACCACCCGTGCCCCCATCCGCCGCGCCCGCCGAGGCACCTGCCGCCCCAGCGGCCACTGCGGCCGTGCTGGTGCCCCCCGCCACGGCGGCGCAGGTTGCCGTCGGCCGCTGGGTCGCGGCCGGCGCGGTCTTGCTGACCGCTGTGGCCACCGCCGCGCTGGTGCTGGCCTGGAACACCCAGCAACGCGTGAAGTCGCTGGACGCCGAACTCGTCAAGCGCCAGCAAGACAGTGGCAGCCAGGCCACCGAAGCGCGCACCCTGGCGCGCCAGGCCGAGAGCACGGCCCGCGAATCGGGTGCCCGGCTGGCGCTGCTTGAAGCCCGCGTGGCCGAAACCTCGATGCAGCGCAGCCAGCTTGAAGAACTGATCCAGTCGCTGGCCCGTTCGCGCGATGAAAACGTGCTGGCCGATCTGGACGCCGCCATCCGCGTGGCGCTGCAGCAGGCCGCCATCACCGGCAGTGCCGAACCGCTGGTGCTGACGCTGAAGCAGGCCGACGAGCGACTGGCGCGCTACAACCAGCCTCGCCTGGAACGCGTGCGCCGCGCCGTGGCGCAAGACCTCGACCGCACGCGCAGCGCCGGCGTCACCGACATCACGGTGCTGACGCTGCGGCTGGATGAAGCCATCCGCATGGTTGACGACCTGCCGCTGTTGGCCGCGCCTGAGCGCCGCGCGGCCGGCCGCAGCGCCGCCGCCGAAGCCGCGCCGCCCGCCACGCCGGCCCGTGCCGCCTGGCACGACGGCTGGGGCGGGCGTTGGAGCGACGGTCTGGCCCGGGTCTGGAACGAAGTCCGCACGCTGGTGCGTGTCACCCGCATCGACCAACCCGAAGCCATGCTGCTGGCCCCCGATCAAGCCTATTTCCTGCGCGAGAACGTCAAGCTGCGGCTCTTGAACGCGCGGCTGGCGCTGTTGTCGCGCCAGTTCGACACGGCACAGTCCGATCTGCGCGACGCGCAGGCTGCACTCGACCGCTATTTCGACCGCAGCACGCGCCGCGTGGTGGCCGCCAACGAACTGGTGCGCCAGGTCACGGCGCAGGCCAAGCTGGTCAGCGTGCCGCGGCCCGATGCCA
Source organism: Betaproteobacteria bacterium (assembly GCA_031383435.1). Lineage (GTDB taxonomy): Bacteria > Pseudomonadota > Gammaproteobacteria > Burkholderiales > Burkholderiaceae_C > Rubrivivax. Next base: position 2,762 of record JANMZP010000061.1, on the reverse strand, counting down.
CGCTGGCGGCCATAGCCACCGCGTCGGCCGGCCGCTGAAGCGCGCGCCAGCGGCAGCACCGGCCCCCATCGAACCCCATGCGCGGCGTCATCTGGCTGGTCTTGTTGTTCGGGGTGGCGGTGGTCGCGGCCACCACGCTGGGCAGCAACAACGGCCTGGTCAGCATCTACTGGGGCGGCTGGCGCACCGACCTCTCGCTGAACCTCTTCGTCTTGCTGCTGCTGGGCACTTGCGTGGTGCTGATGTCGGCGGTGCAGGCGTTGAACGCCCTGGTCGGCCTGCCGCGCCGCGCCACCGCCTGGCGTGAACTGCGCCGCGAACGCGCCGCGCAACAGGCCTTGCGCGAAGCGCTCAGCGAGTACTTCAGCGCGCGCTATGGCCGCGCCCGCAAGGCAGCACAGCGCGCCGTGGCCATAGCCGAACGCAGCCCAGCCCTGGTGGGCGATGCCGAATTCCACACCCTGGGCCTGCTGCTGGCGGCGGGCAGCCTGCATCGCCTGCAAGACCGGCCTGGCCGCGATGAAGCCCTCAAGCAAGCGCTGAAGGCCAGCAAGCCGATGCGGGGCAACCCGCGCAGCGCCGACGACGGCGCGCGGCTGCTGTCGGCCGAATGGGCGCTGGACGACCGCGACGCGGCGCGGGCGCTGGACCTGCTGGACGCGCTGCCGCCCGGTGCCGCGCGCCGCACCCAGGCCTTGCGGCTGAAGTTGCAAGCGCTGCGCATGGCGCGCCGGCCGCTGGAAGCGCTGCACACCGCGCGTCTGCTGGCCCATCACCAGGCTTTCTCGCCGGTGGTGGCGCAAAGCCTGCTGCGTTCCCTGGTCGGCGAAACGCTGGAGAGCGCGCACGACGTGCAGCAACTGCGTCGCCTGTGGGCGCAGTTCGACGCCACCGACCGGCGCGACCCGCAAGTGGCCGCGCGCGCCGCCCTGCGCGCGGTGCAACTGGACGCCAGTGAAGACGCCCGCCTGTGGCTGCGGCCCTTCTGGGACCGCCTGCCCGAACTGGCCCGCGAAGACCGCGAGCAGGTCGCGCTGGCGCTGGCGGAAGCGCGCGCCGGCATCGGTCAAGACTGGCTGCCCCGGCTGGAAAGCGCGGCCCAGGCTTTCGGCCATGAAAGCGCGGTGGTGGCCGCTGTCGGCATGTTGTTCGCTGAACGCCGCTTGTGGGGCAAGGCCCGACGCCTGCTGGAACAAGCCGCCCCATCGCCTGGCCTGCCAGCCCGCGCCCGCCGTGCCGCCTGGCGCGAACTGGCGGCCATGGCCCGCACCGAAGGCGACGAAGCGCAGGCACTGCGCTGCGAACAAGCCGCAGCGGCACTCGATTGAGCCGGCGGTTTTGAATTGCGTGCTACACTGAAAGGCTACGTGCGGCTGTAGCTCAGCTGGATAGAGTACTTGGCTACGAACCAAGGGGTCGTGGGTTCGATTCCTGCCAGCCGCACCATTTTTCTGCTTGTAAATCAACGCCTTAGAGGTTGCCGCCTCTAGGGCGTTTTTCTTTCTGCGTGACTCTTTGCGTGACTATTCGGCCTCAGCCGTTCACCACGCGCAGCAGGGTCGTGCGATCTTGTGTCGCGCTCACCCTGTTGGCCTGCTCGATCAGCCTGGCCACCGTCGCCGTGGCGTAGTGCTGAGCCATGCCTTCGACGGCGTGGCCCAGCAGCAGCGCCCGGTCCTCTTCCGGGACGCCAGCATCCCGAAGGCGCTGGCCATAGGTGTGCCTGAGATCGTGCACGCGCACCGCCAGGCCGGCTTGTGACCGGGCCGTCTGGAACGCGGTGTTGTTCATCGTCTCGACCCGGCGAAACTTCATCACCGGGGCCTTGTCGAGGTTCACCACGCGTTCCCTGCGGTAGACGAACACGAACTCTTTGTGCCGGCCTCGCTGCGCCTGCAGGATGCGCCAGGCCACGTCGTTGAGGATCAGCACGTGCGGCCGCTTGCTCTTGAACTCGGATGCCGGAATCACAAACACGCTGCGGCCAGCTTCCTCGACGGGCACTTCCCAGTCCCACCGAAGCCCGCAGACGTTCTCGTCACGGGCGCCGGTGTTCACGGCGAAGATTGCCATCGTCTGCAGATGCTCTGGCAGGTGCTTGATCAGCACGGCCTGCTCGGCCCAGCTCAGCGGCCTCGGCATGCGCTTCGTCGACGTCTCGTCCAGCATCTCGATCAGCGGTGACGCGCCCAGCCAGGGCTGCCCCTGCGCTGTTCGCCACACCCGGGCCGCACGGTTCAGCACCGTGCGCGCCACCTCCATACTGCGGTTCACCGTGGCTGGCTTCACCGGGCGCGTCTGTTCGCCGGTTGCCGTGCGCCCTTGCAGCCTGTCGGCCTTGAAGGCCGCGAAGCTGTCGTTGCACACCTGGCGCAGCGTCAGATCCCCGACCCATCGGTTCAACAGCAGCACGTGGCCACTGATGGTCTCCAGGGTGCGGACGTCTGCAGCTTGCTGAAGCTCTAGCAGGTACTTACCGCAGGCTGTCCGAAACAGCTGGTCAGCGCTTTGTCCAGGGCCGTCGGTGCGTTGGACGTCGATGACCGCCTGCCGCTGCCTGAGCCACGTCTCGGCGTCGTCTTGTGAGACTCTGCCGAGGCGTTCGAAGATGCGCTGCCCTTTGTACTGCTTGTCGGCTGTGCGCTCGCCGTCGTCGTCGAGCTGGATGCCCTTTGTTCGGGTTCGCATGGATTAACTCCTTTCGGTTTGCGACCCGGGCGCCCACGGTCGGCAATGTACTCGTCGGCCCAGGCGTCCAGCTC
>JANMZP010000269.1:0-6488 GCA_031383435.1 Betaproteobacteria bacterium | reverse complement strand
TCGCTCACCGTCTGCTTGACCGGGCCGGGCTGGCGCCGGGCCATGTCGGCGATGGAGACGATGCCCACCAGTTCGCCGGCCAGGTTCACCACCGGCAGGCGCCGCACCTGGGCATGGCCCATGGTCTGCATCACGTCTTCGGTGTCCTGGTCTTCGGTGCAGAACTCCAGGTTCTTGGTCATCACGTCGGCCACCCTGGCGGCATCGGGCAGCAGCCCGGCCGCCACGCCGCGCACGGCGATGTCACGGTCGGTGACCATGCCCAGCAGCGTCGCGCCCTGGCACACGGGCAAGGCACCGACATCCTGCGCCAGCATCATCTGCGCGGCCTGGCGCAAGGTCGCCTCGGGGGCGATCATCTGGACTTCGGTGGACATGATTTCATTGACGATGGGCATGGCTGGACTCCGGTGTGGACTGCTGCGGCGGGACCGACCGCTCGCCGTCGGCCGAGGGCCGTTTTTAGGCCGCCACCACCGCTGCCGTCTGTTCGCCCGCGAACCTTCCGGCCCGACCGACCGACTGACCGGTGCGACCTGCAACACCGCGCGCGACGGCGCCGGCGCTTTGCTAACGCCCGCCCGTCACGTCCAACACCGCACCGGTCGTGTAGCTGGCCTCGTCCGACAGCAGCCACACGATGGCCGCCGCGCACTCCTCGGCCGAACCGGCGCGCTTCATGGGCACCAGCGGTGCCATCTGCGCGGCGCGCTCGGGTTCGCCGCCGCTGGCGTGGATGTTGGTTTCGATGATGCCGGGGCGGATGGCGTTGACGCGGATGCCCTCGGCGGCCACCTCGCGGGCCAGGCCCAGCGTGAACACGTCGATGGCACCCTTGGCGGCGGCGTAGTCCACGTACTGCCCGCCGGCACCCAGCTTGGCGGCGGCCGAACTGAGGTTGACGATGGCCCCGCCCCGGCCGCCGGGCTGCCGCGTGCTCATGCGCAGCACCGCTTCGCGCGCACACAGCATCGACCCGATGACGTTGACGTCGAACATGCGCCGCCAGCGCGCCACGCTGCCGCCGTCGATGCGGGCGGCCACGTCCACGATGCCGGCGTTGTTGACCAGGCCGCCGAGCCGGCCCAGCTCGGCGTCGATGCGGCCGAACATCGCCAGCACGGCCGCCTCAAGGGCCACGTCGGCCTGCAGCACCAGCGCACGCCGGCCCATCGCACGCACCTGCGCGGCCACGTCCTGCGCTGCCGCTTCGTCGCGGGTGTAGTTGATGGCGACGTCCCAGCCGCACGCGGCCGCCCGCAGGGCCGTTGCAGCGCCGATGCCGCGGCTGCCGCCGGTGACGAGAAGTACAGGGTTCATGTCCCGATGTTAGGCAGCGGGTGGCTGGGCTAGAGTGCTCGTCATCCCGAGGAGACAAGACCCATGCACACACGCCGCTGCTTGCTGGCCGGCACCGCCGCACTGCTGGCCGCCCCGCGTCTGGCGCGCGCGCAGGCCCTGGAAAAGCCCAAGCTCACCCTGGCGGTGGGCGGCAAGAACCTGCTGTACTACCTGCCGCTGACCATTGCCGAACAGCGCGGCTACTTCAAGGCCGAAGGCCTGGACGTGAACATCGTCGATTTCGCCGGCGGCGCACGCGCTTTGCAGGCCCTGGTCGGCGGCAGCGCCGACGTGGTCAGCGGCGCCTTCGAACACACCGTGAACATGCAGGCCAAGGGCCAGCGCCTGCGCGCCTTCGTGCTGCAGGGCCGCGCACCGCAGATCGTGCTGGGTGTGAACCCGAAGACTTTTGCCCACTACAAGACCATTGCCGACCTGAAGGGCAAGAAGATCGGCGTCACGGCGCCGGGTTCGTCGACCAACGTGATGGTCAACTTCATCCTTGCCAAGGCGGGCTTGAAGCCGGCCGACGTCAGCATCATCGGCGTCGGCACCGGGCCGGGTGCGGCCGCCGCGATGCGTGCCGGGCAGATCGACGCGCTGAGCAACCTCGACCCGGTGATCACGCTGCTGCAGCGCAGTGGCGACCTGAAGATCGTGTCCGACACGCGCATCGTGGCCGAATCGGAACGGGTCTTTGGCGGGCCCATGCCGGCCGGGTGCCTGTACGCGCAGCAGAGCTTCATCGACAAGAACCCGGCCACCGTACAGGCCCTGGCGAATGCGCTGGTTCGCGCGAACAAATGGATCCAGAGCGCCGGCCCCAGCGAGATCATCACCGCCGTGCCCGAGGGCTACTTGCTGGGCGACCGCGCCGTCTACATCGACGCCTTCCTGGCCGCCAAAGGCGCGCTGTCGCCCGACGGCAGCTTCCCGGAAAAGGGTGCCGACACGGCGCTGCGCGCGCTGGCCAGCATCGACCCCGAATTGGGCAAGGCCCAGCTGGACCTGGCCGCCGTGTGGACCAATGATTTTGTGAAGCGTGCCAACGCCCTTTATCCAAAAGCTGTCCCCAAAGGTTGACCCGAAAGGATGCCCGCCATGAACACCGAACTGATCCTGGAACGCGTCGTGCCCCTGACGCCCGCCGAAGTCTGGCGCGCCTGGACCGAGCCCGATGTGCTGATGCGCTGGTTCTGCCCCGCGCCCTGGCGCACCGAAGATGCACACATCGACCTGCGTCCGGGCGGCCGCTTCAGCAGCGTGCTGGTGGGCCCGCAAGGCGAACGCTTCGCCAATGAAGGCTGCTTCCTGGAGGTGCAGGCACCGCACCGCCTGGTGTGGACGAGCGCGCTGGGGCCGGGTTACGCGCCCATCGCCATCACCGGCGAATTCGCCTTCACCTGCACACTGACCTTCGAAGCGGTTGAAGGCGGCACGCGCTACACGGCGCGCGCGGTGCACGCGGACGAAGAAAGCGCCGACAAGCACGCGGCGATGGGCTTCCACGACGGCTGGGGCAAAGCGCTGGACCAACTGGTGGCCACCGTGAAGGGTCACGTTGCCGAAGGCTGAAGCGCGTCGGCGCAGCTGCTGGGCGGGGTGGGCGGGGTGGCGATGAACACGCCAGCGCTCAGCCTGCAGGGCGTGTCGTGCACCTTCGTCAGCAAGGGCGCGCCCGGCCAGCGCTACACCGCCGTGCGCGACGTCAGCCTGACGGTGGCCGCCGGTGAATTCGTGGCCGTCGTCGGCCCCACCGGCTGCGGCAAGAGCACGCTGCTGAACATGGCCGCCGGCCTGCTGGCCCCCAGCACGGGCACGGTGCAGGTCTTCGGCCAGCCGCTGGCCGGCATCAACGCCCGCGCCGGCTACATGTTCCAGGCCGAAAGCCTGATGCCCTGGCGCACCGCGCTGGGCAATGTGATGGCCGGGCTGGAATTTCGCGGCCAGGCCGACGCGAAGCAGCAGGCCGAAGACTGGCTGCGCCGCGTCGGTCTGGGCGGTTTCGGCGACCGCTACCCGCACCAGTTGTCGGGCGGCATGCGCAAACGGGTCAGCCTGGCGCAGACGCTGGCCCTAGACCCCGACCTCATCCTGATGGACGAGCCCTTTTCGGCGCTCGACATCCAGACCCGTCAGTTGATGGAAAACGAAGTGCTGGACTTGTGGGCAGCGAAGAAGAAGGCTGTGCTCTTCATCACCCACGACCTGGACGAAGCCATTGCGATGAGCGACCGCGTGGTCATCCTGTCGGCCGGGCCGGCCAGCCACCCCATCGGCGAATTCAGCATCGACCTGCGGCGCCCGCGTGACGTGGCCGATATCAAGACCAGCGCCCGCTTCATCGAACTGCACGCCGCCATTTGGGCCGTGCTGCGCGACGAGGTGCTGAAGGGCTACGCGCAGCAACTGCAAGCGTGATGGTGCCCACAAGCTCGCTAGCGCACGCCGTGAAATGAAGCACCTGCGGCTTTGGCAAGCACTTCTGCTGATCGCGATCTTCGCGGTCTGGTGGGCCCTGACCACGCCCGGCCTGCTGCCGAATTTCATGTTCGACAACGACCGCCAGGCGGCCTTCTTTTTCGGTGAACCGCTGAAGGTGGCGGCGCGCATCTGGGTCTGGTGCGTGCGCGACGCCGACATCTACCAGCACCTGGCGGTGACGCTGATTGAAACCTTGTTGGCCTTCGGCGTGGGGGCCACGCTGGGCCTGGGCGGCGGGCTGTGGCTGGCGCTGAGCCCGCTGGCCAGCGCGCTGCTCGAGCCCTACGTCAAGGCACTCAACAGCATGCCGCGCATCATCCTGGCACCGATCTTTTCGGTGTGGTTCGGGCTGGGCATGGCCAGCAAGGTGGCGCTCGGCGTGACGCTGGTCTTCTTCATCGTTTTCTTCAATGTCTACCAAGGCGTGAAGGAAGTCAGCCCGGTGATTCTGGCCAACGCGCGCATGCTGGGTGCCAGCCCGCGCCAGCTGTTGCGCCACGTGTACCTGCCCAGCGCCACGAGCTGGGTCTTCAGCAGTCTGCACACCAGCGTGGGCCTGGCTTTCGTCGGCGCGGTGGTGGGCGAATACCTCGGCTCCAGCCAGGGCGTGGGCTATTTGATCCTGCAGGCTGAGGGCACCTTCGACATCAACACCGTGATGGCCGGCATCGTGGTGTTGACGGCCTTTGCGCTGCTCATCGACGCGGCCGTGGGTCGGGTGGAAAAGCGCTTGATGACGTGGCAGCCGCGAGCCGGCGAAAGCGAAAAGCTGTAGCCGCTGCGCCCGTCCTCGTTCCCGTCCCCGCCTGATTCAAGCGCGGCAGCCCCTGCACCGATATCGCTGGGATGAGCGTGCACCCCACCCCCGAAGCCGAGCGCCGGCGCCTGTTGCAGGGCGCGGCCGCGCTGGCCTCGTCCGCCGTGCTGCTGCCCTTGGCCGGCTGCGCGAATTCAGCCGGCCGCATCAGTGCCGTGACACCCAGCTTCAAGCCGGTGCCGCCGTCCAGCGCCGACCGTCTGACCCTGCCGGCCGGCTACACCGCCACGGCCTTGGCGGCCTGGGGTGAACCGGTGGGCCTGCCCGGCGCGATGCCGCCCTGGCGGCCCGATGCCACGAACAGCCCCGCCGACCAGACCGCGCAGCTGGGCATGCACCACGGCGGCCTGCAGTTCGTTTCGCTGGTCGGCTCGCAACGCGGCTTGCTGGTGATGAACCACGGCGGCGTTGACGAGGGCCTGCTGCAGCCGCGCGGCGGGCTGGGCGGTTCGGCCGACAAGGTGCAGAAGTCGCAGGCCGCACACGGCCTGTCGGTGGTTGAAGTGGCTTTCGATTTCGCTTCCGAGGCCTGGCAGATGGTGCGGCCCAGCCGCCACGCGCGGCGCATCACGGCGGCCACCCCAGTGGCCATCAGCGGCCCGGCCGCTGGGCACGCGCTGCTGAAAACCGCCGCCGACGCCAGCGGCCGCCAGGTCTTGGGCGTGCTGGCGCACGGTGCCGTCGCGACCACGCCCTGGGGCACCTGCCTGGGCGGCGAGGCAGCCTTCGCCGTCGCCTTCAGCACGGCCGACCAAGCGACGCAGGCCGAGCGCCGCTACGGCCTGCGTCGCAAGGCCGGCGTGCGCTGGCACGAATTCGACGAGCGCTTCGACGCCGTGCGCCACCCCAACGAGGCCCACCGCTTTGGCTGGGTCTGCGAATTCGACCCGACCGACCCGCGCAGCACGCCCGTCAAGCGCACCGCGCTGGGCCGCGGTGCGCATGCCGGGCTGTGGGCCGGCACCACCGCCGACGGCCGCGCGCTGCTGTACCTGGCCGACGGCGGGGCCTTCGAGTGCATCTACAAGTTCACCAGCCGCGACCAGATCCGCCCGGCTGGCGGCGGCCGCAGCGCGGCCCAGGCGAATGCCGATTTACTGGACAACGGCACGCTGTCGGTGGCGCGCTTCGACGCCGACGGCAGCGGCCGCTGGCTGCCGCTGCAACACGGCAGCGGGCCGCTGACAGCCGCCGGGGGGTTTGCCGACGCGGGCGAATTGCGGGTCAAGACCCGCCAGGCCGCCGACGCCCTGCGCGCCACGCGCATGGATCGCGCCGAAGCGCTGGCCGTGGATGCGGGCAGTGGCTGGGTCTACGCCGCGTTGGCGCACAACACGCTGCGCGGTGCGCCCGGCCAGCCCGGCCCCGACGCCGCCAACCCGCGCGCCGACAACGCCATGGGCCAGATCCTGCGCTGGCGCGACGACGGCGAAGCCGCTGGCGAGCGCTTCCGCTGGAACCACCTGCTGCAGGCCGGCGACCCGCAGGCCCCCCGCGCCGAACACCGCGGCACGCTGCAGGGTGACGCCTTCGCCAACCCCGGCGCGCTGGCGCTGGACCCCCGTGGCCGCCTGTGGGTGGGCACGGCCGTGGCCTCTGCCGCGCTGGGGCAGGGCGCGATGGCGCGGCTGGGCGGCAACCAGCTGCTGGCTTGCAACCCGGCCAGCGGGGTCGTGAAACGTTTGCTGACCGGGCCGGTGAACAGCGCCATCGGCGGCGTGGCCTTCACGCCCGATGGCAGCACGCTGTTCGTCAACGTCAGCCACCCCGGCGAAGTGCCGGGCGAACCCAGCGACCCGGCGGCACCCCGGCGCTTTTCAAACTGGCCCGACTTCAAGGCCGACGG
>JANMZP010000266.1:0-6109 GCA_031383435.1 Betaproteobacteria bacterium | reverse complement strand
CCGTCCTTGATCAGCGGTAGCGCACTGATCAGCGGCGCAAAGAACCAGTCAATGCGCCCGGCGATGGTCTCGGTCAGCGCCTCGGGCGTGCCGCGGAAGGGCACGTGCAAGGCCTTGATGCCGGCGCTGACGCGGAACTGTTCAGCGTTCATGTGGGTGGCCGAACCGTTGCCGGCCGATGCGTAGGTGTAGGCGTCGGGCTTGGCCTTCACGTGGGCCACCAGGTCGGCCACGTCCTTGTAGCCCCTGGCCGGCGACACCACCAGCACATTGGGCAGGCTGGCCAGCGTGGTGATGCCGTCGAAGTCCTTCAGCGTGTCGTAGCTCAGCTTGGGGTACAGCGACGGGTTCACCAGGTGGCCCGAACTGTGGATGAGCGCGGTGTAGCCGTCGGCCGGGGCCTTGGCCACCTGGGCCGCACCCAGCGTGCCGCCGGCACCGGGTTTGTTGTCGATGACGACTTGCGTGCCCAGCAGCGGCCCGAGCTTTTCGGCCAGTGTGCGGGCCACCACGTCGGTGCCGCTGCCGGCGGTGAAGGGCACCACCAGCCTGATGGGGCCGGCTTTCGGCCATTCGGGGGCTTGGGCGTGCAGGCGGCCGGCGGTGAAGCCCAGGCCCAGGGCGCTGGCGGCCAGCAAGGTGCGGCGGTGGATGGTCATGGCGGGTCTCCGGGGGCTTGTGCTTGGCGGACCGGCTAGCGGGCGGCCGGTGGATCGAAAGGCATCGCCAGCAGCACCTTGGCGACGCGGGTGCTGTGGTTCACGAGCTGCCGCTTTTCGCCAGGCGCGAAGCGGCAGGAATCCAGCGCGCGCAGCACCACGCTGTCAGCGGGCTGGCCGGGCTGTTCACCGGTCAGCGTCAGTTCGCCTTCGACGACGACGTAGTGCTTCTCCATCGGCGAAGGGTCCAGGCCCGTATGGCCGCCGGGCTCGATGACGCTCAGCCCCAGCCACAGCTGTTCGGCCGGCCCGGCTTCGCGGCCTTGCAGTCGCAGGCAGGTCATGCCGTCGTGGTTGGGCGCCTGGTATTCGGGCGCGTCGATGATGCGGGTGACGTTCATCGGGTCTCCTGCGCGTTCAAGGCCGCAGCACCATGCGCTGGTTGGCGCCGCCCAGCACCTGGCGGTAGACCGACAAGGCGTCGGCCAGCGGGTGGGCCGCGTCCTCGCCCACCGGGAAAGGCCGCAGCGTGCCGGCGTCGAAGCCGGCGCGCATCGCGTCCAGCCGTTCGGCCGCCGCCACGCAGTCCAGTGCCAGGCTGTCGATGCCGACGTAGGTGTGCATGCCGCGGTAGAAGGTGAAGATGTCGAAGGGCACCGGCCGCTCGACGGTGGCGATGAAGATCTGCGTGGCGCCCTTGGCCATGGCCGCGTTGGCGGCGGCGAAATAGGGGCTGCCGACGGTGTTGTAGACGATGTCTGCACCGCGCCCGCCGCTGAGTTCGCGGATGCGCGCGGCCACGTCTTCGCTGCGCGCGTCGATCACCTCGACGGGCCCCGCCGCAAAGCTGGCGTAAGGCCCCGCCTGGCGCTGCACCGCGATGACCTGTGCACCGGCCTGCGCGGCCAGTTGCACCGCCGCCTGCCCGACCTTGCCGTTGGCGCCCAGCACCGCCACCACCTGGCCGCGCTGCGGCTGGCCGCTGCGGCGCAAGCCTTCGAAGGCGGTGACGAAAGGCACGCCCACGCTGCCGGCTTCGTCGAAGTTCAGGCGCGCTGGCTTTTCGCGCAGCGCCGCCACCGGCAGCAGCAACCAGGCGGCGTGCGTGCCGTCGCGCGTGATGCCCAGGTCGCCGCCCGTGCCCCAAACGGCCTTGCCGCGCCATTCAGCCGGACCATCCACCACGGTGCCCGCGAAATCGCGGCCCGGGCTGCGCGGCCACACGGCCTGCGGCATCAGGCCTAAAGCGGCCTTCACGTCACTGGGGTTGACGCCCGCAGCCGCCACGCGCACCAGCGCCTGGCCGGGGCCGGGCACGGGTGGCGCCTGGACGTCGATGGCGGGCGCCAACGCGGCAATGTCAGCGGCGCGGGCGTGCACGCGCACGGCTTGCAAGGTTTCGCTCATGACGGCCATCAGCCCTTTTGCGGCAGGTTCAGCAAGGCGCGCGCTTCACGCGGGTTGGCCAGTTCGCCACCCAGGTCCTGCACGATGCGCCTGGCCTTGCTCACCAGGTCGGCATTGCTCTGCGCCAGCACGCCTTTTTCCAGGTAGATGTTGTCTTCCATGCCCACGCGGATGTGGCCGCCGGCCAGCCAGGCCATGGCCACCGCAGGGAATTCATGGCGCCCGATGCCGAAGGCCGACCAGATGGCGCCGGCCGGCAGCAGGCCGCGCGCGTACAGCAGCGTTTCCGGCGTGAAGCCGAAGCCGTACTTCACGCCGGTGACGAAGGTCCACATGCCGGGGCCCTGCAGCGTGCCGTCTTGGATCAGGTCCAGCGCCAGGTGCATGTCGCCGCTGTCGAAGATTTCCAGCTCGGGCTTCACACCCGCCTCGCGCATGGCTGCGGCCATGATGCGCACATTGCGCGGCGTGTTGATCACCACATCCGGCCCCGAATTCATCGTATTCAGGTCCAGCGAACAGATGTCGGGGCGCAGCGCCTGGATGTGTTTGATGCGCTCCAGCGGCGGCAGCAAGGTGCTGCCCGGGGCGGCCACGCGCGGGTTGTCGGCGCTGGGCACGAAGCGCCCGCCGGGGCCGGTGGTCAGGTTGATGATCAGTTCGGCGTCGGCCTTGCGGATGCGCTCGACCACATCGCGGTACAGCTCGACCTCCATCGACGGCTTGCCGCTGGCCGGGTCGCGCACGTGGATGTGCACCGCAGCCGCACCGGCCGCCGCTGCGGCCAGGCACTCGTTGGCGATCTGTTCCGGTGTGATCGGCAGGTGCGGCGTCTGCGACGGTTGCGTGATGTTGCCGGTGACGGCGCAGGTGAGCAGGGTTTTCGTCATACGTATGATGTTTGAAGACGTTGCAGACTGACCTACAGGTGCCGCCCGCCGTCCACCACCAGGCGCGTGCCGGTGGCGTAACGCAGCGTGGTGGCGCAGGCCTGCACGGCGGCGGCCACGTCGTCCACCGTGCCCACGCGGCGCAGTGGCATGCTGGCGGCGGCCTTGGCGTTGAACTCGGGCCCACGGCCGGGCACGAAGCTGGAATCGACGACACCCGGCGACACCGAGATCACGCGCACCGCCGGGGCCAGCGCGCGGGCCAGCGCGTCGCCCACCACGTCGATGCCGGCCTTGGCGGCCGAGTACGCCAGGTTGCTGCCGCTGCCGGTGAAGCCGGCAATCGACGAGATGTTGACGATGAGCCCGTCGCCCGAGGCCTGCAGCAGCGGCGCGAAGGCGCGGATGGTGGCGAAGACGCCGCGGAAGTTGACGCGCAGGATGTCGTCGATGAGTTCGTCGGTCAGGCCTTCCAGGTCGCCCGGCGGCACCGCTTTCGTGTGCCCGGCGCTGTTGACCAGGATGTGCGCCATGCCACCGCACTGCGCGGCCACGGCCGCGGCCGCGGCGCGCAGGCTGGCGCTGTCGGTGATGTCGGCACGCAGGCCGAAGTGCGCGCCGCCGGCCACCGCCGGCAGTGTGGCGAGCTGGGCCAGTGCGGCATCGGGCGTGCCGCTGCGGTGCACCAGCACACAGCGCGCGCCCAGCGTGGCCAGTCGCAGCGCGGTGGCCAGGCCGATGGCACCGGTGCCGCCGGTGATGACGGCGACGCGGCCGTCGAGGCGGTCGGTGGGGGCGAAGTCGGAAAGGCTCATGCGGTCAGTTGTTCAAGTTTCGGGGGTCAGGGTATCGGTGGGTGCGGGAAGACCGGTTCGCCGGCCAGCAGGTGGAAGTCGTGCGTCAGCAGCGCCACCGCCTGCCCGTCGCGCTGCGTCAGTTCGAAGTGGCCGACCAGTGGCGCGGTGACGCCGAATACCGGGTCGCTGTGCAGCGTTTCGCTGTCGTCGGCAAAGACCTGCGTGATCAGCACGCGGTGGCCGGGGGCCGAGACCATGAAGTGCAGGTGGGCCGGGCGGAAAGGGTGACGCAGCTGGGCGCGCAGCAGTTCGCCGCACGGGCCGTCGGTGGGCACCGGATAGCCGGCCGGGTGCACGGACCGCAGGCGGTAGCGGCCCTGGGCATCGGTGGTGAAGCAGCCGCGCAGGTTCATGTCGGGCTGGCTGTCGTCCTGGTTCTCGTACAGGCCCACGGGCGAGGCCTGCCACACGTCCACCAGCGCGTCAGCCAGCGGCTGGCCGGTGGCGCCGAACACGGTGCCGCTGACGTCCAGCGGCGTGCCGGCGGTGTTGCCGCGGGCGATGTTGTCGCCAGCGGCGCAGTGCGGTGCGTGCTGGCGCCAGAAGGGGCCCAGCAAGGCGGCGTGGGATTCCGTGGTGCCCGCGTCGCGGGGGTTGTTCAGCAGCGCCACCAGCGTGGAAACGCCCAGCAGGTCGCTGGCCAGGATGACCTCGTTCTTGGTCTCGCAGGTGGCCTGGCCGATGCCCACCAGAAAGGCCACGGCGCGTTCGAATTCGGCTTCGGTGACGCGGGTTTCCAGCACGAACCGGTGCAGGTGGGTGGTCAGCCCGGCCATCAGTTCGCGCAGCCGGGCACCGGGCGTGCGGTCCATGGCCTGCAGCACCAGCGGCAGCAGCGATTCGGGGGTGGTCGGCAGCGGTGCCGTTGTGTTGGAGCCTGCGGTCATGGGGTGTGCGCTCGGGTGGAGCCGGGTTGCGTCCTTGAACACCGTAAAAAAACTGCAACCGGTTGCACTGAATATAGGTTTGCTGGCTTGCAGCGTCAATCAGGCTGTGCCAGAAGACGCCAGCGTGGGGGCGGACCGGTTGCACTAGGATGCCGCCATGGCGCGCAACAAACTGGCCTCAGCCGGGCCCACCATCCACGACATTGCGCTGCACCTGGGCGTGCACAAGAGCACCGTTTCGCGCGCCATGGACCCGGCGCGCCGCCACCTCATCGGCCCCGCGCTGCTGCGCAAGGTGGAAGCGGCCTCGCGTGAGTTGGGCTGGCGGCCCAACCGCGCGGCCGCCGCCCTGTCTACCGGCCGCAGCCGCACCGTGGGTGTGCTGCTGCCCGACATCACCAACCCGGTGTTCCCGCCCATCCTGCGCGGCATCGAAGACGCCCTGGACGCCGAGGGCTACTTCGCGCTGCTGGCCAACACCGCCCGCCACGACGGCGGCGTGGCCGCCGCGCAGATGGCCGTGGAACGCATGCAGGCGCAGCGCGTGGAAGGCTTTCTGGTGGCCACGGCGCTGCGCGACGACGCCTGGCTGGACGGCCTGCGGCGCGCCGGTGCGCGCATCGTGCTGGTCAACCGCACGAACGATGGCGGCCATGCGGCGGGCAGCGAAGCGGGTCGGGGCCAGCTGCCGGCCGTCATCAGCGACGATGGTCTGGGCATGCGCCTGGCGGTGGACCACCTGGTGCGGCTGGGCCACACCCGCATCGCCCACCTGGCCGGGCCGGCGGGCTACAGCACCGGGCAGGCGCGGCGCGTGGGCTTCGAGCAGGCCTTGCGCGCCCACCGCCTGAAGCCGGCCGGCATCGTCGACTGCGCCGCCTATTCGATCGCCGCCGGCGACGCCGCGATGGCGCAACTGCTGGCGGCCCGGCCGCGCGGCCGGTCAGCGGCGGCGGCCGGTGCAGCGGCCGGTGCGCAGGGTCTGCCCGACTTCACCGCCGTGGTGGCCGCCAACGACCTGATCGCGCTGGGTGCCTTGCAGGTGCTGCAAGGTGCCGGTCTGAACGTGCCGCAGCAGGTCTCGCTGATCGGCCACAACGACATGCCGCTGCTGGCCCAGCTGAGCCCGCCGCTGACCAGCGTGCGCATCCAGCACTACGAAATGGGCTACCGCGCCGCGCGGCTGCTGCTGGAAGCGCTGCGCGATGTGCCCGGCACGGCGTCGACCGTGGTGCTGCGGCCGGAACTGGTGGTGCGGGGTTCGACGGCGGTGGTGCGGACTGGGTAACGCCGTGGCCATTGAGGCGACGGTAACCTGATGCAGTTGCAGCAAGCGCAGCAGGTTTCAACCCACGCGCGCCCCGCGAGGGGCGCGCGACTCCCGCCCGTCAGCATTTTTGCGGTGTCTG
>JANMZP010000252.1:0-10786 GCA_031383435.1 Betaproteobacteria bacterium | reverse complement strand
CCGCCTCGGCCTCGGCCTCACAAGCCCTGCGCCAGTTGTTCGCCGACGAATGGGAGCGCGGCCTGCGCGACCACCCCGAGAACGCCAGCTACCAGGGCGACACCCGCTACAACGACCGCTGGACCGACAACAGCCTGGCGGCCATTGCGGCGCGCCAGGCCGCCGCCCGCGCCGTGCTGGTGCGCCTGCAGGCCATACCGCGCGCAGCCTTGAGTGCGGCCGAACAGATCGACTTCGACACCTTCGAATGGCTGGCCCAGCGCAGCGTTGAACGCCAGCGTTTCCGGGAACACCTGCAGCCCATCAGCCACCAGGGCGGCATCACCACGGCCGACGGCATTGCCGAGGTGATGCCCTTCGCCACACCGGCTGACTACCGACAGTACCTGGCCCGCCTGGCGGCCTTGCCGCAGCAGGTGGACCAGACCCTGGTGCTGATGCGTGAAGGCGTGAAGGCCAGCATCGTGCCGCCGCGCGTGCTGATGCAGCGGGTGCCGGCGCAGCTGGCCGCACAGGTCGTTGCAGACCCGCAGCGCAGCCCTTACTACAAGCCCTTCACGCGCTTTCCCTTGAACTTTCCGGCCGCCGAGCGCGCGGTGCTGCAGGCCCAGGCGCAGGCCGTGTTGCGCGACCAGGTGGTGCCGGCCTACGCGCGCTTGCAAGCCGCCTTCCTGAAAGACTACCTGCCGCAAACGCGCAGCAGCATTGCGGCCACCGACCGGCCCGACGGGTTGGCCTATTACGACTTCCTGGCGCGCGACTACACCACCACCAACCTGGGTGCCGAAGCCATCCACGAACTGGGTCTGAAAGAGGTGGAGCGCATCCGCGCCGCGATGGACCGGGTGAAGAACGAAGCCGGTTTCAGCGGCACCATGGAAGCCTTTTTCACCCACCTGCGCAGCGACCCGCGCTTCTTCCACAAAACGCCGGCTGAACTGCTGAACGCCTACCGCGCCACCGCCAAACGCATCGATCCCGAACTGGTGAAGGTGTTCCGCGTGATTCCGCGCATGCCGTATGGCGTGAAGGCCATACCCGACAGCATCGCGCCCGACAGCACCACGGCCTATTACCAGCCGGCTGCCATCGACGGCAGCCGCGCCGGCATCTACTACGTCAACCTCTACAAACCCGAGGTGCGACCGACCTGGGAAATGGTGCCGCTGAGCCTGCACGAGGCCGTGCCCGGTCACCACTTCCAGTTCGCCCGCGCCCTGGAATTGCCGGGTGCGCCGCCATTCCGCCGCACGGCCTATTTCGTTGCCTACAGTGAAGGCTGGGGTTTGTATGCCGAACAACTCGGCCACGAGATGGGCCTGTACGACGACCCCTACGACCGCTTCGGCCAGTTGACTTACGAGATGTGGCGTGCCGTGCGCCTGGTGGTCGACACCGGCATGCACACCAAGGGCTGGACGCGCGAACAGGCGATTGCCTATTTCAAGGACCACGCGGCCAAGACCGAACAGGACATCGTCAACGAGATCGACCGCTACATCAACACGCCGGCGCAAGCGCTGGCCTACAAGGTGGGGCAGTTGAAGATCTCTGGCCTGCGTTTGCGCGCGCAACAGACGCTGGGCGCACGCTTCGATTTGCGTGATTTCAATGACGCCGTGCTGGCCACCGGTTCGGTGCCATTGGCCGCGCTGGAACGGCGCATCGACGCCTGGATCGCCGAACAGCAGGCCACCGCACGCTGACCCCCTATTCGGCAAGTTAGGGGGTTTACGGCCGGCAAGGCGGCTCCCTACCATCGTTCTCTCTGACCCGGCCCAGCCCCGCCCGCAACATGGCGGCCGCACCCGGACCCGATCGACGAGCGATGCGCCGAGGTGCCTGCCATGCCCGCAACCCTGAGCTATCCCGGCGTCTACGTCGAAGAGGTGTCCAGCGGGGTGCGCACCGTTGCTGGCGTCGGGACGTCGGTGGCCGCATTCGTGGGTGCCGCACCGCGCGGGCCCATCGACCAGGCCGTGCGCCTGTTCAGTTTCTCTGACTACGAACGGCGCTTCGGTGGCCTGCAGGCCGACTCCGAACTGAGCTATGCAGTGCGCCAGTTCTTCCAGAACGGCGGCACCGAAGCCTGGGCCGTGCGCGTGGTCAGCGACGCCACCCGCGCCGGCGTCACCCTGCGCAGCGCGCTGGCGGTGGACGTGCTGGACGTGGCCGCGCTGGACGCCGGTGTCGCCGGCAACGACATCGAAGTGCGCGTGGACCACGCCACCAGCAACCCCGGCAGCACCTTCAACCTGAGCGTGCTGCGGGCCAGCGACGGCCGCGCCGAAAGCTATCTCGGCCTGTCGCTGAATTCGGCCGACGCGCGTTACGCGCCCGATCTGGTGAACGGCGTTTCCCAACTGGTCGGCATCAAGCGCTTGCCGGCCAAGGCCGCGCTGGATGCCCTGCCGGCCGCCACCACCACCAGTGGCCCGCTGCCCGATGTGGCCACGCTGCTGACCCCGAAGCGCAATGCCTTTCGCGTCAGCCTGAACGGGCTGCCGGCCGTGGGCGTGGTCGTGGCCCTGCCGGGTGACATCGGCGGCGGCACGCCCACCCAGCGGCTGGACGCGCTGGCCGTTGCCATTCAGGCGCAGGTGCGCGCGCAGGCCGCCGGGCAACTGGCGCTGTCGGCTTTCATCTGCGAAAGGCCGGCCGGCACGCAGGTGCTGAAGCTGACCTCGGGGGCGGGTGGCGAACTGTCCAGCGTGCGCGTGCTGCCCGGCACCAGCAACAACGCCGCCGCGGTGTTGCTGCTGGGCGCGGCCAACGGCGGCGTGGAAGTCGACGGCGTGGCGGCCATCCGCCCGGCACCCGTTCCCGACGCCGCCACCCTGATATCGGCCGTGCTGGCCGCCACCGCGCTGGACACGCTGCCCGACGCCACCCACCACCGCATCAGCCTGTCGCTGGACGGTGCGGTGCCCGACGATATCGACATCGGCAATGCGGCTGCCATTGGTGCCAACCTGGCCGCCAAGATGGCCGACGTGGCCGCGCGTTTGCAGGCCGCTGTGCGCGCACTGAAGCCGGCGCAAGCGGCCTACAGCGGCTTCGTCTGCCGGGTCAGCGGCAGCACGCTGGTGTTGCAGTCCGGCACGCGCGGCACGGGCAGCCGGGTGGTGGTGGCGGCCGCGCTGGCCGACAGCATCGCCGACGAATTGAAGCTGCTGGCCGGCAGCGTGGCCACCCAGCCCGTCAATCTGCAATTGCAGGGCGGCAGCGAAACGCCGTATGACGACAGCAGCGTTTACGGGGCCTTCATCGCTGACCGCGCGGCGCGCAGCGGCCTGTATGCGCTGGAGTCTGTGGACCTGTTCAACCTGCTGTGCCTGCCCGGCATCACCGACCCCGGCGTGCTGGCCGATGCCGCGGCCTACTGCGAAGAGCGCCGCGCCTTCTTCATCATCGACGCGCCGGCCACGGCGGTTCAGCCCGAACAGATGGTGGCCGTGGTCAACGGCACCGCGCTGCCCAAGTCCGACCACGCGGCCGTCTACTACCCCTGGGTGCAGATTGCCGACCCGCTGAAGAACGGCAAGTTGCGCGTCACGCCGCCGTGCGGCACGGTGGCCGGCCTGTATGCGCGCACCGATGCCAACCGGGGCGTGTGGAAAGCCCCGGCCGGCACCGAGGCCACCTTGGGTGGCGTGCAGGCGCTGGGCCACGCGCTGACCGACCGCGAGAACGGCAGCCTGAACCCGCTGGGCGTGAACTGCCTGCGCCTGTTCCCGGTGTTCGGTGCGGTGGCCTGGGGCGCGCGCACGCTGCGCGGCGCCGACGCGATGGCATCTGAATACAAATATGTGCCCGTTCGCCGGCTGGCGCTGTTCATCGAAGAAAGCCTGTTCCGGGGCACGCAATGGGTGGTCTTCGAACCGAACGACGAACCGCTGTGGGCGCAAATTCGATTGAATCTGGGGGCCTTCATGAACGGCCTGTTCCGCCAGGGTGCCTTCCAGGGCCGGTCGACCCGCGAGGCCTACCTGGTGAAGTGCGACCGCGAGACCACCACGCAAGACGACATCAACCGCGGTGTGGTCAACATCCTGGTCGCCTTCGCGCCGCTGAAGCCGGCCGAATTCGTGGTCATCCGCATCCAGCAACTCGCCGGTCAGATCCAGACCTGACGGCAGTAACCACTGCTGCACCCGCGCTGCACCCGCGCTGCACCCTCATTGCACCCGCACCGCGCCCGCACGGCAACTTCACTGCACGGAGTTCACATGGCCCAGTTCAGCGTCAACGCATCGCGTTTCGACCCCTACAAGAACTTCAAATTCCGCGTGAAGTGGGACGGTCGTTATGTGGCGGGCATCAGCAAGGTGTCGGCCATGAAACGCACCACCGAAGTCGTCAAACACCGCGAGGGCGGCGACCCCAGCATCAACCGCAAATCACCGGGGCGCACCGAATTCGAGGCCATTACCCTGGAACGCGGCGTGACGCACGACACCGAATTCGAGAAGTGGGCCAACAAGGTCTGGAATTACGGCTCCGGCCCGGGCGGTGAGGTTTCGCTGAAAGACTTCCGCAAGGATCTGATCATCGAGCTTTACAACGAGGCCGGCCAATTGGCCATTGCCTACAAGGTATTCCGCTGCTGGGTCAGCGAATTCCAGGCCTTGCCCGATCTGGATGCCAATGCCAACGCGGTGGCCATTTCGCGCCTGAAGCTGGAAAACGAAGGCTGGGAACGCGATGTGGAAGTGGGTGAGCCCAGTGAACCGCAGTTCACCGAACCGGCTTGAAGCCGCGCATTGGCTGGCGCTGTGGGAACAGTGCAGCCAGTTGCCGCCGCAACTGGCCCCCTGCGCCTTGCTGGCGTCCGTGCGCGATGCCGATGCCGAGGCAACCGGGGCCGACGCGACCGACGATGCCCTGCACCCTGAACGGTGGCCGCTGGGCCGCCGTGACGCCGCGCTGCTGGACCTGACCGCCGCGCTGTTCGGCCCCGCCTTGACGGCCGCCACCCGCTGCCCGGTCTGCGGCGAACAGATCGACCTGTCGCTGTCCACCGAACAGTTGCGTGTGGCGTCCACGGCCTCCACGGCCTCCACAGCGTCCGCACCGTCGGCGCCCTGCGGTTCGATCTCCGCAGCCGGCTGGCAAGTGAACTGGCGCCTGCCCAACAGCCTGGACCTGGCCGCGGCGGGTGCCGCCGGCAGCGCCCAGGCCGCGCAACACACGTTGCTGCAACGCTGCGTGCAGCGTGCCACCTGCCAGGGCGTGGCGGTGGACCGCAGCGAATTCGCCGCCGATTTGCCGCCGATGCTGGTGCAGCAACTGGCCGCCGAAATGGCCGCTGCCGACCCGCAGGCCCTGACCGAACTGGCGCTGCAATGCCCGGCCTGCACGCACGCGTGGACCGAGGTCTTCGACATCGGCGCTTTCCTGCTGCAGCGCCTGGCGCACTGGGCCGAAACCACGTTGGACCAGGTTCACACCCTGGCCTGCGCCTACGGCTGGACCGAGGCCGAAACGCTGCGCCTGAGCCCGGCACGGCGCGCGCACTACCTGGCCCGCGTGCTGGCATGAACAGCAGCCTGTTCGCCGGGCTGGCCCGCAAGGCGCTGCAGGCCACCGCCATCACACCGCGACTGCCGTCGCGCTACGAAAGCCTTGCCGTCGCGCGGGCCGAAGCGGCGGCTGCGACGGCGGCCCGAACCTTCGACCGGGATGCAGCGTTCTCGGCGGCGCACAACGTGCCCAGGCCCACGCTCACGCCCAAGTCCGCGCCCACGCCCACGCCCAAGTCCAGGCCCACTGATGCCGGCTCGGACGATTGGCGCGCTGAGCCGCTGACGTCACCGCTGTCAGCACCGGCGCCGCACGCTCACCCAACCATCGGGGACCCGGCCAGCACGGCCGATATGGCGTCGCCGAGCAGGTCGCTCGCAGCGCCAGCGCGCGGTGCCGCGGCGCGCGCAGCGGCACCGGCCAGCAGCACGGGGTGGCCGGCAGCACAGCCCGCGCAGACCACCGCAGCGCACCGCCTGAACCCCGAAGCGGTGCCGCTAACGGGTGGGCCTTCCCGTGCACCGCGCGAGATGCCGGTGCAAGGCCTGCTGAGCGAGCCGCGCCGCGCGCGCGCCACCGATTCGACCCCCGCTGCTGAAGGGTCTGTGCAGGCGCTGCGCGAGCGTATCGCGCGGCAGTTGGCCCGGCTGGATGACCCCCTCGGGTTCACGCGGGCACGGGCCGCCACGCGCTACGGCGGCGACCCAGCGCCCGATCCGTCATCAAGCTCGGCCTGGTCGGCCGCGCTGCGCGCCAACCCGGCGGCGCCGCAAGTCGAAATCACCATCGGCAGCATCGACATCGTGTTGACCACCGCACCGGCGGCCGCGCCGTTGCGCGCAGCAGCGCAGCCGGCCGGGCCCGCGGTGCAGTCGCTCGACGCCTACCTGCAAGCCCGCCAGCGGCGGGGTGGCCCAAGACCATGAGCCAGGCCTTCGCCATCGCGGCCACGGCGGCGGTGCTGCAGCGCATGCTGCAGGCCGGCTTCGCCACCTTGAAGGTCGACGACCTGTTGAATGGCGAGACCGCCACCGTGCGCTGCATCGCACCCGAACGCGTGGTGGGCGACGCGGCGGGCAGCACGCTGAACCTGGTGCTCTACAACCAGACGCGCAATACCGGCTGGTCGAACCTGGGCCTGCCGGCGCGTGACGCGCGCGGCGACCGCACCGCCAACCCGGCGCTGGCGCTGGACCTGCACATCCTGCTGTGTGCCTGGGGCGGCAGCGACTTCCACGCCGAGGTGCTGCTGGGTGCCGCCATGCAGCTGCTGCATGAAACGCCGGCGCTCGGACGCGAGGCCATCCGCCAGGCCTTGAAGCCGTCCTTGAACACCCCGCTGGTGCCCAAGGAACTGGCCCTGGCTGGCCTGGCCGACCAACTGGAGCAGTTGCGCATCACGCCCATGAACCACAGCACCGATGAGCTGTCGCGCATCTGGGCCGCGCTGCAGGTGCCGGCGCGGCCGTGCGCGGCCTACAGCGTCAGCGTGTTGCTCATCGAGGCCACGCGCAGCACGCGCGCCGCGCTGCCGGTGACGCAGCGCACCCTGCTTGCGCAGACCCTGCGCGTGCCGCGCATCGACCGCGTGGACGCGGCGGCCGGCCTGGGCATGCCGGTGCTGGTCGACAGCCGCTTGCGCCTGCTGGGCGCGCAACTGAAGGCCCCGAATGTGCGGGTGCTGGTCAATGGCATCGACGTCAGCGACACCGTCATGCCCAACGACAACGATGCCGACAACGAGGCGCTGGTCTTCGCCTTGTCGCGTCCCACACCACCGCCGGCCGGACCACTGCTGCCGGTTGAAGGCCTGCGCGCCGGCGTCAACACGGTGCAGGTGCAGCACCCGCAGAACCTGGGCCTGCCGGCGGTGCCGCACGCCGGCTTCGAATCCAACCTGTCGGCTTTCGTGCTCGACCCGCAGGCGGTGTTCACGGTGCTGCCGGGCGGCATCAGCACGGTGCGCGACGGCGTCACCTACCGCAGCGGGGTCGTCGCGGTGGGCTGCACGCCGCGCCTGGGCAGCCGCCAGCGCGTGACCTTGCTACTGAACGAAAGCGGCGCGCCCGCCGACCGCCCGCCACGGGCCTACAGCTTCGCAGCACCGGCCGGCAACGGTGCGGTGGTGCCGGCTGAAGACAGCGGCAGCGTGAACATCGCGGTGGCCGGTGTGGCCGCCGGCACCTACCTGGCGCGCTTGCGGGTGGATGCCGGCACCAGCCCGCTGACGGTGGACGCAGCCGGCACATTCAACGGCCCGCTGGTCACGCCATGAAGCAGGCAGCCGAGAGCCGGGCTGACCTGGCCGACGCGCTGCAGGCGGTGGCCGCCTGGTTGGCCGCCGCACCGTCTGGCAAGGCGCAATTGGCTGGTTCGCTTCCGACAGCTGCTGTTGCTGCCGCTTCTGCTCCCGCCCCTGCTCCCGCCCCTGCTGCTGCTCCTGATGCCGCTTCTGCTGCTGCCGCTGGTCCCGTTGCGCCACCCTGGGAACTGCCGTCCACGCTGGCCCGCCTGGCCGTGCGCCTGGGTCTCAGCCGCTTCGAGGCCGATGTGCTGTTGCTGGCTGCTGCGCCGGAAGTCGAACCCGCCATCGGTGCCTTGCTGGCCGCCGCGCAGGGGCCCGCGCTGGGCGGCGGCGCGCAACCCTGGGCCACCTTCGGCCTGGCGCTGCGCCGCCTGCCCGGTGCCGACTGGGCGGCAGCCTCGCCGGTGGGCCGCTTGCGCCGTTGGCACCTGTTGGAGCTGGTGGGGCCGGGCGGCGTGGGCAGCGCCGCATTGCGCATCGACGAAACCCTGTTGCACCACCTGCTGGGCCGCGGCCATGCCGAGCCGCGACTGGAGCCTTGGTGCACCGAGGTACCGGCAACGCCGGCCGCCCGCGATGTGCGGGCCGGGAACGCCGCGAGCCGGATGTCCAGAAAAGCCGATGCAAACGCCGACGCCGACGCCGACGCGGACGCCGACGCGGACGCCGACGCGGACGCAAACCACGCCGCGCGGGCCGCGTTGGGCCGCGCCTGGTCGGAGGCACCCAGCCTGGCCGAGGCCCCGGTGGCGGTGCTGGAGGGTGGCGACGCCCTGCAGCAGGCGCAGGCCTTGGCTGCACAGCTGAAATTGCAGTTGGTGCGCTGGACGGGTCGTCCGCTGCCCGACAACCCTAAGGAATGCGAAGACCTGGCCCGCCTGTGGGAGCGCGAGGCACTGCTGCGCGGCGCGATGTTGTGGGTGCCGAACGGCGACAGCCCGGCTGCCGCGGCCGAGCCCGGCGCGGCCGAACACGCGGCGCGGCTGGCCGACTTCATCAACCGCCTGCAAAGCCTGGTGCTGCTCAGCGGCGCGCCGCTGCCAGGGCCTGCGCTGCTGCAACGGGCGCGCTGGCCGCTGGTTGCGCAGCGCGGCAACGCGGTGTCGCGTCTGCAAAGCTGGCGTCTGCACCTGGGCGCGCGCGCTGAACGCATGAACGGTGCCCTGACGCCGCTGGCTGAGCAGTTCGAATTGCCGGATTCGACGATTGCGCAGCTGGCGCGCGAATGGCAACACAGCGAGCAAAGCTGCGGGCACCGCAGCACGCAGCAAATCGGTCAGCAGAGCGCTGAAGGGCGCGCCGAACCGGGTGCCGCTGCGCTGTGGCAGGCCACGCGCACGGCGGCGCGGCGTGACCTGCACGGCCTGGCCGAGCGCATCGATGCCCGCGCCACCTGGGCCGACCTGGTGCTGCCTGAGGCCACGCTGCTGGCCCTGCGCACCATGGCCGCGCAGGTGCGCCAGCGCCACCGCGTGCTGCACGACTGGGGCTTTGCGCAGCGCTCGGCGCGCGGCCTGGGCCTGGGGGTCTTGTTCGCTGGCGGCAGCGGCACCGGCAAGACCATGGCCGCCGAGGTGCTGGCGAATGAACTGCAGCTGGACCTGCTGCGCACCGACCTGGCCGCACTGGTCAGCAAGTACATCGGCGAAACCGAGAAGAATCTGTCGCGGGTGTTCGCCGCAGCCGAGGCCAGCGGCGCCATCCTGCTGTTCGACGAAGCCGATGCGTTGTTCGGCAAGCGCAGCGAGGTGCGCGACAGCCACGACCGCTACGCCAACCTGGAAGTCAGCTACCTGCTGCAGCGCATCGAGAGCTGGCGCGGCCTGGCCATCCTGACCAGCAACATGCGCCAGGCCATCGACAGCGCCTTCCTGCGCCGCCTGCGCTTCATCGTCAACTTCCCCTTCCCCGACGACGCAGCGCGCGCACAAATCTGGCAACGCGCCTTCCCGGCCGCTGCGCCGCAGGAGGGGCTGAACATGGCCAAGCTCGCGCGCTTGTCGCTGTCGGGTGGGCACATCCGCAACGTGGCCTTGAACGCGGCTTTCCTGGCCGCCGACGAAGCGCGCGCCATTGGCATGCGGCACGTGCGCATGGCGGCTGAAGCCGAGTTCGCGAAGATCGAGAAGCCGCTTCCGGCCGGTGATGTGGGGGACTGGTTGTGAAGGGTCCGGGTGTGCAACTGCACATCGGCCGTCTGGCGCTGCACGGGGTGCCGCTTGCAGAAGGCCGGCGCATCGCCGGTGCCTTTCAACGCGAACTGGGCCACTTGCTGTTCAGCCAGTCATCGCAGTCGCAGCCCTTGCACAGTGCCCAATTTGCAGCCCTGCGCCTGCCTCCGCTGCAGCGCCCAGCGGGCGAACGGCCTGAACACACCGGTCGCCGTCTGGCGCGGCTGGTCGCGTTGCAGTGGCAGGCTGGCCCGCCGTGACCGCCACCGCCCTGCGCACGGCACCCGAGTCCGCGCCCGCCAAAGAAGCCGAGCGCGCCGCCGCCCGCCGCCCCGCTCGCGCAGCTTCCAGCCCCGGTCTGCTGCTGCAGCGCCGCTGCGCCTGCGGTGCCGGGGCCGGCGCGGGCGGGGCTTGCGACACCTGCGCCCGCACCGCGCTGCAGCGCCACGGCAACGGGGGCGGTGGTGAAGCGGTGGCGGCCCCGCACGACGCCTGGCCGACCTCGGTCAGCGACACCCTGGCACGCCCCGGCCGCGCGCTGGACGCCGACACGCGCAGCTTCATGGAAGACCGCTACGGCGGCCACGATTTCGGCGCCGTGCGCGTGCACGACGACGCAGCGGCGGCGGCTTCGGCGCACGATGTCGATGCCCACGCCTACACCGTGGGCAACCACATCGCTTTCGGCACCGGCCAGTACCAGCCGGCCACCGACAGCGGCCGCCACTTGCTGGCTCACGAGCTGGCGCACACCGTGCAACAGCAGGGCTTGCAGCGCGCCGGCACC
>JANMZP010000198.1:0-5486 GCA_031383435.1 Betaproteobacteria bacterium | reverse complement strand
TCGCTGTTCACGTCGTTGACGTAGACCTTGCTCAAGGTGCGCGCCTCGACCCCGCCGCGCCAACCGCTGGCCGGCGCCCAGGCCAGGGCCGCGTAGCCGGCACTGCGCGCGATGCCCGGGATGCGGTTGCCGGCCGCCACCACCACGTTGGCCACCGTGCATGGCGTGCCGGTGCAGGTGGTGAAGGCGTCGCGGTATTGCGCGTCCAGCAGCGTGTAGGCGGCCTGCAGGCGCAAGTCCGCGAACAGCCGCTGCGACCAGGCCAGCTCCAGGCCCTTGCGTTGCGTGGCGCCGGCGTTCTGGAAGGTGGCGCGGCCGCCGCTGTTGGTCTGCGTGACGATCTCGTTGCTGGTGCCCGTCTGGAAGACGGCCGCCGTCCACTCGCCCAGCCCGGCGGGCCGCGCTTTGACGCCGAACTCGACGCTGTTGCTGCTGGCCGACTGCAGGCCGAAGTTCAAGCCCGTGCCGCCGCCGCTGCGGTAGGCCAGCTCGTTCAACGTGGGCGTTTCGAAGCCGCGCCCGGCGGTGGCGTAGACGTGAAGGACGTCGCTGGCCGCAAACATCACACCCAAGGCCGGGAGCGTGGCGCTGTAGCGGGCGCTGCCGCTGTCGTCGGGGTTGCTGCCGACGATGTAGGCGTCGGTGGACTTGAAGCGCACGCTGCTGCGGCGCACGCCAGTGTTCAGCGTCCACTGCGGCGCCAGTTGCCAGCTGGCCTGCACATAAGGGTCGGCGCTGGTGACTTCGTTGGTTTCGTCGCGGCGCAGCGCGCCCTTCACGCCCAGCACGCTGCCGACGAAGTTCTGGTAGCCCCGGCGGTGTTCTTTCAGCGTGTCGTAGGCCACGCCGGCCACCACCTTGACCGGCACACTGCCGAGGGCGCCGTCGGCTGTCCAGCGCGCATCGGCGCCCTGGTAGGCGCGGCCCAGCGAGATGACGCCACCCGGGTGCAGCACGTTGGCCTGCGTGGCCGTGGCAATGCTCTGGTATTGCTCGGTGCTGCGGTGGCCGCCGTAGGCCAGCACTTGCAGGCTGCCCAGGCTGCCGAAGCGGCGTTCGTAGACCCCGCCCACCTGCGACTGGCCCACCGTCTTGCGCGTGTCGAAGCTGAGCGCCGACGGGTCCACGCCGCGCGGGTTGGCTTCGGCCTGCGCGCGGGTCAGGCCCAGTGGGTCTTGCGCGCGCGGCAGCGACACGCTGTTGACAACCAGCGTGAGCTTGCTGGCGTCATCCGGTTTGAGTGTGAACTTGGCATTGCCCAGCCAGCGCGTGGTCGCGCTGTGCTCGCGGTAGCCGTCGGTGCTGAAGCGGCTGGCGCCGGCGGTGTAGCCGACAGCGCCCAAGCCCGTGTCGATGCGGCCGGCGGCCTGCGCGCCGAAGCGCAGCAGCCCGTGGTTGCCCGCCGCGCTGCTGAGCGTCAGCCGCGGGGCGCCCTGGCCCTCTTCGGTGAAGACCTGGATCACGCCGCCCGATGAATTGCCGTACAGCGCCGAGTAGGGCCCGCGCAGGACCTCGATGCGGTCCACGCTGCCCAGTTCGACGTTGCTGATCTGGCCCTGGCCGTCGGGCAAGGTGGCGGGTATGCCGTCCACGTACACGCGCACGCCCCGGATGCCGAAGGTCGACCGCGCGCCGAAACCGCGTACCGAGATCTGCACGTCCTGGGCGTAGTTCTGCCGGTCGCGCGCCAGCAGGCCGGGCACGCCGCCCAGGCTTTCAGAGATGTTGACCTGGGCGCGGCCGGCCCGCACCTCGTCGCCACCGATGCGGTCCACCGAAGCGGGCAGGTCGAAAGGGCGTGCTTCGATGCGGGTGGCGGTGATGACCACCGCCTCGGTGGTGATGGGGGTGGCGAAGGTGGCGGCGCCGGGCGTCGGGGCGGCGGTCTGCGCCTGCAGCGGGGCATGGGCTGCAGCGCCCAGGCTGGCGGCCAGGACGCATCCGGCGCGCCGGCTCAGGGAACTCAAGGGCATGGGGTCTCCAGGAATGTTGTTCTGCGAGCCGGGCCGCGTCTGCATCGACATCATGGCCCGGCCTCGCGTTGGCGCGCGCGGCTCAGACCGGACGCCAACCCACGTTGTGGCGGGCAAAGATTGCTTTCAGCTGCCCATTCTGGCTGAGCTGCGCCATCGCGGCCTGCAGCGCCTGCGCCAGGTCGGTGCCGTCCTTCTTCACCGCCAGGCCGGTGGCCCAGCCGTCGCGCGGCGCGCGCGGCACGGGCAGCGCTTCGATGGCGAAACGCGGATCGCCGCGCAGCACCGATTCCAGCTCGGACGCCAGGCCGGCGGCCACGGTCACCTCGCCGCGCAGCAGGGCTTGCGCGGCTTCGCAGCCGTCCTTCCACTTGGTGCGCAGCTGGTTGGCGTAGGCCCCGTTGTCAGCGCCCAGCAGCAGCCAGCCGGCCAACGTTTGCCCGGGCACGGCCACGGTCTGTGCGGCCAGCGGCTTCAGCGTGTCCAGCACCGGCACCAGGGCCAGATTGCGCGCGATGACCACCCGTTCGCGGTAGTAGGGCGCGAAGATGGTGACCTGCGGCGTGGCGTCGATCAGCGGCTTGTCCACCGGCACGTGCATCAGGACGTCGGCCGGCCCGAAGCCCAGGTAGTGCCCCTTCCAGACCATGTTGCGCAGGTCGTCGTTCATGTTCTCGTCGGCATGAAAGGGCAGCAGCGACAGCTTGACCTGCAGCGCTTCGGCCAGCGCCTGCGCGATGTCGATGTCGATGCCCTTGCCGGCCACGTTGAAGGGCGGCATGTCCTGGTAGATGCCGACGATCAGGCTGCCGCGTTCCTTGACCTTGGCCAGTGTCGTGGCACCGGCAGACAGGGGCAGGCAGGCTGCACCGGCAACGCCCAGCAGCCCGCGCAGGCAGGCTCTCCGATCGACGGTTTGATCAAAGAGGCTTGTCACGGCGGCTTTCCAGATAGGCCTTGATGGCCCACATCGCTTCCTGGTTGAAGATGCCTTCGAAAGGTGGCATGTAGACCGCACCGTTGCGCGTGCGGCCGTGGCGCACCGTGGTCAGGAAATACTCGTCGTTTTCCTTCACGCAGGCGGCTCTGCGGGCGGCGTCTTTCAGTGAAGCGCAGTCGTTGTCCAGCTTGCGCAGGTCGGGGGCGATACCGCCCGATATCGCTTCCAGGCCGTGGCAGCGCGCGCAGTTCTGGTTGTAGGCCGAGGTGCCGACCTTCAGCGCCGGTTCGTTGCTGCGGTAGGGGTTCTCGCCGCGCCAGGCTTCACCCAGCACGGGCAGCGTGGCGGTGTCCACGGCCTGCGGCGTGACGTCGCCGTGCGACCAGGCCGGGGCGGCTGCGAAGACCAGAAGCGCCACGGCAGCAAGGGCTGCGATGGCGGGGTGGACGGTGTGGCGGGGCATCTTGGAGGTCTCCGGTGGTCTGGGTCTGGATACGGTCAGGGCCGCCGGCTCTCTGCAATCGCCGTGCCAAAGGCGGCCTGTTGCAGGATGGAACAAATGCGCCGGGCTGCCCGGATAAGCGCTCTGGACAATCGCGCCGGCTTGGCACAGCATCGGCCGGCCCATCGAGGCCCGACCCGCGCCGCAACTTCGCGGCCGCGACAAGACAAGCAGCCACTGCCGCGCAACTGAGAGAAAAGGCCATGACCAGCCACCGCCGCGAACTGACCCCGCCGTCAGCCACGCCCCCTGCGGGCATGTCGGGCGTTTCGGGCGATGCAGCCGCACAGACCGCGCCCCAGTTGCGCTCTGAGGTCATCCGCCAGTCGCACCGGCGCAGCGCCGCCCTGGGCCTGTCGCGCGGCGAGCGCCTGGAATTCGGCCCGATGATGCGCAGCGACCTGACCGTGGCGCGCGACCGCAACCAGCGCCTGTGCGTGCATGCCGCCCCGGTGATGCAGGTGCTGTTCGAGCAGATCGTCAACACCGAAAGCATGATCGTGCTGACCGACGCGCACGGCACCATCCTGCACTCGGTGGGCGACGACGATTTCCTGGCGCGAGCCACCAAGGTGGCCCTGGCGCCGGGCGAGAACTGGGCCGAACACGCCAAGGGCACCAATGCCATCGGCACCGCGCTGTTCGAGGAAAAGCCCACGCTCGTGCACGCCGCTGAACACTTCATCCATGCCAACAGTTTCCTGACCTGCTCGGCCGCGCCCATCTTCGACCCGCGCGGCAATGTGCTGGGCGTGCTGGACGTGACCGGCGACCACCGCGGCTACCACCAGCACACCATGGGGCTGGTGCGCATGTCGGCGCGGATGATCGAAAACCACTGGCTCAGCGACGACTACAACCGGCACCTGCGCCTGCACTTCCACAGCCGGCCCGAGTTCATCGGCACGCTGCTGGAAGGCATCGTGGCGGTGGCGCCCGACGGCAAGATCGTGGGCGGCAACCGCAGCGCCATCGACCAGTTGGGCTTGAGCGGCGCTGCCCTGCGCGCGCAAAGCCTGGCCAGCCTGTTCGGCACCAGCACGGCCGCGCTGCACGACCACTTCAGCACGCCGCTGGCCCCACCCATGCGGCTGAGCCTGCCGACCGGCCAGCCCTTCTTCGTCAGCGCCCGGCTGGACTGGCCTTCGCAGCCGATGGTGGCGGTGGGCGGCGTCGGTGGGCGCGCTGACGCCGGCACCGCAACGCGGCTGGCGCAGCCCGATGGCGCACCCCAGGCCGCGCCGTCCCGGGCTGCGGCCGACCCCGTCTGCGCGGCCGTGGCGGCACCTGGAACCGGGCTGCAGGTGCTGTGCACGGGCGACCCGCAAGTCGACCTGCTGGTGCAGAAGCTGCGCCGCGTCATCGACCGCGACATCCCGCTGCTCATCCTGGGTGAAACCGGCACCGGCAAGGAATTGGTGGCGCGCGCCGTGCACCAGGATTCGGTGCGTGCGCGCCAGCCTTTCGTGGCGGTGAATTGCGCGTCCATCCCCGAATCGCTGATCGAGGCCGAACTCTTCGGTTATGAAGACGGCGCCTTCACCGGCGCGCGCCGCAAGGGCGCGCCGGGGCTCATCGTGCAGGCCCATGGCGGCACGCTCTTCCTGGACGAAATCGGCGACATGCCGCAGGCCCTGCAGGCCCGCCTGCTGCGTGTGCTGCAAGAGCGCAGCGTGACGCCGCTGGGCAGCGCCAAGACCATCGCGGTGGACATCGCCGTCATCGGCGCCACCCACCGCAACCTGCGCGAGATGATCAACCGCCACCAATTTCGAGAAGATCTCTATTACCGCCTGAACGGCCTGGCGCTGCGCCTGCCGCCGCTGCGCGAACGCAGCGACCTGCAGGTGGTGGCGCGGCGCATCGTGCTGGCCCACCGGCCCACCGATCCGCCCGACATCAGCCCGCAGGTGATGGACCTGTTCCGCCGTTACAGCTGGCCGGGCAACATCCGCCAGCTGGCCAATGTGCTGCGCACGGCAGCCGTGATGTCGGCGGGTGAACGCAGCATCACCACGGCCCATCTGTCGGACGATTTTCTGGACGAGGCGCGCAGCCCCGCGCCGCCGGC
>JANMZP010000238.1:0-9590 GCA_031383435.1 Betaproteobacteria bacterium | reverse complement strand
TCGTCGGTGCCGCAAGACCTGCTGGCCCTGATCAACCAGTACGGCGGCCAGATGCGCGAGACCTTCGGCGTGCCGGTCGAAGAGATCCAGGAAGCCATCAAGTTCGGCGTGCGCAAGATCAACATCGACACCGACATCCGCTTGGCGATGACGGCGGCGGTGCGCCAGTTCCTGGCCGAGAACCCCGACAAGTTCGACGCCCGCGAGTGGCTCAAGCCGGCGCGCGAAGCGGCCAAGGCCATCTGCAAGCAGCGTTACATGCAGTTCGGCTGCGAAGGCCAGGCCGGCAAGATCAAGCCGATGTCGCTGGCCACGGTGGCCGGCCTGTACACGAGCGGTGCGATGGCGCAAGTGGTGAACTGATCGCCTGCCGGCAACGGCATGCACATGAAAAAAAGGGCCGCTGATGCGGCCCTTTTTGTTGGGTGCATCGCGCGCCGGTCGGCGTCTCAGCCTGCCGTCCACTCGGCAAGCAGAGCAGGCGTGATCACGTGGTTCTGCGGCCCGCGCTGCGCGATCTTCATCGCGCCCAGGCGGTTGCCCAGCGCGGCGCAGCGGGCCAGCGTCCAGCCGCGTTCCAGGCCGAAGAGCAGCGCGGCGCGGAAGGCGTCGCCACAGCCGGTGGGGTCCACGACCTGTTCAGCCACCACGCCGGGCACCAACGTGCGCTGGCCCTTTTCCCACAGTTCGCAGCCGTGTTCGGCCAGCGTGACGATGACGCCGCGCACATTCGGCCGCAGCGAGATCTGCTCGGGCGTTTCTCCGGTGCGCTCCTGCAGCATCTTGGCTTCGTAGTCGTTCACCGCCACCCACTGCGCCAGACCCAGGATTTCGCGGTGCTCGTTGCCGTTGAACTGCGGCAGCTGCTGGCCCGGGTCGAAAATGAAGGGGATCTGCGCGTCGGCCATCTGGTGGGCGTGCTGCCACATCGCTTCGCGGCCGTCGGGCGCGACGATGCCGATGGCCAGGTCGCTGCGCACGCTGCGCGGCGGCACGGCCTTGTGGTGCGCGTTGCTCATCGCACCGGGGTGGAAGGCGGTGATCTGGTTGTTGTCGCGGTCGGTGGTGATGTGGCACTGCGCGGTGTGCAGTTCGCTGTCGTGGTGGATCAGCGAGGTGTCGGCACCCCAGCCCTGGGCGCGGGCCAGGTAGCCGTCGCCGTCCACGCCCAAGGCGGCCAGGATCACCGGCTTGCCGCCCAGCAGGCTCAGCGTGTAGGCGATGTTGCCGGCGCAGCCGCCGTATTCACGGCGCAGCGTGGGCACCACGAAGGACACGTTCAGGATGTGCACCTGGTCCGGCATGATCTGGTCGGCGAAGCGCCCCGGGAAATTGGCGATGGTGTCGAAGGCGAGAGATCCGCAGATCAAGGCGGGCATGGCAAAGCTCCAGGTGACAAGGAAAAAAAGTGCGGGCTGGGCCCGGCAGCGCAGCGCGCGGGTCAGGGGTAGAACAGCTCGACGGTGTAGCCGGCGATGGGCTCGGTAGCGGCTTGGAGTGTGGCCTGCAGCGCCAGTTCGCGCCCGGCGGCCAGCGTGGCCGTGTTCACGCCCAGGTCGGCCGCGCGCAGCACGCGGCGCGCCAACGGCTTGCCGCTGCCGTCGCTCAAGCTCAGGTCGAAGGCCGGAATGGCCAGCGGGATGTCGCTGCGGTTGCGCAACGTGACCTGCAGCTTGTAGACGTTGGACTTTTCCACGCGCACCAGACCGCTGCTTTCCACCGCCAGCTTGTCGATGGCCCGCACCGCCTCGATGCGGCAGGCCAGGGCACCACAGGCGGCTTCCAGTGCCGGCCGTGTGCCGGGCACGCGGGCGGCGATGGGGTCGCGCCAGCTGTAAACCGCCTGCGCTGCCAGGGCCACGGCGGACAGCAGGCCCAGGGTGGCCAGCGCGGCGCGCCGGCGCGGCTGTCGCCAGCGCTGCGCGCGGTCGGCGTTGCGCACGAATGACGGCTGGTCGTCGGCTTCGGCGCGCAGCGTGGCCGACGCCTTGGGTTCGGCCTGCGGCTCGGGCTCAGCGGCCCATGCAGCGGCCGATCCCGATGACGATGCCCACGGCGAAGCCGGAGTCGGCTCAACCGCGGTGAAGTCCAGCGCCGCCATCGCGGCTTCGGCCGTGGCCTCGGACACTGGCATCGGCATCGGTTCCGCACGGCCTTTCGGCGCTTCGGCGGGTGCCCCGTCGGCCGGCAGCGCCGCCAGGCCGATGGGTGCCGCCGTGTCCAGGTCGATCAAGGTTTCAGCCGCATTGAAAACCTCGCCGCAGCGGCCGCAGCGCACCAGGCCACCGGCCACCCGCAACTGGTCCTGCACGACGCGGAAGACCGTGTCGCAGGCCGTGCAGCGGGCGGCCAGGCTGGGCATCAGGCGGCGTCCATGGCTCAGGGTTGAACAGCCGCCGGCCGTTGTGCCGTCATCAGGATCCAGCCGTCTTCCTGGTCGGCCACGCGCACGTCCAGCCAGGGTGCATAAGCTGCGGTCAACTCGTCGGCCTGGCGTTCCAGAATGCCCGCCATCACCAGCCAGCCGCCAGGCGCCACGTGGCCTGCCAGCAGCGGTGCCAGCAGCTTCAGCGGCGTGGCCAGGATGTTGGCCAGCACGGTGTCGTACAGGCCCTGCGCGGCGTCGGGCAGGCCGGGCTTGAGCTGGGCCAGCGCCACACCGTTGTGCAGCGCGTTGTCGCGGGTGGACTGCACGGCGGCGGTGTCGATGTCCACCGCGTCGATGCGGGCAGCGCCCATCAAGGCCGCGCCGATGGCCAGGATGCCCGAGCCGCAGCCGTAGTCCAGCACGCGCTTGCCGACGCTGTTGCCCAGGTTCATCGCCGGACGCGTGGCCAGCCAGCGCAGGCACATGCGCGTGGTCGGGTGGGTGCCGGTGCCGAAAGCCAGGCCAGGGTCCAGGCGGATGACCTGCGTGGCGGCTGCGGGTGCCTGGTGCCAGCTGGGCACGACCCAGAAGGTGGGCGTGATTTCCACCGGCGCGAATTGCGACTGGGTCAGCCGGACCCAGTCCTGGTCGGCCATCACGGCCAGCGCTTGCAGGATGACCCCGCCTTCTGCGCCGGTCTCGCCGTGCTGGGCCAGCAGCACGGTGGCCGCCTGCTCGGCAGCCAGCTCGGTTTCGAACAGCGCCTTGACCGTTGAACGCTCCCAGCCCGCGGCCGGCGCGGGCATGCCCGGTTCGCCGAACAGCGCCTGCTCGGCGGCGGTGTCGGCGTCGGCGTCTTCAACCGAAACCGACAGCGCGTCGAGTTCGTCCATCAGCAGGTCGGACACCGGTTCGACCAGCGCCGCCGGGGCGCGCAGCACCAGTTCAAACATGGCTCACCGTCGGTGCTGGCCGAGCCAGCCTTCCAGGTAATGGATGCTGGTGCCGCCTTCGACGAACTTGGCGTCGGCCATCAGTTCGCGGTGCAGCGGGATGTTCGTGCTGATGCCTTCGACCACGGTCTCGCTCAAGGCGGTGCGCATGCGCGCCAGGGCCTGGTCGCGGGTGTCGCCGTGGCAGATGATCTTGCCGATCATCGAGTCGTAGTTCGGCGGCACGAAGTAGTTCGTGTAGACGTGCGAATCGACGCGCACCCCGGGCCCGCCCGGCGCGTGCCACAGGCTGATGCGCCCCGGCGACGGCGTGAACTTGTAGGGGTCTTCGGCGTTGATGCGGCATTCGATGGCGTGGCCGCGCATCTCGATCTGGCGCTGTGTGAAGGGCAACTTCTCGCCGGCGGCCACGCGGATCTGCATCTGCACGATGTCGATGCCGGTGACCATCTCCGTCACCGGGTGCTCGACCTGCACGCGGGTGTTCATCTCGATGAAATAGAACTCGCCGTCTTCATAGAGGAATTCGAAGGTGCCGGCACCGCGGTAGCCGATCTTCTTGCAGGCGGCAGCGCAGCGGTCGCCGATCTTTTCGATGACGCGGCGCGGGATGCCCGGCGCCGGCGCTTCTTCGATGATCTTCTGGTGGCGGCGCTGCATGCTGCAGTCGCGCTCGCCCAGCCAGACCGCGTTCTTGAAGGTGTCGGCCAGGATCTGGATTTCGACGTGGCGCGGCCGCTCCAGGAACTTTTCCATGTAGACCTGCGAGTTGCCAAAGGCGGCGCCGGCTTCGGCGCGCGTGGTCTGCACGGCGTGGATCAGCGCGGCTTCGGTGTGCACCACGCGCATGCCGCGCCCGCCGCCGCCACCGGCGGCCTTGATGATCACCGGGTAGCCCACGGTGCGGGCGATGCGGATGATCTCCTTCGGGTCTTCGGGCAGCGCGCCTTCGCTGCCCGGCACGCAGGGCACGCCGCTCTTGATCATGGCCTGCTTGGCCGAGACCTTGTCGCCCATCAGGCGGATGTTTTCCGACGATGGGCCGATGAAGACGAAGCCGCTTTTCTCGACCCGTTCGGCGAAGTCGGCGTTCTCGCTGAGGAAACCGTAGCCGGGGTGGATGGCCTCGGCGTCGGTCACCTCGGCCGTCGCGATGATGGCCGGCATGTTCAGGTAGCTCAAGCTCGACGACGCCGGGCCGATGCACACAGCCTCGTCGGCCAGCTTGACGTACTTGGCTTCGCGGTCGGCCTCGGAATAGACCATCACCGCCTTGATGCCCATTTCCTTGCAGGCGCGCTGGATGCGCAAGGCGATTTCGCCGCGGTTGGCGATCAGGATTTTCTTGAACACAGGCGTGCTGCTTATTCGACGATGAACAGCGGCTGGCCGAATTCGACCGCCTGGCCGTTCTCGCACAGGATGCGCAGCACCTTGCCTTCGTGGTCGGCTTCGATCTCGTTCATGATCTTCATGGCTTCGATGATGCACACCGGTTCGCCGATCTTGACGGTGTCGCCGACTTCGGCGAAAGACTTGGCACCCGGGCTGGCCGAACGGTAGAAGGTGCCGACCATCGGCGACTTGATGACCTTGCCTTCGGACTCGGCAGGCGCTTCGGCGGCCGGCGGTGCGGCTGCCGCGGCCGCTGGCGGTGCGGGTGCGCCGGCCGGTGCCTGCATGTAGGTGGGCGCTGCCACGCCGCCGACCGGGCCCTTGACGATGCGAACCTTGCCTTCGGCTTCGGTGATTTCGAGCTCGGAGATGTTCGAGTCCGACACCAGGTCGATCAGGGTCTTGAGTTTTCGCAGGTCCATCGGGAATTCGTCCTTGTCTTGTTGCTGGGCTGCGCCGTCCAAAAGAACGAGTCGCTGGGCCGCAGGGGGGCGGACTTTACGCTTTTTAGCGGCCGTATCGCCGTTTTACAGGCCTTTGGTCCAGCCCAGCAGTTCGTCGTAACCGGTTTCGCCCAGCTTGCGCTGGACCAGGGCGCCGCTGCGTGCGAAGACGGCGGTGAAGGGCAGGGCACCGGTGCTGTTGCCCAGCTTGCGGCTGAGCTCGGTGCCGTCGAAGCCGGCCAGCGCGATGGTGTAGCCGACCGGCGCGCGCTGCAGGAAGTCGCGCACGGCTTTCGGGTTGTCCACGGCCAGCCCGACCACGCGGCCGCCCTGGGTGGCGAACTGCTTGGCGAAGCGGTCCAACTCGGGCATTTCCTTCACGCAGGGCGGGCACCAGGTGGCCCAGAAATTCAAGACCAAAGGCTGGCCGCGCAAGGCCGCCAGCACCAGGGTCTGGCCGTCGGGCTGGGGAAAGCTGCTTTGCCAGAAGGCGGTGGTGGGGGCGTCCAGCGCGGGCGGGGTTGGGGCCGGGCTGCGGCTGGCCTGCCAGGCCACGCCCGCTGCGCCGGCTGCCACGCCGGTGCCGGCCAAGATCCAGTTGCGTCGATTCATGGTGTGTCCGTCATTCGTTTTTCCAGGGCCGTCAGGTCGCCGCGCCAACTGCGCCCCTGGGCGTCGGGTTTCAGCGCGCCGCGCTGGTCGTTCAGGTCGTGCAGCAGCAGGTGCACCGTCACGCGTTCACCGAGGGCCGCGCTGGGCGTGGCCACGGTCAGCACGCTCAAGGGCTCGCGGCGGCCGGGCAGGTCCAGCGCGCCGCTGTCGTAGTCCTCGCCGGCGTTGATCATCGCGATCTCGGCCGCCTTGGGGTCGTCGCAATACAGGTCCAGGCGCACCGTGGAGAGCCTGGTCGCCGTGCCACGCCAGACCGCGCCCGAGAGATGCGGGCGGAATTCGGCCATGCGCGCCATCCACAGCGCGGCCACCTCGCGCAGGGCGCGCAATTCGGCCGGCTGGGTGTCGGCGCAGAAGAGCTCGATGTGCTCGCGCACCGCGTCTTCCACCTGCTCGTCGCTGGGCAGCTCGACGCGGCTGCCGAAGGATCGGGCGGCCTTGCGCTTGGCCGCGCCGTACTCCATGCCTTCCTCGACAACGAGTTGGGCCGCCTTGGTCGTCAGTTCTTCGGGCACCGTCATGGCAACGCCACCGCGCCCATGCGCGCCATGATGGTCGCTGCGCGCCCGGTGACATAGGCCGAACCGGGGTTCTTCTCGAAGCGCTTGGGTGCCGGCAGCATCACCGCCAGGCGCGCCGCCTGCTCCGGGCCCAGCCGGGCGGCATCGACGCGAAAGTAGTGCCGTGCTGCGGCCTGCGCGCCGAACACGCCTTCGCCCCATTCGACGTTGTTCAGGTAGATCGTCAGGATGCGTTCCTTGCTGAGCGCGGTTTCCAGCATCACCGTCAGCAGCGCTTCCTGGGCCTTGCGCAGGGCCGTGCGTTCGCCCGACAGGAAGAGGTTCTTGGCCAGTTGCTGGCTGATGGTGGAGCCGCCCACCACCTTGGCTACCGGGGCCGGCCGACCGGGCTTGGCCGCCACCACTTTGCTGGCGCGCTGCCCGGCCCGCTGTTCAGCGCGCAGGTTCTTCTGCCAGGCTTTTTCGATGGCGTCCCACTCGATGCCGCTGTGGTCGACGAAACCGGCGTCTTCGCTGGCGATCACCGCCCGCTGCAGGTGGGGCGAGATGCGGCTGCCGTCGACGCTGCTCTGGCTCCAGGTGATGCGGTGCTGCTCGACCAGCAGGCGCCAGGCTTCGCTGCGCTGGAAGGCGGTGGACTCGGGTGCCAGCACGGCCATCAGCGCGATGCGCGCGGCAAAGGCCAGTTGCAGCGCAAGGCCGCACAGCAGCAGCAGCGCGCCCAACCGCAGCGCATGTTGCGCGAGCTTGTGGCGCCCCGGGTGGCGGCTTTCTCTGGCGGCCGCGTTCTTCATGCAGCGGCGTCCACTTCCGCCCGCAGCGCCTGCAGCACGGCCGCGGTTTCGGGTCTCACACCGCGCCAAATGAAGAAGGCTTCGGCCGCCTGTTCGACCAGCATGCCCAGGCCGTCGCGTGGTTCCGCGCCAGCGGCGCGGGCCCAGATCAACCAGGGCCGGGCGGCCGCGCCGTACATCAGGTCGACAGCCAGCGCGCCGGGTGCGAAGACCTCAGGCCCGACCGGTGACGGCGCGCCCTGCAGGCTGCTGGCGCTGGCGTTCAGCACGACATCAAAACCGCTGCCCGGGGCGTCCAGCGCGCAGCCGCGCAGTGCAGTGCCACGGGCCCGTGCGACCGCCGCGTGGCGCTCGGCCAGGGCCAGCGCCTTGTCGGCAGTGCGGTTGGCCACCACCACCTCGGCCGGCCGCGCCGCCAGCAGCGGCCCCAGCACGCCCGCGCTGGCACCGCCGGCGCCGACCAGCAGCACCCGGCAGCCGGCCAGCGCACGGCCGGCACCGGCTTCGATGTCGCGCACCAGGCCCGCGCCGTCGGTGTTGTCGGCGAACCAGCCGCCGGCGTCGAAGCGCAACACGTTGGCCGCGCCGGCCAGGGCCGCCCGCTCGCTGACAGCCACAGCCCCGTCATGCGCCTGCAGCTTGAAGGGCACGGTGACATTGCAACCGCGCCCGCCAGCGGCTTCGAAAGCCCGCACCGTGGCCGCGAAGCCGTCCATCGGGCACAGCAGGCCTTCGTAGTCCAGCGCCTGCCCGGTCTGTTCGGCAAAGGCGGCGTGGATGGCCGGGCTGCGGCTGTGCGCCACCGGGTTACCGGCCACGGCGTAACGGTCCCGCGTGAGGGTCAGCCCGCTCACCGTGCGGCCCCCACCGTGGCTTCCAGCCCGTCTTCCCGCGTGAAGCGAAAGCGCGAGGTGACGACGATCTGGTCGGCCTGCGACCGCATCGCTGGCGTGAACAGGCCGAACGGCCCGGCCGTCCGCACGATGGCCACTGCGCGCTGGTCCAGCACGCGCGACACCGAAGGCCGCACGATCTCGGCATCGATGACGCGGCCCACCGCGTCC
Organism: Betaproteobacteria bacterium; assembly: GCA_031383435.1. Taxonomy (GTDB): domain Bacteria; phylum Pseudomonadota; class Gammaproteobacteria; order Burkholderiales; family Burkholderiaceae_C; genus Rubrivivax. Next base: position 1,380 of record JANMZP010000238.1, on the reverse strand, counting down.
ACCGTCACGTTCATCGTCAATTCGCCGTACAGCTTCTTGCCGTTCAGCTCGGGGAAGTCGCGCGTGCCGCGTTCTTCGATGCGCCGGCGCAGGGTGTCGTAATAGATGGCGTAGACCTCTTCGCGCGTGGCCGGGCTGATGTAGCGCTTCTTCGGCCGCGTGCTTTCGTCGTTGATGCGCTTTTCGATCTCGGCCAGCAGGCGCAGCAGCTGCTTGCGCTGGTCTTCCTGTTCGCGTTCCTGCGGCGTGCCGGTTTCGCGCCGCGGGTCGGGCGGCGGCAGCGCGGCCACTTCGCGGCGTATCTGCGACAGCAGCTGCTGCTGCTCGTCCTGCAGGGTGTCGATGCGCCGCTTGGCGTCTTCCACGGCGTCGCCCAGTTGCATGGTCGGGGCCATCGGCAAGGGTGACGTGGAACGGCCTTTTTCGGCCTCGCCGCCGCCGGCCAGGTTGGCCTGCGCGATGGCCTGCGCCTGCACCGGCGCTTCGGCCGAACGCGCGTTGACCAGGATCACGTCCAGCGGCGTGTCGCGAAAGGCGCGGTCCACCCGCAGCGGGCCGACCAGGTGCACCGTCAACAAGCCGGCATGCACCGCGCCCGAGGCCAGCAAGGCCCATTGCAGCGTTGAAAAAGCCGGCCAGCGCATCGGTGTGCGCTAGGTGGGGTCGGCGGCCACGGCGGCCGGCGCGGCACCGTCGCCCTCGTCCAGCGCAATGGCCAGTTGCAGTGCGCCGGTCGGCTCGGTCTCGTCGTCTTCCGCAGCGCCTTCGCCGGCATCGGCGGCCGGCGGGGCTTCATCCAGCCGCGCCGCCAGCGTGGCGTGCAGCTCCAGCGTCAGCAGGTCCATGCCGTTGACGCGGGCCCGCACCCGGCTGCCGCGCGGCAGGTTTTCGGTGCCCGGCAGGCGAAAGACCAGCGGCACGCTGTCGGCGCGCACCAGGCCGTCCTTCATCACGCTGGCGTCGATGTCGGTCAGCCCCTGCTGCGCCACCCACTGCAGCGTCCAGAAGCGTTCGATGCCTTGCTGGTAGCCGTTGTAGGCCGAGTAGGCTGCGTCGAAGGCCGAGATCACGCTGAACAGCGCGGCGTCCTTGGGCTTGAAGGGTGCCACCAAGGCAGCGGTGCGGCCGTGGCGGGCGCAGGCGATGATCTGCCACTGGTTGGCCAGGTCGACATAGCGCCGCAGCGGGCTGGTGCTCCAGGCGTACTGCGCCACGCCCATGCCGGCATGTGGTGCCGGCTTGGTGCCCATGCGCACCTTGTTGCCGGGCAGCAGGCTGGCCTGGCTGCGGTAGATGCCGGGCACGCCGTGTTCGGCCAGCCAGCCGCCCCAGGTGCTGTTGGCCAGGATCATGGCCTCGGCCACGATCAGGTCCAGCGGC
>JANMZP010000212.1:0-31157 GCA_031383435.1 Betaproteobacteria bacterium | reverse complement strand
TGTTCAAGGGCGCCAAGGGCAACGACTACAGCATGGCCGACCTGCGGCCGCAGTTCGAGGTCGCCGATGCCGAAGGCGGGCTGCTCATCGGCGTGCGGAGCAATGCCGAGGCGGGCCATCACTACTGGCGCATCACGCCGTGGATCATGCCCTGCTTCACCATGGTGCCGCCGCGCGGCGACCATCCGATGCACGGCCACTTCTGGGTGCCCATCGACGACCACCACAACTGGGCCTGGAGCTTCGACTACCACCCGACGCGGCCCCTGGCGCACGAAGAGCGTCAGGCGATGGTGGACGGCCATGGCATCCACGTGCGGTACGTGCCCGGCACCTTCATCCCATTGCAGAACAAGACCAACGACTACCTGATGGACCGCGCCGCGCAGAAGGCCGGCATCAGCTACAGCGGCATCGAAGGCATTGCCATGCAGGACGCTTCGTTGCAGGAAAGCATGGGCGCGGTCCAGGACCGCACCCGCGAGAACCTGGTCGGCACCGACAACGGCATCATCATGATGCGCCAGCGCCTGATGAAGGCGGCCAAGGCGCTGGCCGAGAAAGGCGAACTGCCGCCCGGTCGTGCACCCGAGCATCAGCGCGTGCGCTCGGTCGCGCTGGTCTTGCCGGCCGACCAGCCGTTCAAGGAAGCTGCACGCGACGCGCTGCGCGCCGAGCCCGGCAAACCACACGCGTCGGTCTGAATGCAAGCGCAGAGCCTGCGGCCAGACGGGCGGGTGCATGTTCGGAACCTTCCCGCCCGACCCGCTGCAGGACGAGGCCCTGGCGCGGGTAGAAGCCTTCGCACGCGAGCGTTTCCGCCTGCAGGCCGCAGACACGATGATGGTCACGGAACTGGCCTGCGCGGTGCCTGGCTGCCCCCCGCTGGAAACCGTGATCGTGTTCTGGCCCGCCGAAGGCAGCGCCGCATTGCGGCACCATTGCAAGGTGTTCAAACCTGTCCAGCAGGTGGTCGTCGACGACCTGCCGCCTTGGTGGATGAAAGACGCGCTGGTCACGCCGCCAGACTGGGAATGCGCTTGCTGCTGACCCCACTCTGAACCACCGAACCACCCCACGACAACAGTCATCACGCGATGTCAGCCCTCAAGCTCAAGACCGTCACCCGCACCCAGGGCAACAACCTCGCGCTCAAGGAAGGCACGGTCGTGCCTGCCGGCTTCGAGCTGGACTTCGAAGAAGTTCCGGTGCTCGTTGACGCCTTCCGGCGCATGGTGCGCGGCCTGGAGTACGACGTCTGCGAGATGGCGCTGACCACCTACGCCTGCGCACGCGAGCACGGCACGCCGTTCACCGCCTTGCCCATCTTCCTGGTGCGTGCCTTCCACCACGGCGCGATCGTCGTGAACACCACCTTGGGAATCACCCACCCCCGGCAGCTGGAGGGCCGCAAGGTCGGCGTCAACCGCGGCTGGACGGTGACCACCGGGCTGTGGGCGCGCAGCATCCTGCAGCACCAGTACGGCGTGGACCTGACCAAGATCACCTGGGTGCTGTCCGGCGACGAGCATGTCGCCGACTACAAGCCGCCGCCCTATGTGCAGCCGATGGCGTCAGGTCTGCGCATGGCCGACTTGGTGGCCAGCGGCGAACTCGCCGGGGCGATTGGCGTCGACATCGACCTGCCCCATGTCCAGCCACTGGTACCGATGGCCGCGCAGGCTGGCCTGGACGCACTGCGCGCGCGGGGCCACTACCCCATCAACCACCTCGTCGTCGTCAAGGACAGCGTGCTGAAGGCCCATCCCGAGGTCGGCCCTGCGCTGTTCGAGGCCTTCGCCGAAAGCAAGCGCCGCTACGTCCAGAAGCTGCGCGCAGGCACTGTGGCCGACCCGAGCGCCGTCGACAAGATGCACCTCAAGGTGATGGACGTGACCGGCATCGACCCTTTGCCCTATGGGCTGGCACCCAACCGCGCCATGCTTGAAGAAGCGATGCGTTCTGCTGCGGAGCAGGGCATCCTGAAGCGCGTACCGCTGCTCGAAGAGTTGTTCCCCGAGAACACCCACCACCTGACCGCCTGAGGCGGCACCCCGAGAGGAAGACCATGTCCAGCCCCGTCAGCATCGCCGGCCTGCAGCAGATGAAGCGCGACGGGCGCAAGATCGTCGGCGTCGTGGCCTGGGACTGGCAGATGGCGCAGATCGCCGACCGCGCCGGCGTCGATATCGTCAGCGTGGGCGACACGGTGGGCATCAACCTGTGGGGCCATGCCAACCCGCTGGAAGTGACGATGGACGAAATGCTCATCGTCACCAAGGCCGTGCGGCGCGGTGTGAAACGCGCTCTGGTCAGCGTGGACTTCCCTTACGGACCGTTGCAGGAAGGCCCCGATGCCGCGTTGCGTGCCGCCATCCGCTTCGTCAAGGAAGCCGGCGTGGACATGGTGAAACTGGATGGCGCGGCAGAGTTTCCCGATGCCGTCGCCGCCATCACGCGCGCGGGCATCCCGGTCTTTGCGCAGTTCGGCATCACGCCGCACACCGCGCTCAAGCATGGCGTCGACTACAAGAACACGCTGAAGGTGGGCGTGCAACTGCCGCCCACGCTGACGGCGCAATTGGTCGAAGAAGCGCAGCGCCTGGAAGCGGCTGGGGCGGCCATGCTGGACTTCACCCATTCGGGCCCGGTGGCCGGCCCGGCCGTGGTCGCAGCGGTCAAGGTGCCTGTCATCGGCGGCCTGGGCGGCGGCCCTTGGCTCGATGGCCGCATGCGCATGGCCAACGCCGCCATCGGCTACGCTGCGGCCAGCATCGACAGCCCGCCCGACACCTACGCGCAGGTGGCCCGCGCCACGCTGGACGCCCTGACCGCCCTGGTCGACGATGTGCGTGGGGGCCGGCAGATCAAGGGCGGTATCCCGATCCGGGCCGCCTGACATGCCCACCACGCTGATCGATGGCATTGCCACCCGGTTTGAGGTGATCGGCAGCGGCGCGCCGCTGCTGATGTTCTCGCCCGGTGGCTTCGACGCGACGCTGGAGAAATGGTCGTCGCTGGGTGTCTACGCCAAGACCAGGATGCTGGGGCCGCTGACGGCGAACTACCAATGCATCGTGTTCGACCGCCGCGAGACGGGGCAGTCCGGTGGGCGCGTCGAACGCGTCACCTGGGCGCACTACGTGGCGCAAGGCAAGGGCCTGCTCGACCACCTGGGCATTGCGCGTGCGCACCTGATGGGCGGCTGCATGGGCTGTGCACCGGTGGTGGCGTTCGCGGCGCAGTTCCCCGAAGCCACACGCAGCATGGTGCTGTACTGGCCGGTGGGCGGCGCGAGGTACCGCATCAACGGTCAGTTGCGTTTCGCCCAGCACCTGGCCTTCGTGCAGCAGGAAGGCCTGGCGGCCGTGCTGGCTTTGGCGCACAGCGGGAGCAAGAGCTTTGGCGAAGACCCGCGCGGCGGGCCGTGGGTCAGCGTGTTGCGGCGCGATGAAGCCTTCGCGGCCGCGTACGTGGCGCAAGATCTGGAACGCTACAAGCTGACGGTCGGCGGCATGGTGCGCGCGCTGCTGGACCGCGACACCGCACCCGGCGCCGAGCCCGAACAACTGCTGCAGCTGGACATCCCTGCTCTCGTCGTGCCTGGGCGTGACGCATCGCATGCCACATCGGCTGCACGTTATCTGGAAGAGTGCCTGCCGCGCGCCGAGTACTGGGATGCCTTGCCCACCGAGCAAACCGAAGCCACCGCACCCGCGCGCCTGCTGCAGTTCCTGGCCAGCGTGGCCTGATCGCGCCCCGAGCCCTCCATGATCATCGACATCCACTGCCACTACACCACCGAACCGGCGGCCCTGCACGCCTTTCGCGACAAGCAACTGGCCGGGCTGGCCGACGCCATGCGCAAGCCGGCCGCCCAGACGCTCGCCGACTTGGCCATCAGCGACGAGCAGATCGTTGCCAGCCTGCAACCGCAGCTGAAGCTGCAGAAAGACCGCGGCAGCGACCTGACCATCTTCAGCCCACGCGCCGCCGGCATGGCACACCACGTGGGCAACGCCGATGTGAGCCGGCAGTGGACGACCATCAGCAACGACCTGATCCACCGCCTGTGCACGCTGCTGCCCGGCAACTTCGTGGGCGTTGGGCAGCTGCCGCAGTTTCCCGGCGTGGCGCCCAGCGAATGCATCGGCGAACTGCAGCGCCTGGCCGACCTGGGTTTCGTCGGCGTGAACCTGAACCCCGACCCCAGCGGCGGTTGGTGGAGCGGCCCGCCGCTGACCGACCGCAGCTGGTACCCGCTGTACGAGAAGCTGGTGGAGCTGCGCATGCCGGCCATGATCCACGTCAGCAGCTGCTGCAACCCCAACTTCCACCACACCGGCGCGCACTACATCAACGCCGACACCACGGCCTTCATGCAGCTCATCCAGGGCAACCTGTTCAAGGACTTCCCTGAGCTGAAGTTCGTCATCCCGCATGGCGGCGGCGCGGTGCCCTTCCACTGGGGACGCTACCGCGGCCTGTGCCTGAGCATCCAGAAGAAACCGCTGGCCGAACACCTGCTGAACAACGTCTTCTTCGACACCTGCGTCTACCACCTGCCCGGCATCCGCCTGATGACCGAAGTCGTGCCGATGCAGAACATCCTGTTCGCATCCGAGATGCTGGGCGCCGTGCCCGGCCTCGATCCCGACAACGGCTTCCCCTTCGACGACACCAAGCGCTACATCGACCAGTTGACCGGGCTGGATGCCGCCAGTCGCCACGCACTGTTCGAAGGCAACGCACGGCGCGTGTATCCGCGGCTGGACGACATCCTCAAACAACGCGGGCAATGAACATCCCCATGAGCACCGACCTGACTCCGCAACTGAGCGACATCCGCCGCGACTTCGCCCGCATCGACCCGGCATTGGTGCAGCAAGCCTCGGCCTACGCCGCGTCCATCCTGGCCGACGTGGCAGGCCGGCGCGGCACCATGGACGGTCGCATCGCGCCACTGTCGCCGACCATGCGCGTCTGCGGACCGGCCTTCACCATCGAGGTGCGCCCCGGCGACAACCTGATGATCCACGCCGCGATGGCGATGGCCCAACCCGGCGACGTGCTGGTCATCGACGGCAAGGCCGACCGCAGCGCCGCGCTGATGGGCAGCATCATGCTCAACGCCTGCAAGAAGCTGGGCTTCGCCGGCGCGGTGCTGGACGCGTCCATCCGCGACACCGAAGAATTGATCGAACTGGGCTTCCCGGTGTGGGCCGTGGGTGCCAACCCCAACGGCCCGACGAAGAATGTGCCCGGGCGCATCAACTGGCCCATCGGCTGTGGCGGCGCATCGGTCAACCCCGGTGACCTGATCGTCGGCGACGCCGACGGCGTGGTCGTCATCGAACGCGAGAAGGTGGCCTCGTTGCTGCCATTGGCGGCAGCAAAGGTGGCCGACGAACGCAAGCGCATCGCCGAGATCACCGGCGGTGGGCCGATCCGCCCGAAGTGGCTGGAAGCCGCGCTGGTGGCGGCTGGCGTGCTGAAGGCCGGCGAAACGCTCTGATCCGCGCGCGCACCCCCCCAACATTTGGAGACTGGCAATGGAAAAAGTATTGGCCGCCGTGAAGACCGGTCCGAGCAAGATCGAGCTGCGCGAGTACGACATGCCCGAGGTGCCCGAGGACTGCGCGCTGCTGAAGATGGAGGTGGCCGGCATCTGCGGCACCGACGTCAAGATGTACAAAGACCCGCTGAAGGGCGCGCCTGTGATCATGGGCCACGAAAACATCGGCTACATCGCGAAAGCGGGCCGTGAGTTCACGCGCCGCAAGGGCTTCAAGGAAGGCGACCTGGTGTTCGTGGAGCATTACGTCGGCTGCATGAAATGCGAGTGGTGTCACCGCGGCGAATACCGCCACTGTGAAGCCACCGACTGGCGCAACAACCCCGACGGCCTGCGCTTCGGCTACACCAGCACCGAGAAGGCGCCGCACCTGTGGGGCGGCTTCGCGCAGTACGTCTTCCTGCCGTGGAATTCCATCGTTCACAAGGTGCCGGCCGGTGTGTCGCCTGAACTGGCGGGCCTGGTCACGCCGATGGCCAATGGCGTGGAGTGGTCGCTGTTCGACGGCGGCGTCAAGTACGACGACATCGTCCTCATCCAGGGGCCGGGCCAGCAAGGCCTGTCGCAAACGGTGATCTGCAAGCAGGCCGGCGCCAGCATGATCATCGTCACCGGCACGTCGAAGGACGCGGCGCGGCTGGAAGTGGCCAAGGCCCTCGGCGCCGACCACGTCATCGACGTGAACAAGGAGAACCCGCTGGAGCGCATCCAGCAGCTCACCGGCGGCCGCGGCGTCGACGTGGTGCTGGACTGCACAGCGGGCGCCGGCACCATCCCCATCCTGCTGGGCATCGAAGCGCTCAAACGCAAGGGTGGCCTGATGGTGGTGCAAGGCGAGATGGGCGACTTCCCCAACTTCCCGCTGGCCAAGATGACGCTGAAGTGGATCACCCTGAAAAGCGCGCGTGGCCACAGTTATCGCGCCTGCGAATTGGCCTTGGCGCAATTGGCTTCCAAAAGGTTCCCGCTGGAGAAGGTGACCACGCACCGCTTCGGTTTGAAGGACACCGACCTGGCGATTCGCTCGGTGGGCAACGCCGGCCTGCCGGGTGTGATCCACGCTTCGCTGATGCCCTGGCTCTGACCGCCGAAGTGACCGACACGGCGGTGGACACGCGCATCCCGGTGACGGTGCTGACCGGCTACCTGGGCGCCGGCAAGACCACGCTGCTGAACCGCATCCTCAGCGTGGACCATGGCCAGCGTTACGCGGTCATCGTCAACGAATTCGGCGAAATCGGCATCGACGCCGAACTGGTCACCCACGCCAGCGAAGAGCTGTTCGAGATGAACAACGGCTGCATCTGCTGCACCGTGCGCGGCGACCTGATCCGCACCCTGCACGGCCTGCTGGCGCGGCCCGGCACCGCGGGCCACTTTGACGCGGTGATCGTCGAGACCACCGGCCTGGCCGACCCCGGGCCTGTGGCACAGACCTTCTTCGTCGACCCCCAACTGCGCGCGCAACTGCGCCTGGATTCGATCACCACGCTGGTCGACGCGCGCCACATCACCCAGCAACTGGCGTGCAGCCGCGAGGCCGCCGAGCAAGTCGCCTTCGCCGACCAGATCGTGCTGAACAAAACCGACCTGGCCAGCGAAGCGGAACTGCAGGCCGTCGAGCGCCAATTGCGCCAGCTGAACCCGCTGGCGCCGATACAGCGCGCGCTGCGCAGCGGCGTGGCGTTGAACACGGTGCTGGGCCGGGGCGGCTTCGACCTGAGCCGCATCGCGGCGCTGGAAGCCGTGCATGTGCATGACGAACATTGCGGCCATGACCATGACCATCCCCACGATCATGACCATGACCATCACATCGAAGGCAGCGGCATCGCCAGCGTCTCGCTCACGTCCGCGCAGCCGATGGATGCGGCGCGCGTGCAGGCCTGGCTGACCCGGCTGGTGGCCACGCAGGGGGCCGACATCCTGCGCGCCAAAGGCATCATCGACGTGGCCGGCGACGCGCGGCGCATGGTCTTCCAGGCGGTGCACATGATCCTGGAAGGCGACTGGCAGCGCCCCTGGCGGGCTGACGAGGCGCGCAGCAGCCGCCTGGTCTTCATCGGCCGCCACCTGAACGCTGCCGAACTGCAAGCCGGCTTTGACGCCTGCGCCGCCTGCGCGGCGGCCTGACTTCGCTTAACGTTGCCGCAGCGGCCCTGCCTACAGCCTGCGCACACCAACCTGGACACCCGCCCATGACCGTCATCCACAAGCCGCAGCGCTTGATCGTCGCCATCACCGGTGCGTCGGGCGTGGCTTACGGCGTGCGCGCCTTGCAGGTCTTGCGCGACATGGGCGACGTCGAAACGCACCTGATCCTGACCGCATCGGGTGCCCGCACGCTGATCGAGGAAACCGACTTCAGTGTGGCGCAGGTGCGTGAACTGGCCGACTGCGTGCACAGTGCCAAGGACATCGGCGCGACCATTTCATCGGGCTCCTTCAAGACCCTGGGCATGCTGGTGGTGCCGTGCTCGATCAAGACGCTGAGCGGCATTGCGCATTGCTACAACGACGAACTGGTGGTGCGCGCCGCCGACGTGTGCTTGAAAGAGCGCCGGCGCGTGGTGCTGCTGCTGCGCGAAACCCCGCTGCACGCCGGCCACATTGCGCTGATGGCCCAGGCCACGCAGAACGGCGCTGTCATCATGCCGCCGGTGCCGGCCTTCTACAGTCGGCCGCAGACGGTGCAGGACATCGTCAACCAGACCGTGGGCCGCGCGCTGGACCTCTTCGAGCTGAACGCGCCAGGCATCCACCGTTGGGACGGTGGGGTCCGCGGTGCGCCGCGCGGTGAGGCCGAAACAGGCTGAGTGGTGGGGCGGGCTTTCAGCGGCCCCCATCGGCGCCTCACCACAGCGGCAGGCCACGCTGCACCTTGTCCAGCATCTCTTGCTGAAAAGCCGCCGGACCGTAGCCCAGGCGCTGGCCATTGACCGCGTAATAGAAGGGCGCGCCGCTGTGCCGCGCATGCGCCTTCATCCAGTCCAGCATCTCGGCACTGGCGTCGTTGCCGGCCGGCAGCAGCACGTAGCAAGGGCCGTCTCGCCAGCGCATGGTGACGATGATCACGCCGCTGCGGTCGGGGCGGAAGGCGTCGGGGAAAGGGCTGCCTGGGGCCAGCCAGCCGCAGACGAAATTGCGGCAGGGCGACTGCGGGCGCTCGTCGTAAATGCTGCACACGCCGACTCCGCCCGTGCCCGTGCTTTCGCTGCCGTCCATCGCCAGGAAGTGACAGGGCTGGCCCGGGTGCATGCGGTGGCCGCGCACCTCGCCTTCGGCCCAGCCTTCACAGCAGGCCGTGCAGGGGCCGCACTGACGGGCGCCGGCGGGCGCGGTGGCGGCGCTCACGACGAGGGCTACGGCACCGTGGCAGAACTTGTATTTGCGCCCGCTGCCGCAGGGGCAGGGGTCGTTGCGGCCGGTCTTTGCCACGGGTTGTGCAGGCTTCTTGATGAGGGCTTTCAGTATCGCGCGGGTTTGCCCCGAGCGCGCCTGCGTTGACAAGGCGCAGGGCGAACACCACCATCGCGGTCTCTCTATTCGGACCGGCGTTCCTTTAATCGGAACGACAGTCTCACCAGGACCCACGATGGAAAGCCCCGAACAGAACCAGTTGTTGACCCAGGTGGGTGCCGGCACGCCGATGGGCGAATTGCTGCGCCGCTACTGGCAACCTTTCGCGGCCGCCGTTGACTTGTCTGACAACTGGACGCAGCGCGTGCGCCTGCTGGGTGAAGACCTGATCCTGTTCCGCGACCGCAGCGGCGGGCTGGGTCTGATCACTGAGCAATGCCCGCACCGCCGCGCCTCTTTCCTGCATGGCATCCCCACCGAACGCGGCATCCGCTGCCCGTACCACGGCTGGGAATTCAACGCCGCCGGGGCCTGTCTGCACCAGCCCTTCGAAGCCGACAACGCGGCCTTCCGCGCCAGCGTGGGCACCACCGCCTACCCGGTGCAGGAATTGGGCGGCGTGCTGTTCGCCTACCTGGGCCCGGTCACGCCCGAGCAGCCGCTGCCGGTGCTGCCACGCTTCGACGGTTTCGTCGCTGAAGGTGCGATCCGCATCATGGGCCGCGTGGTGCTGCCGGTGAACTGGCTGCAGATCATGGAGAACTCGCTGGACCCGGTGCACACCGAATGGCTGCATGGCCACCAGTACGAATTCCAGAAAGAACAGGAAGGCGTGAAGGTGGCCATCAGCACGCCGCATCTGAAGATCGATTTCCGCGAATTCGAATTCGGCATCACCAAGCACCGCCTGCTGGCCGGCCACAGTGAAGACAGCGACGACTGGCGCATCGGCCACCCCATCGTCTTTCCGAACATCCTGGCCGTGGGCAACGGCGACCCGAAGGCGCGTTACCACTCGTTCCAGATGCGCGTGCCGGTCGACGACACGCACACGCTGCACCTTTGGTACAACGCCTACCTGCTGCCGTCTGGCGCAGACGTGTCAGCCCCGTTGCTGGCGCAGCTGCAAGCCAGGGTGCACACCTACGACGTGCCCTACCTGGACGCCAAGGGCGACTTCATCATGGACAACATCGACGGCCAGGACATGATGGCCTGGGTGACGCAGGGCGCTGTGGCCGACCGGTCGAAGGAACACCTGGGCGCTTCCGACAAAGGCGTGGCGATGTACCGGCGCACGCTGAAGCGCGAGATGAAGAAGGTGCAGCAGGGGCAAGATCCGATGGGCGTGCTGCGCGACGCCACACGCGGCCGCATCGAACTGCCCACCGAAACCAAGAAGCACCACAACAGCGACGGCTTCGCGGCCTTCATGCTGCGCACGCACGCCAAGTACGCGCCGATCGCGCAAGCCCTGGTGCAGATTTACGAAGGCCAGCCGGAACCGCATCTGGCCGAGGAAGCAACATGAATGCAGCCCTGCAAATGACCGAACTCGAAGCCCGCGAAAAACTGATTGCTGCCGGCTTGATCCTGGACGCCGCCGACCAGGGCGACCTGACGCGCGGCCATGTGTCGCTGCGCATGCCCGGCGACCCCACGCACTTCCTGATGAAGCCGCACAGCCAGGGCCTGGACGAGATCACGCTGGACAACATCGTGGTCTGCAACCTGGCCGGCGAGAAGGTCGGCGGCACCGGCCGGCGACACAGCGAGGTCTTCATCCACAGCGAGATTTACAAGCTGCGGCCCGACGTGATGAGCGTGATCCACACCCACCCCACGCACGCCGTGGCGCTGTCGGCCACCGGCCGGCCGGTGCTGCCGATCAGCCAGCCGGGCGTTGCGTTTTATGGCGGTACGGCGGATGGCGTGCCCTACTTCACCGAAACCATCGACCTCATCCGCACGCCAGACATGGGCGCCGGCGTGGCGCGCGCCCTGGGCCCGCACAAGGCGGTGCTGCTGCGCAACCACGGCGTGGCCGTGGTGGGGGCCTGCGTGGAAGAAGCCACGGTGCTGGCGCTGCTACTGGAAGAGGCTTGCAAGATCCAGTTGCTGGCGCAGGCCAGCGGCGGCGTGGGGGCCGTCTTCAGCGACGAGAGCATCCAGCGCCTGCACCACAACATCACGCGGCCCGAGCAGTACACCATCAACTTCGACTATTTGCGCCGGCGCGCTGAACGCGCGGCCAGCGCTGCCGCCGGGGTGCAGCGGTGAGCGGCCTGACGCGGCGGCAGGTGGCCGCCGGCTGGGCCAGCACCGCGGCGCTGACCGCGCTGAGCGCATTGGCCGCGCTGCCCGCCGCCGTGCACGCGCAGGACGCCGGCAAGGCAGCACGCGACCTGGCCCTCTACCAGGGGCCGGACCGCGAAGCCCGGCTCATCGAGCTGGCGAAGAAGGAAGGCGAGCTGTCGGTCTACCACGTCTACCCGGCGCTGCCGGTGGTGATGGCCGCGTTCACGCAGAAGTACGGCATCAAGGTGCGCGCCTGGCGGGCTGGTTCCGAAGCGGTGTTGCAACGCCTCAGCGCTGAATCTCGCGGCGGGCGTTTCGACGTCGACATCGTGCAGAACAACGCGCCCGAGAACGAGGCCGCCTACCGCGAGAAATTGCTGCAGGAGGTGTGGTCGCCCGGCCTCAAGGACCTGATGCCCGGCGCTGCGCCGGCCCACAAGAGCTGGGCCGCCATCACGCTGGACATCTGGGTCGCCAGCTACAACACCAGCGCGGTGAAGAAAGAAGAACTGCCCAAGACCTATGCCGACCTGACCGACCCGCGCTGGAAGGGCCGGCTGGCCATCGAGGCCAACAACCACGTCTGGTTCGGCACCTTGCTGGGCGAGCTGGGCGAAGACGCCGGCAGCAAGCTGTTCAGCCAAATCGTCGCCACGAACGGCATCTCGGCGCGCAAGGGCCATTCGGTGCTGGCCAACCTGGTGGCCTCGGGCGACATTCCCTTGGCCCTGACGGTCTACAGCTGGATCCCCGAACAGTTGAAGAAGAAAGGCGCACCCATCGAGAGCATCGCGCTGCAGCCTTTGCTGGCGCAGCCCAGCACCATCGCCATGCTCAAGCGCGCGCTCAATCCGGCCTCGGCGCTGCTGTTCCATGACTTCATGCTCGGCCCGGGCCAGAAGCTGCTGGCCGACGCGCAGTTCGTGCCGGCCAGCAAGCTCATCGACAGCCCCTTCGCCCGCTTGCCGATGAAGCTGATCGACCCGGCCAAGGCGCTGGACCAGCAAGACCGCTGGCAGAAGCTGTTCGACGACCTTGTCGTGAAGAAGGCCAAGTAGATGGCGGCGGCGGCTGCGCCGGCTGTGTCTGCGACGTCTGCGGCACCTGTCGCGTCCGCCGCAGGCCCCCGGCGGCTGCGCGTCGGCATCGCTGGCCTCGGCGCGGCCGGCCAGGCCTTCATCACACCTTTGCAGGCGCACAGCGGTTTCGACTGGGTGGCGGTGGCCGAACCCAACGACAGCCTGCGCAGCCAGATGGTGCAAACCCACGGCGTCAGTGGCCACGCCACGCTGGCGGCGATGCTGGAGAGCGGCCCGCTCGACGCCGTCTACATCGCCACGCCCACGCCGCTGCATGCCGAACAGGTGGCGCAGGTGGCAGCGGCTGGCCTGCATGTGCTGGTCGAAAAGCCGATGGCCACCACACTGGCCGGCGCGCGGCAGATGGTGGCGGCCGCGCAGCAGGCCGGTGTGGTGCTGCTGGTCGGCCATGCACACAGCTTCGACGCGCCGATTGCGGCGATGCAGGCGCTCATCGCGTCGGGCCAACTGGGCCGCGTGCGCATGGTGCACAGCTGGTGCTACAGCGACTGGGTGCACCGCCCGCGACGCGCCGATGAGCTGGACCCGGCACAGGGCGGCGGCGTCACCTTCCGCCAGGGTGCGCACCAGTTCGACGTGATCCGCCTGCTGTGCGGCGGCCGTGCCCGCAGCGTGCGCGCGCAGGTTTTCGACTGGGACCCGGCGCGCCGCACGACCGGTGCGCACACCGTCTTCATCGCCTTCGAAGACGGTGCCGTGGCCACCGCCGTCTACAACGGCTATGGTGGTTTTGCCAGCAGCGAATGGGTCGGCGACATCTCGGAATGGGGCTTCCACCAGCCCGTTGCGCATCGCAGCGCCCGTGCGCCTGCAGCCACACCAGCCGACGAACTGAAGGCCAAGCAGGCCCGCGCCGCCATGGCCATTCCGGCGCGCGCGCCGCACCAGCCACACTTCGGCTTGACCTTGGTCAGCTGCGAGCGGGGCGACATCCGCCAGACGCCCGACGGCCTGCGCGTCTACACCGCCGACGGCGTGCGTGATGTACCGGTGGCGCTGAACCGCTCGCCGCGCGACCGGGTGCTGGACGAATGGCATGCGGCCATCACAGGCACCGCGCCGGCGCTGCACAACGGCCGCTGGGGCCTGGCCAACCTGGAAGTCTGCGTGGCCGCGCTGGCCTCGTCGGCACAGGGCGGCGAGGTGCTGCTGCACGAACAGGTGGGTTGGGCCGGCTGAGGCTCCTACACCCTGCTGAGGGTTGGGATCGACGGATGCCGTGACGCGGACTATCCTGGTCGTTCGCCCGCCGCTGGCCACCCACCAGCGGGGTTAGCCGCAGCGCAGCCGGAGCCACCGCATGGCCGACAAAGACCCCTTCCAGTTTCCCTGGGCCAGCATGGCTGTGGTGGCCACGCTGGTTTCCAGCACGGTACTGGCACCGCGCGCCTTCGACTTGTTGCGGCCGGCCGAAAAGGACCGCGCGCAGGCCCTCGTCAGCGCCGACCTGGAAGTGGAAGCGCGCCTGTGGGAAGACCCTTTCGTGGCCACCCGCCGCTATGAATCGGAACGCCAGCAGCGCTGCGACAAGGAAGCCCAGCGCCTGCCGCGCAGCCGCGACTGCCTGGACCCGGTGCTGACCGAGCGGCGCAGCGCGTCGCGCCTGCGCGATCGGCTCGACTTCGACCACGACGGCGACATCGAAGAGACGCTGGTGCTGGCCGTGATGGTGCCGGGCAATGCGTTCGTGGGTGCCGAAGAGTCGCGTCGCCGCACGCGTTACGGCGTGCTGTCCGGCCTGCAGGCCGAGGGCTACCTGCCCGATGCCGCCGAGCACATCGGCCTGCTGCAGCTCGACATCCCGCCGCTGCGCCCCACCGCCGTGGCCGAGGCACCCGACCGCCTGCTGATGCCCTATGAAGTGCTGTCGCCCCGGCGCGACCGCGTGGGCCGGGCACCCCGGGCGGCCAGCAGTGCTGGCGCGGCCGAGGCCGCCAGCGCCGCGCCGCGGCTGGCGCTGGCGGCATCGGCCGCGCCCGGCGGGCGCCAGCGCTACCGGTCGATCGCGCTGCTGTGGATCGACGAATCGGCGCTGCCGGCCCCCAAGCTCGACGGCCTGGCGCATGTGCTGGACACCGTGGTCGGGCGCTGCGTGCGCTGCCCGCCGGTGGCGCTGATCGGGCCTTCCAGTTCTGACGGCTTGCGCAACGCGCTGTCGTGGCTGGACCGCCGCGCGGCGCAAGCCCGCAAGCTGGCCGACAAGACCGGCGCGCCGGCCGTGAAGACCGTGGCCCAAGAGGCGGTGGACGCGGGCTACCGGCTGCTGTCGAACGCCGCGCTGTTCAACAGCTCAGCGACCATTTCCGACAGCGATCTGGGCGAACTGCACGGCCAGCCCATGGACACCTTCCTGCGCCGGCGCATGGCCCGGGTGCTCAGCGTGGAAGCCGACGGGCCGGCGGCGCCGAAGCTGACCTTCGAGCGCACCATCGCCAGCGACGACGTGGTGCTGCAGGCCCTGGCCGCAGAGCTGAAGCTGCGCCTGCCGCTGGACGGCTCGCGGCGCGTGGTGCTGGTGACCGAGAGCGATTCGATCTATTCGCGCACGCTGGAACGCCGCTTCAGCCGGCTGATCAAGCCCCTGCGCCAGGGGCAGACCAACAACGAAGACCATGTCTATTTCTTTCGCGGTGTCGATGGCGTGACGCTGCGCGACGGCGTCGATCGCAGCGCGCCGGCCAAAGCCGACCCGAACGCGGCCATCGAATGGCCCGAGACGCGCGACCAGCTGGACTACCTGCGGCGCATGGCGCAGTCGCTCAAGCGCAGCGAATCGCTGCAGGTCGCGCCGGGCAGTGAAGCGGTGGGCGGCGTCGGCCCCATCGGGGCCATCGGCATCTTCGCGAACGACGTGCACGACAAGCTGCTGATCCTGCAGGCCCTGCACGACAGCTTCCCTGACAAGGTGTTTTTCACCACCGACATGGACGCGCGCTACTTGCACCCGCGCACGCTGCCGTTCACGCGCAACCTGGTGGTCGCGTCCAGCCTGCCGCTGCGCTTTGCACCGCAGCCTGCGGCTTCGGCTGCTTCCGGTGGCGGCAGCGCGCGGTCCTTGCAGACCGGTACACCGCCGTTTCGCGACGTCTACCAGGCCGCCACCTATGTGGCCGCGCGGCTGGCGGCCTGCCGCTCGCCGTGTGGCGACATCCGGGGCCAGGCGCAGGCTGTGATCGCGCGGCCCACGGTCTATGAGATCGGCCGCGACCGCGCGGTGGCGCTGGCCGGCTTCGGTGCGTCGCCCCGCGTGCCGCACGAGCCCTCGTCGACCTACCAGGTCGGCCTGGGGGTGTTCCTGGCGCTGCTGGCGGCAGGCCTGCTGATGTGGCCGTCCACACCGGCGTTGTGCCGCGCGCGCGACGCGGTCATCGGTGCCGGCTCGGTGGCCGGTGAAGCGCAGGGCGGCTACAGCCGGCTGGCAGCGGCCTTCGCGCTGCTCTACGCCGGGCTCTTTGCCTGCGCGGCGGGCTCGGTGGTGGAAGCGCTGCGGCCGGGCAGCCTGGGCTTGGCCGGGGTGCTGGGCTGGGGCGGGCTGGCGGTGCTGGCCTCGCTGGTGCTGTACCCGGGTTCGCGGGTCTTCGGCTACAGCGGTTCCTGGCGTCGCGGGCCCCTGTGGCGGCCGGTGCTGGGTGCGGCGCTGCTGCTCAGCGCCATCTGGGCGGCCTGGTTGCTGTTCAACCCGGCACTGCAGGCGGCCGACGGCGAACCACTGGCCTGGCTGCAGGGCATCAGCGGCTGGCCTTCACACCTGCTGAACCTGCTGGCGCTGGTGTGCGGTGTGGCCACGCTGGACCGCCTGTGGGCGGGCATTGCCGAAGCGCGGCGGGCCGACGAAGACTGGTTGGGGCTGACCGGCCTGGCGCGCACCGATGTCGGCTTCGGTGCGCCCTTGCCCGGCACCGCGCGCGACGCCGGGCCCGTGCGCCGCGCCTGGCACTGGCTGAGCCAGCGCACGCTGCTGGGCTGGCGCCGGCCCGTGGGCAAAGCGGTGCACTTTGCCGAATTGTGGCGCGGCTACCAGCTGCGCAGCGCGGCGCTGCCGCGCAGCATCCGTGTGGCCTTCTGGACGGTGGCAGCGGCCTGCGCTGTCGGCCTGCTGTTCTGGGCCTTCAGCGACCACGAACTGCCCGAAGTGCCGGTGCGCGGCGGTGAACACCGGGCGCTGATTCGCACGGCCTACCTGGCCACGCTGCTGCTGCTGCCGCTGGTGGTGGTGGCGGTGGCCGACGCCACCATGCTGGCCTGGCGCTTCCTGCGCATGCTGGGCACCGAACGCACGCTGTACGCGCCGGCCACGGTGCAGCGCTTCGCCCAGGCGCTGGGCCCGGTGCAGGCCGAACAGTGGACGCGCTGCGTGGCCGCCGACCCGGCCGAGCGCAGCAGCGTCGACCCCGCCGCAGTGGTGCCCGGCCACACGCTGCTGGACGACTGGATCGACATCCAGGTCATTGCCCGCCTCACGCGCGCCGTGGCACCGCTGGTGGTGGCACCCTTCCTGATGCTGGCGCTGATGGTGGTGGCGCGCAGCCGGCTGTTTGACAACTGGTCACTGAGCTGGCCCATTGCCACGGCGGCGGCGCTGTACGTGCTGTGGCTGGGCGTGCTGGCGCTGCTGCTCAAGCAGGCCGCCGAAGACTGCCGCACGCGGGCCCTGGCGCGCATGAACGCCGACCTGCGCTGGATGGCCGGTGCCGACGACGGACGCAAGGCCCTGGTCGAACCGATGAAGCGCTTGATCGCCGCCGTGGAAGCCGAACGCAGCGGGGCCTTCGCGCCGCCCTTCGACCAGCCTTTCTTCAAGGGTCTGCTGGTGCCGCTGGGCGGTGCCGGCGGCGCGCAACTCTTCGAGCGCTTGCTGCTCGCGAACTGAGCCGGCGCTCGGGCGGCGCGTCGGGGGTTAGCCCTGATTCATGCTGCCTTGACACCCCTGGGGTAGATCCCTAAAGTGGCGTATCGCTATGCGGACCAGTGTTCCGCTAATAGGAACGCTAAAAATATGAATCAGGTCACGGCGAAAGCCATGCCCACAGGGGTCGATCCCGGCGGCACCCGCCACGACAGTGCCGACGGCAACACGCCGGCGGCCTGGCGCCGGTTGCTCAGTTGGAAGTCGCTGGTCATCGGCGTGTGCGTGGCCCTCGTGCTCTACATCGCCGTGATGCCGCTGGGCTTCCTGTTCTGGCAGAGCTTCTTCACGCCGCAAACCGCTGCCAAGGCGGCAGAGTTCACTTGGGGCAACTACATCACGGCCTACAGCAGCAGCGACACAGGGCGTCTTTTTGGCAATTCGCTGCGCTTCGCCTTTGGCACAGCGACCTTCGCCTTTCTGCTGGGCAGCAGCCTGGCCTGGCTCAACGAGCGCACCAACACGCCGTTCAAGTCGCTGTTCTTTGCGATGGCGCTGATCCCGCTGGTCATGCCCGGCATCCTGTTCACGGTGTCGTGGATCCTGCTCGGCAGCCCCAAGATCGGCCTCGTCAACCTGAGCCTGATGTCGCTCTTCAATCTCGAAACGCCCCTGTTCAACATCTATTCGATGTGGGGAATGATCTGGGTCGACGGGCTGCAGGAATCGACCGTCGCCTTCCTGCTGATGACGGCGGCCTTCCGTGCCATGGACCCGTCGTTGGAAGAGAGCGCGATGATGAGCGGCGCGAACGTCTTCCAGGTGCTTCGGCGCGTCACGCTGCCCCTGGTCTGGCCAGCGATCTTTGCCACCTTCCTGATCCTCTTCGTCAAGGCCATCGAGTCGTTCGAGGTGCCAGCCTTGCTGGGTTTGCCGGTGGGCATCCAGGTCTTTACCTCAGCCATCTACCAGGCGGTGCACCGCTACCCGAGCCAGATCGGCCAGGCTTCGGCCTACGCTGTGGCGCTGCTGCTCATCACCACGGCGGGCATCTACTTCATCAGCCGCCTGTCGGCCAGCGGCAGCCGTTATTCGACGATGACCGGCAAGGGCTTCAGGCCGCGCCTGATCGACCTCGGGCCTTGGCGCTGGGTGGCGGTGGGCGTGTTCGTCGTCTACTTCATGCTCATCGTCGTCCTGCCGTTCAGCGTGCTGCTGTGGTCGTCGCTGCAGAAGTTCTACGCCGTGCCGTCGATGGCGGCGCTGCAGAACCTCACGCTCGACCCCTACCGCTTCGTCCTCAGCTACCCCAACCTGCTGCGCGCCGTCGGCAACAGCATCCTGCTGAGCTTCAGCTGTGCCACGGCGATCATGCTGCTCACTTCGGTGATCTGCTGGATCGTCGTCAAGACGAAGCTGCCCGGCCGCTGGTTGCTGGACAACCTGGCCTCGATGCCGATGGTGTTCCCCGGCCTGGTGCTGGGCTTGGCGCTGATGATCTTCTATCTGAACGTCGACATCGGCGTCTACGGCACGATTTGGATCCTGCTCATCGCCTACGTCACGCGCTTCATGCCTTACGGCCTGCGCTTCAACACGACCTCAATGCTGCAGATCCACAAGGAACTGGAAGAAAGCGCGGCGATGAGCGGCGCGGGCTGGGGCACCACCTTCCGCCGCATCGTGCTGCCGCTGCTGAAGCCCGGCCTGCTGGCGGGCTGGATCTACATCATGATCGTTTCGATCCGCGAGCTGTCGAGTTCCATCCTGCTCTACAGCCCCGGCACGGAAGTCATCTCCATCATCATCTGGGAGCTTTGGGAGAACGGTCAGTACGTCGAACTCTCGGCGCTGGGTGTCATGTTCATCATCATGCTGCTCATCTTGGTGATGGTCTCGCAGGCCATCGGCAAGCGGTTCGGCATCAAGAATTAGGCGAATGGCCAAGGACACATCGTGCTGAAGATCGAATCCCTCTACACCGAATACACCAACGAACTCGGCCAGCCCGTGAAGGCCGCGCAGGACGTCAACATCGACGTGCCCGAAGGCCACTTCTTCACGCTGCTGGGCCCCAGCGGCTGCGGCAAGACGACCACGCTGCGCAGCATCGCGGGGCTTGAGCGCCCCAACGGCGGCGAGATCTCGGTCAACAACGTGGCGGTGTTCAGCGCCAAGCGCCGCATCTTCGTGCCGCCCAACCAGCGCGGCTTCGGCATGGTCTTCCAAAGCTACGCCATCTGGCCGCACATGGACGTGTTCACCAACACGGCCTTCCCGCTGCAGGTGGGCAAGAAAAAGTACCGCCGCGACGAGATCGACGCGAAGGTGATGCGCGTGCTGAAGGCGGTGCAGCTGGACCACCTGCGCGACCGTGAGGCCACCAAGCTCAGCGGTGGACAGCAGCAGCGCCTGGCGCTGGCCCGTGCGCTCGTGATGGAACCCAAGTTGCTGCTGCTGGACGAGCCGCTGTCCAACCTGGACGCCAAGCTGCGCGAGCTGATGCGCTTCGAGCTCAAGCGCCTGCAACGCGAACTGAAGATCACCACCGTGTACGTCACGCACGACCAGAGCGAGGCGCTGGCGCTGTCGCACCAGATCGCGGTGATGAACGCCGGCCGCATCCAGCAGATCGGCAGCCCGCGCGAGATTTACGAGCGTCCGCAGACGCAGTTTGTCGCCGACTTCGTGGGCACCACCAACTTCGTCGACGGCACCGTGCGCGCGGCCGACGGCGAGGACCATTTCTACGTCATCGAGACCGAACTGGGCGTGCTGCGTTCCTACTCGGTCGAGGCGGTGCGCCCGGGCCAGAAGGTCATTCTGTCGATCCGCCCCGAGGACGTGCGCCTGTCCGAGAGCCCACCTGCAGCCACCGTCAACGTCATCCACGGCACCGTCGACCAGAAGGTCTTCCTCGGCGAGTCGCTGGACTGGCAGCTGAAGGTGGGTGGCCGCACGGTGTTGTCGCGCACCCACCCGTCGATCTACACCAAGGTCGGCGACCAGGTGTGGGCCCACATCGACGCCGCCAAGTGTGTGGCCATGCCGGTTGCGGTCGAGCTTCAGAAAATGGCCTGATCATGTCCGGCACCGAAAAGTTGGTCCGGGTTGTACGCCCGAAGAAGACGCCCGAGGCCGTCAAGCCCAAGGACCGCTGGGGCGGCGATGTCATCGTCGACCTGCTGCATCAGTACCAGCTGCCTTACGCGGCACTGAACCCGGGTGCCAGCTACCGCGGCCTGCACGACAGCATCGTCAACTACGGCGGCAACACGCCCGTGATGATGCTCTGCCAGCACGAAGAAACCGCGGTGCAGATCGCGCATGGCTACGGCAAGGCCAGCGGCAAGCCGATGGTGGCCATCCTGCACAACCTGGTCGGCCTGCTGCACGCCAACATGGCCGTGTACTACGCCTACATCGACCGCGCGCCGATCTTCATCGTCGGCGCCACCGGGCCGATGGACGAGACCAAACGCCGGCCCAAGATCGACTGGATCCACAGTGCCCAGAGCCAGGGTCAGGCGGTGCGCGACTACACCAAGTGGGACTACCAGCCGACCACGGTGGACGGCGTGCCGGAAGCCTTTGCGCGCGCCTATTCGGTGATGATGACCGAGCCGCGCGGCCCGGTGTACATGTGCTACGACGCCTGGCTGCAGGAAAAGAAGCTCGAGCACGACGTGCCGCTGCCACCCAAGGGCTTCCAGAGCGTGCCCAGCCGCATCGCGCCCGACCCGGCGGCGCTGCAGCAGGCGGCCCAGACGCTGGCGAAGGCCAAGCGCCCGGTCATCCTGACCGAGTACGCGGGGCGCGACCCGCAGGGCTTCCACGACCTGGTGGCGCTGGCCGAAGCCCTGGGCGCACCGGTCTACGACCTCAACATGCGCTTGAGCTTTCCGAGCCAGCACCCGCTGAACCTGAGCATGGACAAGACCCTGTTCAAGGACGCCGACGTGGTGCTGCTGGTGGACGTGCGCGATTGGGAACGCCCGACGACGACGCTGACCAGCGTCACGCGTGAACTGGTGAGCCTGACGCCGAAGAACTGCCAGTGGATCGACATCGGCTTTGGCGACATGAACATCAGCGCCTGGGCAATGGACTACCAGCGCCTGCTCTACGCCAACCAGCGCATCGTCGCCGACACGCTGCTGGCGGTGCCGGCGCTCACGGCGCTGCTGAAGAAGCTGGCCAAGATGCCGACCGAAGAGGGCCAGGCCTTCGCCGCGCGCGTACCCAAGCGCACGGCCAGCATCGCCAAGAAACACAAGGCGCTGCGCGACGGCTGGGCGAAGGAGGCGCTGGAAGACCGCGACGACAGCCCCATCACGTTGCCGCGCCTGGCGTCCGAAGTGTGGGCACAGATCAAGGACGAAGACTGGGTTCTCACCGCGGGCACGCTGGAGGACTGGACACGCAAGCTCTGGAACTTCGACAAGCCCTACCGCCATGCCGGCAAGAGCCTGGGCACGGCGACGCAGTTCGGCATCAGCATGGGCGTGGCGCTGGCCCACCGCGGCCAGGGCCGCCTGGTGGTGGACATCCAGCCCGACGGCGACCTGATGTTCGACGCCGGCGCGCTGTGGGTGGCGGCCAAGCACAAGATCCCGATGCTGGTGGTGATGTACAACAACCGCGCCTACTTCAACGATTGGGAACACCAGATCCGCATGGCCAAGCAGCGCGGCACGCCGGTGGACCGCGCCTACATCGGCATGGACCTGGACGACCCGGCGCCCGACTTCGCGACGCTGGCACGCAGCATGGGCTGGTACGCCGAAGGTCCGATCGACCAGCCGGGTGACGTGGCCGCAGCGCTCAAGCGCGCGATTGCCAAAGTCAAGTCGGGGCAGCCGGCGCTGCTCGACACCATCACGCAAAAGCGGTGACTGCGATGACGACAGACGACAAACCCGTGAGCGTCGGCCTGATCGGTGCCGGCAGGATGGGCATGCCCATCATCGGCCACCTGGTGCGCAAGGGTTACGCCACCCTGGCCAGCGACCTGAACCCGGCGCGCGAAGCGGCGGTGAAGGCGCTGGGTGCCGGCTGGACCACCGACAACGCGGCCCTGGCTGCGGCCAGCGACGTGATGTTGGTGTGCGTCGGCTTTGACGTCGAGGTGCGCGCGCTGCTGGCCGAAGGTGGCCCATTACGCAGCGCGCAGCCAGGGAGCATCGTGGCCATCCTCAGCACCATCCGGCCCGAGACGGTGCAGGAACTGGCCGCTGCCACGCCCGGTCTGCATGTCGTGGACAGCACCGTCTGCCGCGGCGGTGCGGCCGCCGACAAGGGCACGCTGCTCAGCTTCGTGGGCGGCGACGCCGCCGTGGTGGCGCGCCTGACACCGGTGCTGCGGGCCTACTCCGCCGATGTGGTGCACACCGGCGGTGTCGGCACGGCGCAGGTGGCCAAGGCCGCCAACAACAGCATCCTGTGGGCCTGCCTGATTGCCAACCACGAGGCGCTGGCCCTGGCCGCCCATTACGGCATGGACACCGACGTGCTGCGCAGCGCGCTGATGATGAGCAGCGCCGAAAATCACGCGCTCGAGGTGTGGGGCACGCAAACCATGGCATGGGCCGAAGACGACATGGTCATCGTGCAGGACATGGCCGCACGCGCCGGGCTTTCGCTGCCGCAATCAGGCCTCAACCGCGAGCTCTGCCGCGCCCTCAAACCGAAACGCTACCAGTTGGACAAATATGGACGCTGAAATGAAGAAGCCCGACGAGGTGTCGGCAACCGCGCACACCGCGCCCAACGAGAGCCACTATCACTCGAAGAAGGACCGTGTCTTCGTGCGCGGCATTCAGGGCAGCTACAACCTGAAAACCGAACTGCAACGCCTGCGCGACATGCCGCGCGTGCGCAAGGGTTCGGAAATCAAGTTCAACGACGGCCCGCAGGCCTTCAGCCGTCACTACGTCGAGCCCAAGGACGGCATCAGCCAGCTTTTCCACATCCACCTGGAGGAGTACGGTCCGGGCGGCAGGAGCCAGAAGCACGGCCACGTCAACGAAGCCGCCTTCTACATCCTGGACGGCGACGGCTACGAGATCCACGACGGCATCCGCTACGACTGGACGGCCGGCGACATCGCCATCGTGCACAACAACTGCGTGCACCAGCACTTCAACGCCAGCAACGAAAAGCCGGCGCGTGCGCTGGTCATCAAGACCAAGCCGATGTACATGTTCATGAACATGCTGTTCCAGCAACAGGTCGAACCGCGGTCGAGCGAACCCGCGCCCGGTGGCGAAGGTTTCGTTTGCCGCGAAGCCGAGACCGACTTCAACCACCCGGAGGCCTGACATGGCATGGACCGAAGCCAAGGCCTGGCTCAAAGGCAGCGCCCACCAGAACCTGTACCAGCAACTGCTGGACGACGCCACGCAAGCGCCGGCGCGCAATGCCAAGCGCGCGAAGGTCGTCAAGCCCGAAGACATGCCGTGGGAAATGGCGCGGCAAGGCTTGCTGAAGCATTTGCTGAACGAGGGCATGAACACCCGCATGGAAACGGTGGACGCCTACATGCAGATCATCCCGCCGGGCAGCCACAGCGGCCGCCATCGCCACCTGGCCGAAGAGTGTCTCTATGTGGTCGAAGGCCAGGGCTACGACCTGCACCAGGACTGCGATGTCGAAATCACCGACACCTACCACTGGACCCCGCAGCCCGAGATCAAGCGCTACGACTGGCAGGCCGGCGACGTGATCTACATCCCGCCGAACACCATCCACCAGCACTTCAACGCCAGCCCCGATCGGCCGGTGCGTTTGATCAGCGCCATCAACCGCATCTTCAAGGCCAGCGGGCTGAACGATCTGGAGCAGCTCGACAACGCGCCCGAGTACGAGCCCGGCGTGGTACTGACGGCCGCCAGCGTGGCCCGCTTCATTCAACGCAAGAACCCGCTTCCGAGCGCCGAAACCGCATGAGCACCACCGTCACCAAGAACGCCCTGGTCAGCGAGACCATTGCCAAGAAATTCGAAACCGAAAAGGCCACGCCTTACACGCGCTGGATCGAAGAAGAAGGGCTGGACATCATCCCGTCCATCTATGTCGAGAACCTGCACACCGTCGAACTGAAGCCCTGGGCGCGGCGCGGCGGCAAGGGTGTCTACCTGAACCACGACGCCAGCCGCACCAGCAACGACTGCTATGTGTGCGAGATTCCGCCGGGGTCGGAACTGGCACCGCAGCGCCAGTTGTTCGAGGAAATGATCTATGTGCTGGACGGCCGGGGTAGCACCACCGTGACCAACGGTGCGGGTGCCAAGGTCAGCTTCGAATGGAAGGCCGGTGCCATCTTCGCCATTCCGCTGAACACCACCCACCAGCACTTCAACGGCAGCGGCAGCGAAGCCGCACGCTTTGTGGCCGTGACGAATGGCCCGCCCATCATCAACGCCTTCGGCGACACCGATTTCGTCTTCAACACGGCCTACGACTTCAAGAACCGTTTTGCCGGCGAGAGCAATTACTTCGCCAATGGCGGCGAACAGAAGGGCCTGTTGCTGGACACCAATTTCGTGGCCGACGCGGTGAACCTGCCGCTGATCAGCGCCAAGGAACGCGGGGCCGGCGGCGGCCACATCCGCTTCAGCATGGCCAAGGGTTCGATGAACAGCCACATCAGCCAGTTCCCCACCGCCACCTACAAGAAAGCACACGCCCACGGGCCGGGGGCGCACGTCATCATCATGAGCGGTTCGGGCTACAGCCTGATGGCGCCCGAGGGCGAGGCACTGAATCGCTATGAATGGCGCGAGGGCACGATGATCGTGCCGCCCAACATGTGGTTCCACCAGCACTTCAACACCGGCACCACGCCCGCGCGCTACCTGGCCTTCAAGGCCGAAGGCGTGTCGATCCGCAACGCCCAGGGCGTGCCCAAGGCCTGGATCAGCCGCCGCGTGGGAGGCGACCAGATCGACTATGCCGACGAATCGCCGCAGGTGCGCGACACCTTCACGCAAGCGCTGGCGCAGGTCGGTTTGACGCCCCGCATGGCCGAGGCTTACGAGATGGAACTGGCCGACTTGCCGGCCAAAACATCGTGAACGAAGTGTCGCGAAAAGGCTGATTTTCCGGGGCGGCACGCATTGACACCGAGGCGGCCCCGGTTCACGCTGAGATCGTTCCTTTCTGAGGACCCAAGTTCTTTCATACAGAACGATGGACTGAATTGGCAGCCAGTCGCCGCCGCTGCGGCAAGCGCCCGAGACCTTGAAATTCACTGACGGAGACAATATCCAATGAAGAAGCTACCCCTGGTGCTGGCCTTGAGCGCCGCCGCGCTGTGCACGCTGTCCCACGCCCAAAGCGTGCAGCTCTACGGCAAGCTGTACCCCTACATCGAACAGGAAAGCGGCTCGGGTGCCACCGCAGCCGGCACGCCGGTTGCAACGCTGGCGGCCACGCCCACGGGTGCCAAAGGCGTCCCCACGCTGAAAGGCATGTCGGCCGGCAATTCCAACTTCGGCCTGCGTGGCAGGGAAGACCTGGGCGGCGGCCTGAAGGCCACGTTCCAGATTGAAGGCGTGGTGGCGGTGGACAACGGCAGTGCCGCCGGCTTCACCTGGAACCGCAACGGCTTCATCGGCCTGCAAGGTGGCTTCGGTGAAATCCGCCTGGGCCTGATGGACACCGTGTTCAAGGAATACGGCGACACCCTGGGCATCCTGGGCATCAGCAGCGGCACGCCGGTCTCGTCCAGCAACATCCTGCGCAAGGTCGGTTTCGGTACCAACAACGCCAGCCGCTTCCACGAGCGCCGCGCCAACAGCATCCGCTACGACTCGCCCGAAATCGGCGGCTTCCAGGGCGGCCTGCAAGTGGCCACGCAAGAGAACCCCACCACGGTTGGCGCGCAGAAGACCTACTCGATGGGCGTGAAGTACGACGGTGGCCCGATCTATGTGGCCCTGGCCTACGAGATCCACGACAACTGGTACGGCGGCTCGACCAACGCACCCACGGCCATGCGCAACAACGCAGCCGGCAGCACCGTGACATCGAAGGACACTGCCTTGCAGGCCACGGTGGAATGGCGCATCACCAAGGACCAGAAGCTCGAGTTCGACGTCATCAACAAGAATTACGACGAGAACGCCACCGTCACCGGGCGCTTCCAGACCTACAAGAACACGGCTTACCTGGTCGGCTATGACGGTCGCTTCGGTGCTGTGCGCGTGATGGCCCACTACGTGAAGTCGGGCGCCGGGTCCTGCACCCGCGTGGCCTCGGCCTGCAGCACCATCGGCCTGGAAGGCAGCCAGGTCACGGCGGGCGCGGCCTACAGCATCAGCCGGCGCACCTATGTGTACGCGGCCTACACCAAGATGACCAATGGCGTGTCGGCGCGCTTCGCGGCCACCGACCTGGGCGGTGTGGCCAACCCGGGCGAAAGCTCGCGCCACCTGCTGGCTGGCGTCGCGCACAGCTTCTGACGCGGCCATGGCGGCGGTCGTTTCCCTTCAACGGCGCCGCCTGATCACCGCCTCGGCGGCGGCCCTGTGCGTACAGGGCGTGCCGGCGGTGCACGCGCAAGACAGCGCAGCGCGGGCCCGCGAGCTCTACCTCTACAAGGGTGCCGACCGCGACGCACGCTTGCTGGAAGGTGCGAAGAAGGAAGGCCAGCTCAGCCTCTACACCTCGCTGAACACGAAAGATTCGGGCCCCATCACCGAGGCTTTCGAGAAGAAGACCGGCGTCAAGGTGCTGCTGTGGCGCAGCAGTTCCGAAAAGGTGCTGCAACGCGCGGTGACCGAAGCGCGCGCCGGCCGATTTGCCTGCGACGTGCTTGAAACCAACGGCCCCGAGATGGAGGCCCTGTACCGCGAGAAGCTGCTCGCCGAATTCTTCAGCCCGCACTTCAAGGACCTGCCGCTGGCGGCCTTTCCGAAGCACAGGCATTACGTGGCCGACCGCTTCAACTTCTTCACCATCGGCTACAACACCAACCTCATCAAGCCTGACGAGGTGCCCAACAGCTACACCGATCTGTTGCACCCACGATTCGCTGGGAAGCTGGCGCTGGAGGCCGGCGACACCGACTGGTTTGCGGCCATCGTCAAGCACATGGGCGAAGGCCCGGGCCTGGCCTTCTTCCGCAAGCTGGCCGAGAACAAGCCGCAGATGCGCACCGGCCACACCCTGCTGGCCGAGCTGGTGAGTTCGGGCGAAGTGCCCATCACCGCCACCATCTACAACCACAACATCGAACGCCTGGCCGTGCGCGGCGCGCCGGTGAAGTGGAAGGCGCTGGCGCCCACCTTCGGCCGGCCGAACGCCATCGGCGTGGTGCCGCGCGCGGCGCATCCGCATGCGGCGCTGTTGTTCACCGACTTCATGCTCTCGCCGCAAGGCCAGCAGCTGCTGAAGGAACGCAACCGCGTGCCGGCCAGCACGGCGGTGGACAGCAACCTGAACAAGTTTGCGTTCGAGATGATCGACCCCATCATCACGCTCGACGAGGCCGACAAATGGGACAAGCTGTGGTCCGACCTGTTCCTCAAGGGACAGCGGGCTCAGCGTGAAACCGAATAGGAAACTGCTGTCATGAACAAACGTGAATTCGCCCGCCTGATGGCCGGCAGCGCCGCTGCCGCCGCCTTGCCGAGCGCGGTGTGGGCGCAAGCCAGGGGCAGCGCCATCGAACTGGCCGGCTACACGGGTGCCGACCGCCAGGCCCGCCTGGTCGAGGGCGCGAAGAAGGAAGGCCCGCTGTCCATCTACACCTCGGCGCAGAGTGATGACATGGGCGCGCTGATCGCGGGCTTCGAGAAGAAGTACGGCCTGAGGACGACGGTGTGGCGTGCCGGCTCCGAGAAGGCGCTGCAGCGCGCCGTGACCGAAGCCCGCGGCAACCGCCACACCGTGGACATCATCGAGACCAACGGCCCCGAGCTCGAGTCGATGAGCCGCGAGAAAGTCCTGGTGGCGGTGAAGTCGCCCTATCTCGCGCAGCTCATCCCGCAGGCCCTGCGCCCGCATGGCGAGTGGGTGGGCACGCGTCTGAACGTCTTCGTGCAGGCCTGGAACACCAAGCTGGTCAAGAAGGAAGAACTGCCCAAGACCTGGGACGACCTGCTGCACCCGCGCTGGAAGGGTCGCCTGGGCATCGAGGCCGAAGACCAGGACTGGCTGTCGGGCGTGTGCGCCGAAATCGGCGAGGCCAAGGGCACCAAGCTCTTCAAGGACATCGTCGCGACCAACGGCATGTCGGTGCGCAAGGGCCACACGCTGCTGACGCAGCTGGTGGTGTCGGGCGAGATCCCGTTCGCGTTGACGGTCTACAACTACAAGGCCGAGCAACTCAAGGACAAGGGCGCGCCCATCGACTGGTTCAGCATCGGCACGCCGATCGCGCGGCCCAACGGCGTGGCCATGACCAAGGCGGCCCCGAACCCGCATTCGGCCGTGTTGTTCTACGACTTCGAGATCAGCGAAGAAGGCCAGAAGATCCTGGCCGGCCGCGACTTCGTGCCCACCAGCACCAAGGTCGAAAACGTGTTCGCCAAGACCGGTCTGCGCTTCGTCGACTCACGCACCATGCTCGACGAGTACGAGAAGTGGAACAAGCTGTATGCCGAGCTCTTCACCGGCAAGGGCAGTTGAAGGGGAGCGCCATGAATGAACGCCGTATGGCTCTTGCCTTGTCGACGCTGGCCGCACTGGTGGCGTTGGTGTCCGTTCACGGTGCCGCCATGGCCCAGATGCCGCTGGCCACCTACGAAGGTGCCGACCGCATGGCGCGCATCACCGAGGCGGCGAAGAAGGAAGGTGCGCTGACCCTCTACACGACGATTGCCGAGAAAGACGTGCCGGCCATCGTCAAGCCCTTCGAGACCAAGTACGGCATCAAGGTCACGGTCTGGCGCGCGGGCACCGACAAGGTGCTGCAGCGCACGCTGGCCGAAGCCGCGGCCAAGCGTGACGAGGTCGACGTCGTGCACTTCGGCAGCCCCGAGATGGAGGCGCTGTCGCGCGAGAAGGTGCTGCAGGCCGTGAAGTCGCCCACCTACAAGCTGCTCACGGCGGGCTCGGTGCCGGCCCACCAGCAGTGGGCTGCCACCTTGCTGTCGGTGTGGGTGCAGGCCTACAACACCGGCGCTGTCAAGAAGGAAGACCTGCCCAAGACCTATGCCGACCTGCTGAACCCGAAGTGGAAAGGCAAGCTCGGCGTCGAGGCCAAGAACCAGGACTGGTTCCAGACCTTGGTTGACGTCATGGGCGGCGGCGACAAGGGCCTGAAGTTCTTCCAGGACCTGGTGGCCATCAACGGCATCTCACCGCGCAAGGGCCACACGCTGCTCAACAACATGGTGGTTTCGGGCGAAGTGCCGCTGGCGCTGACGGTCTACAACTACATGCCCGAGCAGGCCAAGAAGAAGGGCGCGCCCATCGACTGGTTCGTGCTCGAGCCCGCCATCGCGCGCTCCAACGCCGTCGGCGTGGCGCTGCGCGCCAAGCACCCGAACGCCGCGCTGCTGTTCCACGAGTACATGCTGACCGACGCACAGCCGCTGATGGTGGGCATCGACTACGTGCCGACCAACACCACGGTGCCCTCGCCGCTGAAGGGCGTGAAGATCATCATCACCGACCCGATACGTTCACTGGACGAGGCGGCGAAGTGGGAGAAGCTCTTCGACGACACGGTGATCAACCGCGCCGCAAGATGAGCCGCGCCCTGGCCGCTGGCGGTGCCGCGCCGCCGTCGGGCCGCTCGTTTCGCGAAGTCTGGCTCATCACGCTGGGCCACTCGCTCACGCACTGGTACCCCGCCACCTTCTACCTGCTGCTGCCCATCATCGGCAACGAGCTGGGCCTGTCGTTCAGCCAGATCGGCCTGATCATGACCTGCCAGTACCTGGCCGGCGCGGTGGCCAACGTGCCCGGCGGCGTGCTCGTCGACACCGTCGGCCGCAAGGGCCTGCTGATGGGGGTGAGCCTGTTCTGGGTCGGATTCCCCTACCTGCTGATGAGCTTCACCCACAGCTACCTGCTGCTGCTGGGCTGCGTGGCGCTGGTGGGGGTGGGCAATAGCCTGTGGCACCCGACGGCGATCCCGACCTTGGCGCGGCGCTACCCCGAACGCAAGGGCCTGGTGCTGTCGCTGCACGGCATGGGTGGTAATGCCGGCGACGCGATCGCGCCGCTGGTCGTCGGCGCGCTGCTGGCCGTGCTGTCGTGGCGCGAAGTGGTGGTGCTCAACGTGTTGCCCGGGCTTGTCATTTCACTGTTGTTGCTGGTGTTTCTCGGCACGCTGCGAATTGGGGGCAAGAGCGGCGGCAAGAAGGCCGCCGCGGCGCATGACGACGCGCCGCAGACGCTCGCCGACTACGTGCGTGGCCTGCGCCAGTTGTTCCGCAACCGCAACCTGGTGCTGCTGTCCACCAGCGGCGCGTTCCGCTCGATGACGCAGAACGCGCTGCTGACCTTCCTGCCACTGTTCCTGGCGCGCGAGATGGGTTACTCGCCCTTCCTCGTCGGGGCCGGAATGTTCGTCTTGCAGGCCGCGGGCTTGGCCGCGTCGCCGATCGCCGGGCACTTGTCGGATCGCCTGGGCCGGCGCAGCGTGATGATGACGAGCATGGCGATGACCGCCGCAGTGCTCCTTTTCATGGCCGTGGCCGGCAAATCGCAGGCCTTCGTCTTCTTCATTGCCGTGCTCGGCTTCTTCCTCTACGCCATCCGCCCCGTGATCCAGGCCTGGCTGCTCGAAGCCACGCCGAAGCACATGGGCGGCAGCAGCATCGGCATCCTGTTCGGCGCGCAGTCGCTGGGGGCGTCGGTGGCGCCGCTGGTCGGCGGCGTGATCGCCGACCGCTGGGGCCTGGGGGCGACCTTCTACTTCCTGGCCGGCACCATCGTGTGTGCCAACCTGCTCATCCTGCTGATGCCCAGGACCTCGCCCGAGCCGCAATGAGCGCGCCGGCCCGGTCGCTGCGGCGCTGGC
>JANMZP010000197.1:0-2810 GCA_031383435.1 Betaproteobacteria bacterium | reverse complement strand
ACTGCAGAACAACAAGAACGCGCTCGGGCTGCTGTTCATGCTGCCCGCCGCCGCGTTCTTGCTGCTGTTCCTGACCTACCCGCTGGGACTGGGCACCTGGCTGGGCTTCACCGATGCCCGGCTGGGCCGCCCCGGCGGCTGGGTCGGTCTGGACAACTACGAGTTCCTGTTCGGTGACAGCGTGACGCGGCTGGCGCTGTTCAACACCTTGTTCTACACGACATTGGCCAGCGTGCTGAAGTTCGTGCTGGGCCTGTGGCTGGCGGTGCTGCTGAACAAGGACCTGCGGTTCAAGACCTTCTTCCGCGCCGTCATCCTGCTGCCCTACATCGTGCCCACGGCGCTGTCGGCCATTGCCTTCTGGTGGATCTACGACTCGCAGTTCTCCATCGTGTCGTGGACGCTGATGAAACTGGGCTGGATCGACCACTACATCGACTTCCTCGGCGACCCGTGGAACGCCCGGCTGGCGACGGTTTTCGCCAATGTCTGGCGCGGCGTGCCCTTCGTGGCCATCACGCTGCTGGCCGGTTTGCAGACCATCTCGCCGTCTTACTACGAGGCCAGCGCCATCGACGGGGCCACGCCCTGGCAGCAGTTTCGCCACGTCACGCTGCCGCTGCTGACGCCCATCATCGCGGTGGTGATGACCTTCTCGGTGCTGTTCACCTTCACCGACTTCCAATTGATTTACGTCTTGACCCGCGGGGGCCCTTTGAACGCCACCCACCTGATGGCCACGCTGTCTTTCCAGCGCGCCATCAACGGCGGCGCGCTCGGTGAAGGTGCGGCCATCGCCATCGCCATGGTGCCCTTCCTGCTGGCCGCCATCATGTTCAGTTTCTTCGGGCTGCAACGGCGCGCCTGGCAGCAAGGCGGGGAAGACAAATGAGCTTGAAGCCTGACACCGACATGGGCGGCATGGGCTACCTCGACACCGTGCAGCGCAAGCTGCTGACGACCTACGTGCCGCTGGCCCTCTTCCTGTTCGTGCTGCTGTTTCCCTTCTACTGGATGGTCATCACCTCGGTGAAGCCCGACCAGGAATTGCTCAGCCGCGACGGCAACCCGTTCTGGGTGGTGGCGCCCACGCTGGCCCACTTCAAGAAGCTGCTGTTCGACACCGCCTACCCGGAATGGCTGTGGAACACCGTGCTGGTGTCGGTGGTGTCCACGGCCTTCTCGCTGTTCGCTTCGGTGCTGGCCGCCTACGCCATCGAACGCCTGCGTTTTCGCGGTGCCAAGCAAACCGGCCTGGCCATCTTCCTGGCCTACCTGGTGCCGCCGTCGATCCTGTTCATCCCGCTGGCTGCCATCATCACCAACATGGGCCTGGCGGACACACGCTGGGCGCTGATCCTCACCTACCCCACCTTCCTGATTCCCTTCAGCACCTGGCTGCTGATGGGCTACTTCCGCAGCATCCCGTTCGAACTGGAAGAGTGCGCCCTGATCGATGGCGCCACGCGTTGGCAGATCCTGACCAAGATCGTGCTGCCGCTGGCCGTGCCGGGCCTCATTTCCGCCGGTATCTTCGCCTTTACGCTGAGCTGGAACGAGTTCATCTACGCGTTGACCTTCATCAGCAGCTCCGAGAACAAGACCGTGCCGGTGGGCGTGGTCACGGAATTGGTCGAAGGCGACGTCTACCACTGGGGCCCGCTGATGGCCGGCGCGCTGTTCGGCTCATTGCCGGTGGCCTTTGTCTATTCCTTCTTCGTCGACCATTACGTGTCGGGCCTGACCGGTTCGGTCAAGGAATAGCGCGGCGCGCTCAACGCGCCTTCGGTGCCTTCAGCTTGGCCGCCGGACGCGCCAGCGACGGCAACTTGCGCCGCGACGCCAGCACATGGTCGATGTCGACCTGCGCCGATTCAATGAGCTTGACCGCTGCGCGTTCGGCTTTCAACGCCGACTTCGCCAGTACCGCGTCCAGCACCGCCTGGTGGCGCGGCAGCGCAAGCGCCGGTGCGTCAGCGCGCAGGCTGGACAACTCGAAGCTGGTGCGCAGCAAGGCGCTCAAGGCCTGGCCCATCTGCATCAGCAAGCGGTTGCCGCTGGCCCGCAACAGCACTTGGTGGAAAGCCAGGTGGTGCAGGACGTAGTCGCCGCCGTGGGCGATGGCTTCCTGCATACCGGCAAAAGCCGCCGTCAATGCGGCCCTGTCAGGGGCTGTGGCGCGCTCGGCGGCCAGGCGCGCGGCGGCCGGTTCCACCAGGCTGCGCAGTTCCTGCAGGTCGCGCAGGAAGTCGCGCGTCAGGCCAGTGCGGGCGTGCCAGGCCACAACCTCGGCGTCGAAGCTGTTCCATTGTTCGGCTGGCAACACGCGTGTGCCCACCTTGGGCCCGGTGCTGAGCAGGCCTTTGGCGACCAGCGACTTGATGGCCTCGCGCACCACCGTGCGGCTGACGCCGAACTCGGCGCACAAGGCGGGCTCGGGCGGCACGGCACTGCCGGGCGGGTAGCGGCCCGCGACGATGGCCTCGCCCAGGCTGTCCAGCGTGCGGCCGTGGGCGGTGCGGGCGGATAGGGGCGCGGCGCGACTCATGAACGGACGAAAGCAGTAACCAGCGGCTGGTCGCCCAATTGCCGGCTGCAGTGGCCGTGCAATTGGGGGTCGAACGTCGCGCCGGCCGGTAACACATCGGCCGAGTAGAAATGCTGGCCCGGCCCGAAGACGCGGCGGCTGCCGTCCTGCAAGCCAATTTCCATTTCCCCGCTCAGGATGAAGACCCATTGCGGCTCACCGGTGCAGTGGAAATCGCTGCGAAAGCCCACCGGGCTCATGCGCAACTGCAGGCCGCCGCTGG
>JANMZP010000188.1:0-5832 GCA_031383435.1 Betaproteobacteria bacterium | reverse complement strand
CAGGCAGGCCGGGTGGCCCAGGTCTTCCTGCTTCTTGGCGTTTTCAGCCGCGCTGCGGGTCAGCGTGTCGGCCACCGTCGGGTCCAGCGTCGCGCCGTGGGGCGAGTTCAGGGCCTGGGTCACCAGGCGTTCCAGTTCAGGATCCAGCGCAATCACGTCCAGCTCTTTCACCGGGCCGTAGATCTGCTGCACGAT
The DNA here is from genome assembly GCA_031383435.1 of Betaproteobacteria bacterium. Classification (GTDB taxonomy): domain Bacteria; phylum Pseudomonadota; class Gammaproteobacteria; order Burkholderiales; family Burkholderiaceae_C; genus Rubrivivax. The sequence continues at coordinate 5,637 of JANMZP010000188.1, read as the reverse complement.
GGCCGGCGCCAGGTGGATGCGGATGCGCCGGGCCAGCTCGGCCGGGTCGGTCACGGTGCTGGCGTGTTCGGCCAGGCATTCGACGATGGAACGCATGTCGCGGATGTGCACGCCTTCTTCCAACAGCAGTTGCAGCACCCGTTGCAGGGCAGCGATTCCGACCATCTTGGGCACCACGTCCTCGATCAATTTGGGAGCCAGTTTGGTGACGTGCTCGACAAGCGCCTGGGTCTCGACCCGACCCAACAAGCGTGCGGCATTCACCTGCATCAAGTGTGAGAGGTGGGTCGCCACGACGGTCGCGCAATCAACAACCGTAAACCCGGCCATTTGGGCCATCTCGCGGTAGCGTTCCTCGATCCACACCGCCGGCAGGCCGAAGGCCGGGTCGTTGGTCTTGGTGCCGGGCAATTGCTGCCGTCCTGATGCAGACACGCCGCCCGGGTCGATGGCCAGGAACTGCCCCGGGTTGGCCTCGCCCTCGCCCACCACCGCGCCGCGCAGCATCACGCGGTAGGCACCGGGTTTCAGCTCGACCAGGTTGTCGCGGATGTGCACCGGCGGCGGCAGAAAGCCCACGTCCTGCGCGAACTTCTTGCGCACGCCCTTGATGCGGGAGAGCAGGTCGCCACCGGCCGGTGCACGCGCCTTGTCGACCAGCGCGATCAAGCGATAGCCGACTTCCAGCCCCAGGGTGTCCACCGGCGTCAGGTCGTCCCAGCTGGCCTCGGCATTGGCCGCCTGGACGTCGCTGGCCACCGTGCGTTCGGGCTGTGCGGCGGCGGTCTTGCGCTTTTGCATCAGCTGCCAGGCCAGCGCCCCCAGGGCGCTCGCCACGAGCAGGAAAACCAGGTGCGGCATGCCCGGCACCAGGCCCAGCAAGGCCACCACGCCAGCGGCCACGCCCAGGGCCTGCGGCGAATCGAAGACCTGGCCGCGGATCTGCGTGCCGATGTCCTGCTCCTTCCCCACGCGCGACACCACCATCGCGCTGGCCACGCTGATCAACAGCGCCGGTATCTGCGCCACCAGCGCGTCGCCCACGGCCAGCGTGACATAGCTGGCGGCGGCTTCCTGGGCGCCCATGTCGTGCATGGCCATGCCGATGACGAAGCCACCGACGATGGTGATGAACAGGATCAGCAAGCCGGCCATCGCGTCGCCGCGCACGAACTTGCTGGCGCCGTCCATGCTGCCGAAGAAGTCGGCTTCCTCGGCCACTTCCAGGCGGCGCTGGCGGGCCTGTTTCTCGTCGATCAGGCCGGCGTTCAGGTCGGCGTCGATGGCCATCTGCTTGCCGGGCATGGCGTCCAGCGCGAACCGTGCGCCGACTTCGGCGATGCGTTCCGCACCCTTGGTGACGACCACGAAATTGATGACCACGATGATCGCGAAGACGATCAGGCCGACCGCGAAATTGCCACCGATCAGGAAGTGTCCGAAAGCCTCGATGACTTGCCCTGCCGCGCCCGGTCCGGTGTGGCCGTGCACCAGCACCACGCGGGTGGACGCCACGTTCAGCGACAGGCGCAGCAGCGTGGTCACCAGCAGCACCGTGGGCAGGGCCGCGAAGTCCAGCGGCTTGACCATCTGCGCGCTGACCATCATCACCGTCAGCGCCAGCGCGATGTTGAAGGTGAACAGCAGGTCGAGCACGAAGCCCGGCAGCGGCAGCACCATCATGGCCAGCATCATCACCACGAAGGCTGGCAGCACCAGCGCTTTCAAGGCGCCGGACTGCGGGCCGAACCAGGCGTTGAAACGGGTGACGAGGGGATTCATGCGTCAGGCCCGGTCGGTTGGAGCTTGTTGTGCGGGTCCAGGTCGGCCGGCACCTCGGGTGTTGGGGCTTCTTCTTTCACCGTGCGGCCGGCGGCCATCGCGTCGCGCAACTTGTAGACCCAGGCCAGCACCTGCGCCACGGCACCGAACAGGCGGGCCGGTATTTCCTGATCGAGCTCGGCATGCGCATACAGGGCGCGGGCCAGCGCGGGCGCTTGCAGTACCGGCACCTTGTGTTCGCGGGCGATGTCGCGGATCTTCATCGCCAGCAAGTCGGCCCCCTTGGCCACCACCTTGGGCGCGGCCATCTGGCCGTCTTCGTACTTCAGCGCCACGGCGTAGTGGGTGGGGTTCATCACCACCAGGTCGGCCATCGGCACCTCGGCCATCATGCGTTTGTTGGCCATCTCGCGCATGCGCCGGCGCATTGCGCCCTTCATCTCGGCGTTGCCCTCCTGCTCCTTAAATTCTTTCTTCATTTCTTCCACGCTCATGCGCAGGCGGCGCATCAGCAACTGGCGTTGCAGCGGCACGTCGACCAGCGCAAAGGCGGCCAGCACGCCGCACATCAGCAGCAAGCCGTCCTGCAGCAAAGCGCCGCCGGCGGCCAGCGCGGCGGGCAGTGGCATGGCCAGCATTTCCGCGTGGCGGCTCCAACGCGCCATCAGGTAGACCGTGCCCACGCCGCCCAGCGCCAGGGCCAGCAGGCAGGCCTTCAACGTGGTGGACAGTTGATCGATCGAGAACACGCGGCCCAGCCCGCTCAGGGGGTTGAGTTTGCTGAAGTCGGGCAGCAAAGGCTTGAAGGTGAAGTTCCAGCCGCCGGACAGCATGCCCGAGGCCAGCGCCACCACCACCATGGTGGCGAACAGCGGGGCCAGCACGGCGAACATCTGCACCGACAGGTCGAGCAGGCGCTCCAGCATGGCCTCGGGGTGGCTCAGCAGCGCCGCATCGAAGCGCATGCCGGTGGCCAGCAGGCGGGTCATCCAGTCCGACAACTCGGGGGCCAGCGCCAGCAGCAGCGCCACGCCGCCGGTGACCGCCGTGAAGTGGCCCAGATCCCGCGAACGCGCGACCTGGCCGTCGGCGCGGGCCTTCTCGATCTTGCGTTGTGACGCGGGTAACTTGCGGTCTTGGGCGCTGTCTGCCATTCAAAAGGCCATGCAAAAAAAGGCTCCGAAGTGGAGCCTTTGCATGGTGCCGTTGACGGCCTCGGACTTGAGTGGGATCAGCGGGGCAAAGCCCGCCTACCTCTGGGCTACTGGCGCTGGAACCCCAGGCCGGTGCAACAGCCGGTGACCTCGGCTAGAAGCCGAGGCTCGCGAATCAGCCGGCGACCTCGGCTAGAAGCCGAGGCTCGCGAGGAGGTCGTCGACCTCGCCCTGGTTGGCGACCACGTCGGTGCGGCCTTCCGGGTTGACGACCGGGCCGTGCAGCACGTTCGGATCGACCTTCTCGCGCTGGTCGGGCGGCACCATCGACCGCAGCAGCTTGACCAGGCTGTCTTCCAGGTCGTTGGCCAGGGTCACCACCTTGGCCACCACCTGGCCGGTCAGGTCATGGAAGTCCTGCGCCAGCATGATGTCGGTCAGCTGGGCGTCGATGTGCGCGCTGCGCTCTTCGACGTCCTTGACGAAGTTGAGCACCGCGCCGCTGGCCACGGCCTTCACCGGGTCGGCCACCAGGGAGGCGGCCATCAGGCGGGTGGCTTCGGCGATGGCCGCGTGGTCGGCCTTGGCGGCGTCCACCGCGTTCAGAACCTTGTCGGCTGCAGCGGCGGTCTTCACGGCGATGTAGGTCAGGCGGCTGCGCGCGTGGGGGATGCCGTCGGCGGCCAGCTGCAGCTTGGGCATCACGCCGAGTTGCTGCATGGTGTCGTGCAACTGGCGGGTGATCGACCCGAGCTGTTGAAACACTTCAGGTGAAACCGCCAGCGGCTCTGCCGGCTTGAACTTGGCAATGTCTTCCATATTCATGTTCTGGACTCCCGACTGCGCGAGGGTTTAGGCGGTGGCGGCAAGTTTCTGCATGATCTTCATCAGCTTCTCTTCCAGCGTGGCCTTGGTGAAAGGCTTGACGATGTAGCCGGCAGCACCACTTTGGGCAGCCAGCACGATGTCTTCCTTGCGCGCTTCAGCGGTCACCATCAGCACCGGCAGGTGCTTCAGCGTGTCGTCGGCCTTCACGGCCTTGAGCAGGTCGAAACCGTTCATATTGGGCATGTTGATGTCCGAGATCACGAAGTCGTAACGCTGGTTCTTCAACATCTGCAGCGCCACGGCACCGTCCTCGGCCTCGTCGGCGTTGTTGCAGCCCATCTCCTTGAGCAGACCGCGGACGATGCGGCGCATGGTGGAGAAGTCATCGACGATGAGGAACTTCATCTCGGCAGGGGTAGTCATGGCAGCGGAACCTCGGGAACGTTTGACTGACGAACTTATCGACGGCTGGCCGCCGGAATTGAGCGCGGCGACGCCTCGGTCGGCGCTGCCATCGGTGAAGAATTGGGCATCGCCGGCATCGCCGGCACCGCAGGCATGGATGGCGGGTCGGGTGCGGGCTCGGGCGCGGTGCGGAACAGGCGGTCCTCGGCGGCGCGGGTCATCACGATGATGCTGATGCGCCGGTTGGCCGGTGCCGCCGGGTCTTTGCGGTCGAAGGGGTTGCTGGCGGCCAGGCCCTGCACGCGCAGCACGTGGTCTTCCTGCAGACCACCGGCCAGCAGTTCGCGACGCGAGGCGTTGGCGCGGTCGGCACTGAGTTCCCAGTTGCTGTAGCCGCGCTCGGTGCTGCCGAACGACAAGGCATCGGTATGGCCTTCCAGCGTCAGCCGGTTGGGCACCTCGGACAGCACGCTGCCCACGGTGCGCAGCAGGTCGCGCATGCCGGGCTGCACGGCCGGGCTGCCGCTGGCAAACATCGGCCGGCCTTCGGTGTCGACGATCTGGATGCGCAGCCCGTCGGGCGTCATTTCCAGCAGGATCTGCGAGCCCATGGCCTGCAGCTTGGCGTTGTCGGCAATCTTCTCTTCGATGGCTTTTTTCAGGTCGGTCAGGCGGGCCACTTCGGCGCGCGTCTGTTCGGCTTTCAGCTGGTGCAGGTTGACGGTGGACTTGGCGGCCTGCACGTCGCCGCGCTTGACCTGGCCGGTGGCCCGCGTCAGGTCTTCGCCACCGCCCTTGACCAGGCTGGACGCGTCACCCGCGCCCGAGCCGCCATTCAGCAGCGCCAGTTTCATCGGCGACTGGAAGTAGTCGGCGATGCCTTTCTTGTCGCCCTCGGTGGTGCTGCCCAGCAACCACATCAGCAGGAAGAAAGCCATCATGGCCGTCACGAAGTCGGCGTAGGCGATCTTCCAGGCACCGCCATGAACGGCATGACCGCCCTTCTTGATGCGCTTGATGATGATCGGTTGGAGCTTCTTGGCATCACCAGCCATGTCGAACTCCCGACTTGTGCTGTGGCGCCATCTACTTCTTCTTCACGTGCGCTTCAAGCTCGCCGAAGGTCGGCCGGTCGCCCGAGTACAGCACCTTGCGGCCGAATTCGATGGCCACCTGCGGCGCGTAGCCCTGCATCGAGGCCAAGCGGGACACCGTCAACCTGCACCAGCTGAAAGCCGAGCAGATCCGCGCCGAGATCGCGCGCCTGGAAAGCCTGCAGAAGAAGGTCGAAGCCTCGGTCGCCGGCAACCCGGAGTTCAAGAAGATGGCCAACCAGCTGTTGCTGGAAATGACCAGTGATGGCTTGCGCATCCAGATCCTGGACGCGGACCTGCGGCCCATGTTTTCCAGTGGCAGCCCGGCGGTGCAGCCCTACATGCGCGACCTGCTTCGCGCGGTGGGCAAGCTG
>JANMZP010000146.1:0-35360 GCA_031383435.1 Betaproteobacteria bacterium | reverse complement strand
CTGGCCAGCCTGGACGTGATGGAGCTGAACCCGGCGCTGGACATCCGCAACCGGACCGCCGAGCTGGCGGTGGACCTGATCGAAAGCCTGTTCGGCAAGAGCACGCTGATGCGGAACCGCTGAAGTGCGGCGCGCCCTGCGAACCTGGGCCGCTGCGGCGCTGACCGCACTGACGGCGGCCGCGCTGGCCCAAACGCCGGCCGAGGCCCCCGCGCCCTCATCGGCAACCGCAGCACGCGCAGCGGCCACCTTCACGCTGGACCTGCTGTCGCCCCCAGACGCACAGTCCCGCACCACGCGCGACCTTGTCCACGTGCTGGGCCGCACCACGCCCGGCGCGGCAGTGCGCGTCGGCGGCGAGGCGGTCACCGTCTACGCCACCGGCGTCTTCGCGCGCGACCGCGTGCCGCTGGCGCTGGGCCTGAACACGGTGCGCATCGAAGCCGAGTCGGCCAGCGGCCAGGTGCTGACGCGTGAGCTGTTGATCGAGCGCCTGCCGCCCGCCCCGCCGGTGGTGTGGCCGACCGACCGCCTGTTCATCGACGGCAGCAGCCTGCGCCCCGCCGAGACGGTGCGCGTGGCACCCGGCGAAGCGCTGGAAGTGGCGGTGCGCGCCACCCCCGGCCAGCGCGTGCAGGCCAGGCTGCCGGGCCAGCCCTGGCAGAACCTGACTGAGAGCGCGGCCAGTGCCGGCCCCGTTGGCCTGTACCGCGCGCGGCTGGCCTTCAGCGGCAGCGACGACGTGGTGCCCGCCCCGGTGCAGGTGCGCCTCAGCGCGCCGGCCTGGCCGCACAGCGCCGGCCCCAAAGTCATCACCGCACTGACGCCCGGCACAGCCGGCCAGTGGCGCGCCGACCCCGACCGCCTGTTCGCCGTCGGCGCGGCCGGTGCCGAGCTGGTTCACGGCCTGCACGACGTGCGCCTGGGCGGCCCTTTCCTGGCCGAGCTGCCCGAGGGCACGCTGCTGCGCGCCGTCGCCCAGCAGGGCGATTTCATCCAGCTGCAACTGGCCCCCGACACCACAGCCTGGGCCGCAGCCCGCACGTTGCAGGCCGCACCGGCGGGCACGGTAGCGCCGTGGGCCGCACCCACCTCGATGTCCGTCGCGGGCAGTGCCGAGGGCGACGTCGTGACCATCCCACTGGCCGCGCGCATCCCGTATGCGGTGCGCGCCGTGACCACCGCCGACGGCCGCCATCAACTGGAAGTCGACCTCTACGGCGCGCACGACGCGGCCACCTGGATCAGCCAACGCGCCAGTGCGCGGCTGGTGCGCGAGGTCACGGTCGAAACGCCAGCCAGTGGCCGCCTGCGCGTGCGCATTGCGCCCAGCGCCGCGCGGCTGTGGGGCTGGCACGTGGAACGCACGGCCACGGCGCTGCGCATCGTGCTGCGGCCTGCCCCGGCCATCGTCGACGCCAGCGCGCCACTGAAGGGCCTGCGCGTGGCGCTGGAAGCCGGCCATGGCAGCGCCGCCAACACCGGCGCGGTGGGTGCGATGGGCATCTTCGAGAAGGACATCAACCGCCTGACCGCGCTGGCCCTGCAGGCCGAACTGGAAGCCGCTGGCGCGACCGTGGTGCAAGTGCGGGAGGGCGACGAGAACCCGCCACAGCGCGAACGCGCGGCGCGCGTGATGGCATCGGGCGCGCAGCTTTTCATCAGCGTGCACGGCAACGCGGCCGATGTGGCGGGCGGCTTTCTGCGCGCCCAGGGCACCTCCAGCTACCACAAGCACGACACCGCACGCAGCCTGGCGCAGGCCGTGCACCGCCGCGCGCTGGAGCAAACCGGCCTGGCCGATTTCGGCCGCGTCGGCAACTTCAACTACACGCCCATCCGCCTGGTGACGGCGATGCCGGCGGTGCTCTTCGAACAGGCCTTCCTGAGCCACCCGGGCGACGAAGCCCAGCTGCTGGATGCGGCCTTCCGCGCCCGCATGGCGCGTGCGGTGCGCCTGGGTATCGAGGACTTTCTGCGCGCCCCCTGAAGCCGGCCCGCAGCAGGCCCTAAGATGACCCGATGCAGTCTCGCGGCCGGTTGGCCTTACAGCGTGCCGCGCGACGCGCCGCCGCCTTCAGCACCCTCCTGATCGGCCTGGCCGGCACGGCGTTTTTCACCCCGTCTTCCGCCTGCGCGGCCGCGCCGGCGGCCCGCCCACCGGCAACGACCGCCCGTGCTGCAGCGGGGCCTGCTGGTAACACCAACACCGACACCAACGCCAGCGCCAGCGCCAGCGCCAACGCCAACGCCAACGCCAATGCCACGGCCTCGGCCAGTGCCCTTGCCGAGGCCGCTGCCACGGCAGCCCCCACCGGCACCGGCCAGCGCATCTACGAACGCACGCGGCCGCGCCTGCTGCAGGTGCGCACGCTGCTGAGAACGCAAGACAGCCAGGCCTCGGTTGGCTCGGGTTTTCTGGTCGATGACGGCGGCCTGCTGGTCACCAACTACCACGTCATCAGCCAGTACGCGCTGCAGCCTGGCCGCCACCGGCTGGTCTATGTCACGGTGGACGGCCAACAGGGCGCGCTGCAGTTGCTGGCCTTCGACGTGGTGCACGACCTGGCCTTGCTGAAGCCCGCTGACCCGGCGCCGCTGGCCGGCCGGGGTGCCATTGCGTTGCGCCCGGTGACCGAGCCGCTGCCGCGCGGTGCGCGCATCTTTTCGCTGGGCAACCCGCTGGACGTCGGCTTCGCGGTGGCCGAAGGCAGCTACAACGGCCCGGTCGAACGCAGCTTTCTGGAAACGCTGTTCTTCGGTGGTTCGCTCAGCCCGGGCATGAGCGGCGGACCGGCGCTGGACGAACAGGGCCGCCTGATCGGCGTGAACGTGGCCGCGCGGCGCGACGGCGAACAGGTCAGCTTCCTGGTGCCCTCAGCACCCGTGCGCGCCCTCATCGAACGCGGCCGCACGGCCAAGCCACTGACCACGCCGGCCTGGGGCGAAATCACCCGCCAGTTGCTGGAACACGAGGCCATGCTGACCGAGCGCTTCATCGCCCAGCCCTGGCGCAGCGCCGGCCACGAGCGCTACGCCATCCCGGTGCCGCAAGAGACCTTCATGCGCTGCTGGGGCCGCGGCAGCACGCAGGCCGAACGCGGTTTGCAGTTCGAGCGCGGCGACTGCGAGATGGACAGCCGCATCTACGTCAACGGCAGTTTGCTGACCGGTTTTTTGACCGTCCGCCACGAAACCTATGACGGCAGCAAGCTGGGCGCGCTGCGCTTTGCGAACCGCTATTCAGCCAGCTTTCGCAATGAATTCATGGGCCGCAATGACCGCCACCTGACCGCGCCGCAATGCGTGGAACGGCAGATCGAGAACCCGCCACAGGGGCTGGGCGGCACGGGCAAAGCCGGCACCGCGCCGGGTTTGCCGCTGAAGGCGGTGATCTGCCTGCGCGCCTACAAGAAGCTCGAAGGCCTGCACGACGTGGCCGTGCTGGTGGCCACGCTGGATGGCAGCCAGTCCGGCGCGCAAGGCCGCTTCGACGCCCACGGCGTGAGCTTCGCCAGCGCGCAAAAACTGGCCCAACACTACTTGAACGGCTTCGCATGGATCGCGCCGAAAACCGCAGCGCCCAGCGCCTCGCGCTGATCGAACTGGTCGAGCGCGAAGGCCACCCGGCGCGCTGCGTGGACGTGCGCGCCTGGCCCGTCACGCTGGGCCGTGCGCTGGACAACGACATCGTGCTGGACGACCCGCACGTGGCCGCCCACCACGCGGTGCTGGTGCCCTTGGCGGCAGCGAGCGGCGACGGGGCCGGCGACGGGAACGGGAACGGGAACGGTGCCGCCAGCGGCCGCATCGCGTTGCGCGTGCTGCCATCACGCAACGGCGTGCGCCTGTCGGGCAAGGCCGTGCAAGCCGACACGCCGCTGGCCTTGCCCGCTGGCGGCGCGCTGCTGCAGATGGGCACGACCCACGTGCGCTTGCGCCTGCCTGCTGAGGTGCTGGCCCCCGAGCGCCTGCTGCTCGGCCACGCGGGCGGCACCGCAACCCGCACGCTGCTGCAGGGCGTGGCCCTGGTGGCGCTGCTGTGCGCCCAGCACGCCATCAGCCTGGACCCCGGCGCCGACTTCTCGGCCTGGCTGTCCACGTTGTTCGGCCTGCCGCTGGTGGTGATGGCCTGGTGCGGCCTGTGGGCGCTGCTGTCCAAGCTGTTCCAGCATCGGTTCGATTTCAGCGGCCACCTGCGCATTGCCCTGCCCTGGTTGCTCGGCTTCGGCCTGCTGGAAGCGCTGTGGCCGCAAGTCGCCGCCGCGCTCAACTGGCCCCTGGTGTGGCAGTTGGCACCGGCGCTGGAGGTGGTGGGCGGCGCGTTGCTGGTGCATGCCCACTTGCGCCACGTGCTGCCGACGCGGCCGCGCGCCGTCAGCGCGGCCGTGGCCGGCATGCTGCTGCTGGGCGGTGGCATCTCGGTGGCCGGCAGCCTGCGCGTCAACGACAGCCCTTTCAGCACGCCCTACATGAGCACCCTGCCGCTGCCCGCGCTGCGCCTGGCCGGCAGCGTGCCCGCCGCCACGCTGGTGCAAGACATGGCCCCGCTGGCCGACCGCCTGGCGCAGCGCGCGAAGCGGGCCCGCGAAGAAGACCGCGACGAGAGCAACGCGTCGGCCGAAGACTGAACACGCCCGTGACGGGCAGCAAGGACAACCCCGATGCGTCATTGCCTGATCTGCCGGCTGCTCGCCGTCACCCTGTCCGCTGCGGCCCTGCTGGGCAGCCCCGCCCACGCGCAGACACCTGCCAAGCCGGGCCTGCTGAAGATTGCCAGCGCCTTCGATCCGCAAACGCTGGACCCCCACGCGCTGGCCCTGCTGTACCACTCGCGCGTCACCTACCAGGTCTACGAATCGCTGATCAACCGCGACGCGCGGTTCTTGCTGGAACCGGCGCTGGCGCTGTCCTGGCAGAACACCGCACCCCTCGTGTGGCGCTTCAAGCTGCGCCCCGACGTGCGCTTCCACGACGGCACGCCCTTCACCGCCGACGACGTGGTGTTCAGCATCGAACGCAACCTGGCGCCGAATTCGCAACGCGCTTTCCAGCTGCGCGGCGTGACCGGCGCGCGCAAGGTCGATGCACTGACCGTCGACCTGCTGCTGGAAACGCCCGACGCCGTGCTGCCTGAAAAGCTGCAATACGTCAGCATGATGAGCAAGGCCTGGTGCGAAAAGCACGGCGTGACGCTGCCGCAGAACTTCAGTGGCAAGCAGGAAACCTTTGCGGTGCGCAACGCCAACGGCACCGGGCCTTTCCGCCTGCTGCGCTACGAACCCGATGTGCGCAGCGTGCTGGAACGCCACACGGCGTGGTGGGGCTGGGCCGACGCGCGCAACAACGGCAATGTGCAGCAGGTCGAATTCGTCACCATCCGCTCTGACGCCACGCGCCTGGCCGCACTGACCTCGGGCGAAATCGACCTGCTGCTCGACCCGCCCTTCCAGGACGTCGCACGATTGCAGGCCGACCCGCGCATCAGCCTGCTGCGCAGCACCGACATCGGCGCGCAATACCTGGTGCTGGACCAGGCCCGCGACGAGCTGCCGGGCAGCAACGTAAAGGGCCGCAACCCGTTCAAAGACCGCCGCGTGCGGGCGGCCGTTTACCACGCCATCAACGCGCCGCTGATCGCCGACAAGGTGCTGCGCGGTCAGGCCGTGCCCACCGGCGCGCTGCTGTCGTCGCGCGTGGACGGCTCACCGCCCGAACTGGACGTGCGCCTGCCCTACGACCCGGCGCGTGCGAAAACGCTGCTGACGGAGGCCGGCTACCCGAACGGCTTCAGCCTGGCGATGGACTGCGTGAACATCAGCTGGCGTGAAGCGGTGTGCCAGGCCATCACCTCGATGCTGGCGCAGGTTGGCATCCAGGCCAGCCTGCGCAGCAGCCCCACTGGCCAGTTCTTCCCCAAGCTGACCAGCGGCACGGTCAGCCTGGCCGAATTCGGCTGGAGCCCCACGCCCGACGCCTGGTTTTCGCTGAACGGCCTGCTGCACAGCCACAGCCGCGACGGCCAGGGCACCTTCAACGCCGGGCGCTACAGCAATGCCAAGCTGGACGTGCTGATCGACAACATCCGCAGCGAACCCGACCTGCTGCGCCGCCGCGCCCTGGTCAGTACCGTGCTGCGCATGGCCAGTGACGACCTGGCGCTGCTGCCGCTGTTCCGCCGCACGCTGACCTGGGCGATGAGCAAAAAGGTGACCGCCACGCAATGGCCCACCGACATCATCGAACTGCGCTGGGTGCGCATCAACTGAAGTCGATGGCGACAACGATGGCGACAACGATGGACAACAAACCCCTGCTGATCGGCATTTCGGCGCGCATCCACGACCCCGCCGCCGCCGACCGCGCGGCCACTGGCGTGTGGAGCAAGACCGTGCACTACCTGGAACAGAGCGTGGCGCACTGGCTGCTGCACGGCGGTGCGGTGGCCGTGATGGTGCCGGCCGTTAGCTCCGGCAGTATCGTCTTGCGCAGCGACGTGAACCTGCACGACTATGCCGCCGCCCTCGACGGCCTGGTGCTGCAAGGCGGCAACGACGTGGCCCCGCAAAGCTACGGCGAGGCACCGCTGGACGCCGCCTGGCGCGGCGACCGCGTGCGCGACCTCTACGAGATGGAATTGATCCGCGCCTTCGTGGCCGCCGGCAAGCCGGTGTTCGGCATCTGCCGCGGCCTGCAACTGCTGAACGTGGCCTTCGGCGGCACGCTGCTGCAAGACATTGCCACCCAGCGACCCGGCGCACTGGCGCACCGCGAATTGGGACGTTACGAACACCACCACCACGCCATTGAATTCGTGCCCGGCAGCCACCTCGCCGGCCTGTTTCCGGGCGTTGCGCGGGCCACCACCAACAGCATCCACCACCAGGGCATCAAAGACCTCGCGCCGGGCTTCGTGGTCGAAGCCCGCTGCCCGGAAGACGGGCTGATCGAAGCCGTGCGCTGGCAGGGCGACAGCTATGTGGCCGGCGTGCAATGGCACCCCGAATTCCACGAACCCGACCACCCCACCACGCTGGACGACAGCGCCTTGTTGTGCGACTTTCTCAGCGCGGCGCAGGCCGCGCGGCGCGGTCGCTGACCGAGCTGGCGGCCGATGGGGGCGCGGCAGGTGCAGCCGGCGCAGCCTGTGTGGCACCGGCGCAAGGTCCGTGCAGCTGCCTGAATTCGCGCGGCATCATCGCGCCGCCGGCAGCGTGCAGGCCGCGGTTCAGGGCGCGGGCCATGCGTTCTTCCTTGACCAGCGGGCCGAAGTCCCACTTCGAGCGCGTGCTCCAGGCGTGGCCTTCTTCGACCATGCGCGTGCTCAGGTCCACGCCGTCCACACTGACCACGGCCAGCGTGCGGCCCTGGGCGTCGCGGCCCTGAATCTTCACCGTGGCGCGGCGGTTCAAGGCCAGTTCGGCCAGCGCGCGGCGCGACGCTTCACCGTAGACCTGGCAGGGCTCGGGTGCGTCGATGTCGTTCAGCTGCAGCCGCAGGGCCGGCTTGTCGGTGGGCGTCAGCCACAGGTTGTCGCCCTCGGGCACCTGCGTGATCAGGCCTTCGACCACGGCCGGTGCTTTCACCCCTTTTGTGGGCTGCACCGCCTGCGCCGCACCCGCTGTGGCCAGCAGAACACTGGCCAGCGCCATCCACATTGCGTTCATCGCCCCTTCCCCCTGCTGCCGCGATGATGCCGCATGCCCGGGGTCGCAGGCACCGGCGCGGCGGCGGCGGGGGCTGCACAGGGTGAAGCCAGCGGCGCGTCCAGTTGCACCTCGGCTTCAGCCAGCAGGCGGTCCAGCCGGTCTTTCAGCTTCTCGGTGGTCAACTGCTCGCGCAGGCGTTCCACCATCAAGGGCAGCGCAAACGGGCTGGGGGCCTGCAGGTCCACCACCGTCATGGGCAGCGCGGCCAGCCGGGCCAGCGTCTGCGCCAGGTTCACCAGGTCCAGCTCTTGCGCCAGCACCTCGCTTTCAGCCTGGCCGAGCAGGCGGTTGCCGCTGTCGTACTGGCGAAAGACCTCGAAGAACAGGCTGCTGCTGGCCTGCAACTGGCGCAGGCTTTTCGGCGCGCCGGGGTAACCACCGAAAACCAGCCCGGCGACCCGCGCAATCTCGCGAAAGCGCCTTTGCGCCAGGTGACCCGAATTCAGACTGGACAACACATCGGACGTTAGCGTAGCCACCTCGAACAGCGCTGCCTGGGTGGCCGCGCTGATGTCCACCGGCTTGACCGCCAGGATCTCCAGCCCGTAATCGTTGACGCTGAGGCTGAAGGTGTTGGGGGCCCCTTGGGCCAGCCGCCAGGCCAGCAACTGCGCCAGGCCGATGTGCACGTTGCGCCCCGCGAAGGGATAGATGAAGTGGTGCTGGCCTTCGCGCGAGGTGTGGCGCTCGACCAGCAGCACGCCGCGTTGGGGCAGCCGCGACAAGCGCGCCTGGGCCTGCAGCATGGGCTGCGCGGCCTGCATTTCGGGGTCGGAAAAGTTGCCCTGTGCGGCCTCGGTCAGCAGGTCCAGAACCGAGTCGGCCATCTCGCTGGACAGCGGCATCTTGCCACCGGCCCACGACGGCACCACGCCCTTTTTCTTCGTCGCCACGCGCACGTAGGCGGCCATGTCCTGCACACGCACGAACTCCAGCAGCCGGCCGGCGAAGACGAAGCTGTCGCCCTTGTTCAGGCGCGCGATGAAGCCCTCTTCGATCTGGCCGATGGTGCCGCCCGAAAGCCACTTCACCGCCATCGCCGCGTCACTGACGATGGTGCCGACCTGCAAGCGGTGACGCCGTGCGATGGCGCGGTCGGGCACGCGCCACAGGCCGTCCACCAGGGCCACGCGGTGGTATTCGGGGTAGGCGGTCAGGCTGTCGCCACCGCGTTCGACGAAGGCCAGTGCCCAGTCGAAGGCCTCGCGGCTGAGGTCGCGGTAGGCCTCGGTGCCGCGCACCTCGGCGAACAGTTCGTCGGCGACGAATCCCCCGCCCAGGGCCACCGTGACCAGGTGCTGCACCAGCACGTCCAGCGGCTGCTCGGGCGAGCGGCGCGCTTCCACGCGGCCGGCCAGCGCGGCGCGGCGCGCGGCGGCGGCTTCCACCAGTTCCAGCGTGTTGGTCGGCACCAGCGTGATGCGGCTCTCGCGCCCCGGCGCGTGTCCACTGCGGCCGGCGCGCTGCAGCAGGCGCGCCACGCCCTTGGCGCTGCCGATCTGCAGCACGCGCTCCACCGGCAGGAAGTCCACGCCCAGGTCGAGACTGGACGTGGCGACCACGGCGTGCAGGCTGCCGGCCTTCAAGCCGGCTTCAACCCAGGCCCGCGTGGCCTTGTCCAGGCTGCCGTGGTGCAACGCCACCACGCCAGCCCAGTCGGGCCGCGCGGCCAACAGCAACTGGTACCAGATCTCGGCCTGGCTGCGCGTGTTGGTGAAGACCAGGGTGCTGCCGCCGCCCGCGGCGGTGCGGGCAATTTCATCGACCACCGGCTGCTGCATCTGCGCGCCCAGGTGGCCGGCCCAGCTGAAGCGGCCGGGTGCCTGGGGCAGCAGGGTGTCGATGCGCAACGCCTTGTCGATGCGACCGCGCACGGTGACGCCGCCTTGCACCCCATCCCCCGGGCCGCACAGCGTGCGCAGCGATTCGTCCAGGTTGCCCAGCGTGGCCGACAGCCCCCACACCACCAGCTTGGGGTTCCAGCGGCGCAGCCGGGCCAGCGCCAGTTGCACCTGCACGCCGCGTTTGTTGCCGATGAGTTCATGCCATTCATCGACCACCACGGTGTGCACGCCGCCCAGTTCGCGCTGCGCGTGTTCGCGGGTCAGCATCAGGCTCAGCGATTCGGGCGTGGTCACCAGCGCGGCCGGCAGGCGCTTGTCCTGCCGCGCGCGTTCGGCGCTGGGCGTGTCGCCGGTGCGCTGGCCCACCGCCCAGCCGGGTTGCAGTTCGGCCAGCGGCTGCTGCAGCGCGCGCACGGTGTCGGCGGCCAGCGCGCGCATCGGCGTCAGCCACAGCACCTGCAGGCCGGGGCCTGCACCCGCTGGCGCGCGCTGCAGGGCACCCAGCCAGGCGGCGTAGGTCTTGCCGCTGCCGGTGGTGGCGTGCAGCAGGCCGCTGCGGCCGGCGGCCATGGCGGCCCAGACCTCGCGCTGGAAGTCGAAGGGCTGCCAGCCGCGGGCCTGGAACCACCGATCAAGGGAAGAGACCGGCATCGCGCAAACCGAATCAGGCGCTTGTGATCCAGCCCTCGACTGCGTCTACCGTCGCCGGCATGCCCGCATCAGGCTGCGTCGACGCCCAACCGGCCTGCAGCAGGCACAGCGCGGCGTCCAGGCGGTCGCCCGAGGCGTCGTCCACCAGGGCCTCGCGCTGGGCGTGGCTCAGCTTCAGGCGCAGGCCCAGGCGGGTGCGGCCCTGCTCCAGTGCGTCGACGATGTCCTTGCGGGCAATCAGGCGGTCGGGCTCGATCGAATTCTTGTAGGAACGCCGGCCGATCAGCTCGAAGGCCAGCAGGCCCGGGTAGCCTTCCAGCGCCACGCGGGCGGCGTCACCGCTGCGCATCCTGGGCAGCGTCACATCGGCGGCCACCAGCCGCGACAGGCCTTCGTAGTACATGAAGCCGACCGGCACGTAACGGGTCTGCAGCGGGCTGGTGGAACTGAGGCCGGGCATCGCGCCATCGGCCACGCGGTGGATCAGGCGCTGGCCCTTGGGTTGGCCGTTGCCCCAGGTGTCGACCAGGGCGCGAAAGGCCATCCGCGTCGGGCAGCGGCGGTGGATTGCCTGGATCACCGCGTCGGTGGTCTCGCCCAAGTCCAGCGACTGCACGAAGGCGCGCGGCAGGCCGAACGGGAAGTCGAAAGCGCCCAGCCAGGGGCCGGCTTCGCGCAGCAGCGCTTCGAAGTCGGCCAGCGCGGGCAGCGCGTCCAGCCGTTCCAGTTTCAGCACCGCGCCGACACGCCGCCCGCGCGCCACCGTGATGGGCTTGCGGCGGCCGGGCGCGCAGGTGAAATCAACGCCCAGCAGTTGGGTTTCACTCATGACAACAGCGCCTGAAAACGGTGCGGGGCTCAGGCCTTCAGCCGGTAGCCGGTGCGGAAGATCCAGGCCACGATGCCCAGCGCCAGCGCCATGAAGGCGGCGGTGGCCAGCAGACTCCAGCCGACGGCCACATCGGCCTGGCCATAGAACGCCCAGCGAAAGCCGCTGACGAGATAGACCACCGGGTTGAACAGCGCCACTTGCTGCCAGAACGGCGGCAGCATGTTGATGCTGTAGAAGCTGCCACCCAGGAAAGTCAAGGGTGTGATGATCAGCAGCGGCACGACCTGCAGCTTTTCGAAGTTGTCGGCCCAGATACCGATGATGAAACCGACCAGGCTGAAGGTGACGGCCGTCAGCACCAGGAACACCAGCATCCACATCGGGTGCTCGATGCGCAGCGGCACGAAGAAACCGGCGGTGGCCAGGATGATCAGGCCCAACACGATGCTCTTGCTGGCGGCTGCGCCGACATAGGCCAGCACCACTTCGAACGGCGCCACCGGTGCCGACAGCAGTTCATAGATGGTGCCGCTGAAACGCGGAAAGTAGATGCCGAAGCTGGCGTTGGACACGCTCTGCGTCAGCAGCGACAGCATGATCAGCCCCGGCACGATGAAGGCACCGTAGGGCACGCCGTCGATTTCCGGAATGCGCGAGCCGATGGCCGCCCCGAAGACGATGAAGTACAGCGAGGTCGACAGCACCGGCGAGACGATGCTTTGCATCAGCGTGCGCCAGGTGCGGTGCATCTCGAAGGCGTAGATGGCCCGCACGGCGTGGTGGTTGAAGCTCATGCGGCGGTGGCCTCGGTGTGCACCAGGCTGACGAAGATGTCTTCCAGCGAAGACTGCGAGGTGTGCAGGTCGGTGTAGGCCACGCCGGCCACGGCCAGGTCGGCCAGCAGGGCGGCGATGCCGCTGCCCTGCCCGGCGGCCTGGCGCGTGTCGTAGGTGTAGGTCAGGCCCAGGCCATCGGCGGCCAGCACCAGCGCCTGCGCATGGCCGGCCAGCGCGGCCGGCAGGGCGGTCAGCGGGGCGGCCAGCTGCAGGGTCAACTGCTTCTTGCCCAGCTTGCGCATCAGCTCGGCCTTGTCTTCCACCAGGATCAGGCGGCCCTTGGTGATGACGCCGATGCGGTCGGCCATCTCTTCGGCCTCTTCGATGTAGTGCGTGGTCAGCACCACCGTCACCCCGGTGTCGCGCAACTGGCGCACCAGTTGCCACATGTCGCGGCGCAGTTCCACGTCGACCCCGGCCGTCGGCTCGTCCAGAAAGAGCAGCTTGGGTTCGTGCGACAGCGCCTTGGCGATCATCACGCGGCGCTTCATGCCGCCCGACAACTGGCGCAGCATGCTGTCCTTCTTGTCCCACAGCGACAGCGACTTCAGCACCTGTTCGATGTGCGCCGGCTTCGGTGCCTTGCCAAACAGGCCGCGGCTGAAGGACACGGTGTTCCAGACGGTCTCGAAGGCATCGGTGGTCAGTTCCTGCGGCACCAGGCCGATCAGGCTGCGCGCGGCGCGGTAGCCCTTGCCGATGTCGTGGCCGTCGACCGTGACGCTGCCGCTGCTGGCCCTGACGATGCCGCAGACGATGCCGATCAAGGTGGTCTTGCCCGCACCGTTGGGGCCCAGCAAGGCGAAGATCTCGCCGCGCCGGATGTCGAGGTCGATGCCCTGCAGGGCGCTGTGGCCCGAGGCGTAGGTTTTGGCGATCTGCTGGATCGACAGGATCACCGAAGGACCAGGCGCAGGAACAACCGAAAGGATGGCGGGCATGGGAAGAGGATAGCCGCTGCCCCGCCCCGCCACGGGGCGCGCGATAAAGTCCCTGGCATGCCCAACAACCCCACCCTCGTCGACGTGCTGCGCGGCAGCGCCGTCGAATCCAGCCACCGCGGCGCACTGGCCATCGTCGATGCCGATGGTGCCGTGCACACCGCCCTGGGCGACATCACCCGGCCGATCTTTCCGCGCTCGGCGGTCAAGGTCTTGCAGGCCTTGCCGCTGGTGGAAAGCGGTGCGGCCGACCGCTTCGGCCTGAGCGATGAAGAGCTGGCCCTGGCCTGCGCCAGCCACGGTGGCGAGGCCCGCCACGTGCAGACCGCCGCCAGCCTGCTGGCCAAGGCCGGGCTGGATGGGGCGGCGCTCGAATGCGGCACCCACTGGCCCTATTTCGACGGCGCGATCAAGGCGCTGGCGGCGGCCGGCGAAACGCCCAGCGCGCTGCACAACAACTGCTCGGGCAAGCATGCCGGCTTCGTCTGCCTGGGTTGCATGCTGGCCGGTGCGCAAGACCGGCGCGACTTCGTCAGCGGCTACCTGCAGCCGCAGCACCCGGTGATGCGCCAGGTGACCGCCGCGCTCCAAGCCGCCACCGACTGGGACCTGGCCAACACGCCCGTGGGCACCGACGGGTGCAGCATCCCGACCTTCGCGATCCCTTTGCGCAACCTGGCGCTGGCCTTCGCCCGCGTGGGCACCGGCGTAGGCTTGCGCGCGGGCCGCGCGGCAGCGGCCCGGCGCCTGCGGGCGGCGGTTGCGTCGGCCCCGTTCATGGTCGCCGGCAGCGGCCGTTTCGACACCCGCGTGATGGAGCGCCTGGGCCACCGCGTGTTCTGCAAGGTCGGTGCCGAGGGCGTCTACTGCGCCGCGTTGCCCGAGTTGGG
This sequence comes from Betaproteobacteria bacterium, assembly GCA_031383435.1. Taxonomy (GTDB): domain Bacteria; phylum Pseudomonadota; class Gammaproteobacteria; order Burkholderiales; family Burkholderiaceae_C; genus Rubrivivax. The sequence continues at coordinate 21,657 of JANMZP010000146.1, read as the reverse complement.
CCTGGGCGTGGCGCTGAAGATGGACGACGGCAACACCGCCCGGGCCTGTGAAGTGGTGATGGCTGCGGTCATCGAAAAGCTGCTGCCCCTGGAGGACGCCGATGCGAGCTTCCTGCACGGATGCAGCCGCCTGGTGCTGCGCAACTGGAACGGCATCGAGGTGGGGCAGATCCGCCCGGCCCAGGCCTTCGTTGCGCTGGCAGCTGGGGCCACGAAAGCGGCGTGAAAGCCGGCTGGCGCAGCCAACTTGGCGTGGTTGGACCGGGCCGCTTCAGCCGCCGACCGCTGGCGCAGCACAACGGCTGCAGGCCCGGCCAGCCGGACCTCAGACGAGCGCGCTGTCGCGGTGGTGCACCGGCGCGGCCATGGCCACGGTGATCGCGGCCGCCTCGCTGGCGACATGGCTGCCCACACCATCGACCACGATGTAGCGCACCAGCGCATCCATGTCGATCTGACCCTGTCGGCAGCGTTCGCGCTGCTGCACGGCGCGGGCCAGCAAGGCGTTATGGTGCTGGCGGTGTTCGGCATCCAGCGGATGGCCGTGCTCGGCGGCCAGGCGTTCTTCGGTGTCATGGTGGGTGCGCAGCAGCGACAGCAGTTGCTGCAGCAGGCTCTGCAAGGCCGCGTCCGGCCTGCGACGCGCCACCGCAGTGATCAGTTCATTGCTCAGCGTGAACAACTGCCGATGCTGCAGGTCCAGCAGGTCGTCGCCGACTTGCAGCGCCGGCTTCCACCGCAGCTTGGCGGGCAGGTTCAAGACACCCAGCACGACATGCTGTTCAGTCTCGCGGCGGAAGCGCCGGCGCATCAGCCGCACGACCAGACCTGTGCCGATCAACAGCCCCCCGCTCAGATAGCCCGGGGTGTTGTGCAGCGAGGCCATGACCAGCAAGCCGCCACCGGCGTAGATCCAGGGCAAGGCTTCATAGAGCCACTTCGGTTTGTGCATGGCGGGGTGCTTCGGCGAAATGAGAGGGCTGGACGGGCTGGCACCGCCAGCACACATCCACCCTTGTCTTCGGCAAGCCCGGCCTCACACTTGAGCGCGGCCTGCGCCCCACCCCGCCCAACGGGCCGGTTTCAGCCCTTTTCTGGCGCGTTCAACAGCGGAATGGCGCCTTCGCTGCCGCCCAGCAGACCGACCTGGCTGTAGAGGCCCAGCTTGCTGCGCGTGTCCTGGATGTCCAGGTTGCGCAGGGTCAGCTGGCCGATGCGGTCCGCTGGAGTGAACGCGCCAGCGCCGCTTTCCATGGTCAGCCGCTCGGGGTGGTAGGTCAGGTTCGGGCTCTCGGTGTTCATGATCGAGTAGTCGTTGCCACGGCGCAGTTCCAGCGTGACTTCACCGGTGATGGCGCGGGCGATCCAGCGCTGCGCCGTTTCGCGCAGCATCAGGCACTGCGGGTCGAACCAGCGACCTTGATACAGCAACTTGCCCAGCACGCGGCCATTGGCGCGGTACTGCCCGATGCTGTCTTCGTTGTGGATGCCGGTGACCAGCCGTTCATAGGCGGTGTGCAGCAGCGCCATGCCCGGGGCTTCGTAGATGCCGCGGCTCTTGGCTTCGATGATGCGGTTCTCGATCTGGTCGCACATGCCCAGGCCGTGGCGGCCGCCGATGGCGTTGGCTTCCAGGAACAGTTCGACCTGCGACGCGAAGCTGCGGCCGTTCAGCGCCACCGGCACGCCTTCGTCGAAGCGCACGGTCACCGTTTCGGCCTTCACCGCCACCTCGTCGCGCCAGAACGCCACGCCCATGATGGGTTTGACGATGTGCATGCCGCTGTGCAGGAATTCGAGGTCTTTGGCCTCGTGCGTGGCGCCCAGTATGTTGCTGTCGGTGGAGTAGGCTTTTTCGACCGACATCTTGTAGTCGAAGCCGGCCGCGATGAGGTATTCACTCATCTCCTTGCGGCCGCCCAGCTCGTCGATGAAGCGCTGGTCGAGCCAGGGCTTGTAGACCTGCAGCGCCGGGTTGGCCAGCAAACCGTAGCGGTAGAAACGCTCGATGTCGTTGCCCTTGTAGGTGCTGCCGTCGCCCCAGATGTTGACGCCGTCATCGCGCATGGCCACCACCAGGCTGGTGCCGGTGACGGCACGGCCCAGCGGCGTGGTGTTGAAGTAGGTGGCGCCGCCGGTGCTGATGTGGAAAGCGCTGCACTGGATGGCGGCGATGCCCTCGGCCACCAACTGCGCGCGGCAATCGACGAGGCGGGCGATCTCGGCACCGTAGGCCAGGGCCTTGCGCGGGATTTCGTCGTAGTCGCTCTCGTCGGGCTGGCCCAGGTTGGCGGTGTAGGCGCAGGGGATGGCACCCTTGGCGCGCATCCAGTGCACGGCGGCACTGGTGTCCAGGCCGCCTGAGAAGGCGATGCCGACGCGTTGGCCGGCGGGCAGGTTCTGAAGGATGTGGGTCACGGTGCGGGCTCTCCTGAGCCCTTGATTGTCGCCGCAGCGGCCACGGGGTGATCAGGGCGGGCTGCCGCGCTGCGTGGCCCGCTCGATCAGGGCGAACGCGCCCTGCACCAGCAGCGCCAGCAGGGCCGCCGGCAAGGCACCGGCCAGCATGGTGGCCTTGTCGTTGACGGCCAGGCCGGCCACGATGCGTTCGCCCAGGCCGCCGGCACCGATGAAGGCGGCCATGGTGGCCGTGCCCACGTTGATGATGGCGGCCGTCTTCACGCCGGCCCACAGCATGGGGCGGGCCAGCGGCAGTTGCACGGCCCACAGCGTTTGCCGCGCCGTCAGACCCAGCGCGGTGGCCGCTTGCGACAAGCCCGCTGGCACGCCCTGCAGGCCGGCGTGGGTGTTGCGCACGATGGGCAGCAGCGCATACAGGAACAGCGCGATCACCGCCGGCACGGTGCCGATGGCACCGACCAGCGCAATCAGGAAGGCCAGCAGCGCCAACGAGGGGATGGTCTGCAACACCCCCACCGCGCCCAGCACCCAGCCGGCCAGGCGCGGCCGCTGCCAGGCCCAGATGCCCAGCGGCACGCCCACGCCCAGCGCCAGCAGCAGCGAGCCGAAGACCAAGCCCAGGTGCTGCGCGCACAGCCGCCACAGGTCGGGCGCGAACAGGCGGGCAACGAAGCCGGGGCGTTCGCCGGCTCCACCGGCACTGCCGGCAGCGGTCACGCCAGCGGCCCCGCTCGCACCCGCCGCCACCCCGGCCTTGAAGCGCCGCGCCACTTCGGCATAGGGCAGGCCGTCCAGTTCCACCTGCGCGTTCATCGCGATCATCGCGGCACCGTTGATGCGGCCTTCCAGCACCTGCAGCGGCTGCACGTTGACGGCCGCGCGCATCAGCAGCACGGCGTCATAGCGCGGGAAGAAGTTCAGGTCGTCGACCAGCACGCGCAGCTTGTAGCGGCCGACCTTGGCGTCCGTGGCGTAGATGTCGATCAGGTCGACCTGGCCGGCCTGTATGGCTTCGTAGGCCAGCCCGTGGTCCAGTGAAGGGCCGGGCTTTTGCGGCAGGCCATAAGCCTTTTGCAGCGCCGGCCAACCGTCGGCGCGGGCCTGGAATTCATGCGACAGGCCCAGGATCAGCGAGCCTTCGGGCAGGCGCTTCAGGTCGCTGAGCGTGCGCACACCGAGTTGCTGGGCGTCGGCTTCGCGCAGGGCCAGCGCGTAGCTGTTGTTGAAGCCCAGCGGCACGGCCGCCTTCAGGCCGCGCGGGGCCAGCCAGGTGTTCAGCTCGGCCAGGCCGGGGTTGCCCTCGCGGTGCAGCAGTTCGCGCACGATGGTGCCGGTGTATTCGGGGTAGACGTCCACCGCGCCACTGCTCAGGGCCTGCTCCAGGATGCCGGTGTTGCCCAGGCCGGCTTTGTGTTCGGTGGGCACGCCCGCATCGGCCAGCGTGCGGCGCACGATCTCGCCCAGCACATAGCTTTCGGTGAAGCGCTTGGAGCCCACCACCAGCGGCGGGGCGGCGGCGGGTGGCGGCGGTGCGGCCCACGACGGGCAGACAGCAGCCAACAGCAGGACGAAGAGACAAGGGCGCAGCAAGGGCATGCCCACATTCTGTGGCAGCGCCACGCGCCGCCGGGTCGCAAGGCCCAAATGCCCGAAGACCAGGCCCGATGACCAGGCCCGAAGACCAGGCCCGAAGACCAGGCCCGACGGCCTGGCCTGTTGGCTAGACCACAGCCTGGGCCGCCGCCTGCGCCGCCAGCACCTCGGCGCGCACGGCCTCGGTCAGCTCGGCCTTCAGTGCGCTGAACACGGGCGTGGTTTTCATGCCGTAGTGGCGCGGGTGGGGCAGGGCTATGCAACGGTCCAGCTTGATGCGGCCCGGCCGAGCGCTCATCACCACCACGCGGCTGCCCATGAAGATGGCCTCGTCGATGTCGTGGGTGACGAACAGCACCGTCGTGCGCTCGGCCTCCCAGATGCCCAGCAGCAGTTCCTGCATCAGTTCGCGAGTCTGGTGGTCCAGTGCGCCGAAGGGCTCGTCCATCAGCAGCATGCGCGGGCGGTTGGCCAGCGCGCGGGCCAGCGCGGTGCGCTGCTGCATGCCGCCCGACAACTGCTTCGGGTGGTGGTCGGCGAAGCCCTTCAGGCCCACCTGCGCCAGAAAGCCGTGGGCGATGGCCAACTGCTCATCACGTGGCAAACCACGCTCGCGCAAGCCGAAGCAGACGTTGTCCAGCACGCTCAGCCAGGGGAACAGGGTGTAGCTCTGGAAGACCATGCCGCGGTCGGCACCCGGGCCTTCGATGCGGCGGCCGTCCAGCAACACCTCGCCGGCCGTCTGCCGGTCCAGCCCGGCGACGATGCGCAACAGCGTGCTCTTGCCGCAGCCACTGGGCCCCAGGATGGTGACGAAGTCGTTCTCGGCCAGGTCCAGGTCGGTGGCCTGCAGGGCCAGCGTGGCAGCCGCGGCGCTGCCGAAGCGGCGTTCGACGCCGCGCACCTGCAGCAGCGGTGCGGCGCTGGACAGGGTGGTGGCAGTGGGGGTGGCGGTGGTGATGACCGCGGCGAGGCTCATGCCGCCGACAGCCCGACAGACAGCCCGATCGACAGCCCTGGCGCCTGCGCCGTCACGGCGTCCAGGCCGTGGTGCCACAGCGCCAAGCCGCCCACTGCGCACAAGACCAGCAAGACCACGCCGAAGGCACCACCCAGCCAGGCCAGCCACCACGGCCAGCCGCGGTCGGCCAGCCAGTCGCGCAGCACCAGCAAGGCGACGTGCGCCCCGGCGGTGACCACCAGCAACACGATGGCCAGCGCGCGCAGCCCCGGGTCGCCGAAAGGAATGGCCGCCACCAGCAGCAGCACTTCCAGCCCGTACAACCACTGGAACACCTGGCGCGCCAGCGGCATGCCCACGCCCGGCAAGGCCACGGCCACCGCCGCCTGCAGCGCGTGACCCAGGCGCATCAGCCAGCGGCCCAGCCGCTTGGGCGTGCCGCCTTCACCGGTGGCCAGTCCGTCCACCACATGGCCGGTGATGGTGATGGCGCGGGCCGCCTGGCGCATCAGCGGGTCGGTCGCCGGCTTGGGGTTGAAGGTGCGCTGGTTGCCGGCGTAAAAGCGCAAGGCCGAGGGCGTCAGCAGGGCCTGCAGCGCAGCCGGCACCAGTTGCCCGGCCAACCGGCCGACCTGGCCCCGTTGTTCAGGGCTGTCGGGCTCGCCAATGGCCAGCAGCAGGGCCTCCAGCGGCTGGACGGGTGGCTGCGCGGCATCGGTCACCGGCTGCTGCAGGCTGGTCAGCAAGCGGCCCGTGAGCTGGGCCGCTGCGGTGGACTGCAGGGTGTGCTGCAGGATGGCCGACTGGGCCAGCCGGATCAGTTCGTCGCGCACGCGCTCGGTGTCGGCATCCACGCCGGGCAGCACGCTCTGGATCAGCCGCTCGGCACCGTCCAGCCGGCCCCACATGATGTCGTTGCGCCGCCATTGCTCGTCCAGAAAGGCACCGAAGTGCCCGGCCGAGATGCCGGCCAGGGTCTGCCGGTCCACCCCGCGCGGTCGCAGGCTGGTGGCGTCTTCGGGGCTGACCCGCAGCACGTCGACGACGGCCGGCTCGCCGGTGGCGGTGTCGAAGTACAGGGTGAAGCGGGTCTGGTCGTAGGCGTCGAAGCTCAGGTAGTACTCGCCCAGCAGTTCGCGCAGCAAGGTGCCCATGGCGGCCTGCTCAGGCTGGCCGTCGGCCAGCAGCGCGTGGTCGGCCGCCACTGGCGACACGGCCAGCACCGCCCGCCACAGGCGGGTCTCGTTGTCGATCGCCTTGGCCTTGGGGCGCAGCCGGGCCACCAGATGCGGCCTGCCGATCAGGTTCCATTGCGCGTTCAGCAATTGCAGCACCGCCGGGTTGCCGACCTTGCTGTCCTGCTTGTCGGGCTTCAGGCTCAGCCCCTGCAGCGCGTCGGTCAGGCGGGCCCAGATCCGCAGCGTGGGCAGGCCGGCTTGCGAGGACGCCGCCCGCCAGGTGTTGACGCGGTCCATCACGCTGTCTTGCAGCGTGTGCGCCGCCGAACGGGTTTGCAGCCAGGCACCGAAGTTCGGCATCGGGATGCGCAACTCACTGCCCACGGTGCGCAGGGCCGGCGCTTCGGCGGCGGTGTCCTCGTCGATCAGGCGGGCCAGCACCTGGTCCAGTTCAGTGCGCAGTTCCAGGTCGTTGGTGATGGCCTTGGGCACCGCCTGGCCCCGGGCGCAGCGCATGCGCTGGGCCTGCAGCGCGCGGTGGTTGGCGCGCAAGGCCCGCTTCAGCGCACGCAGTGCCCCCAGCGTGGGCGCCAGGGTGGCCGGTTGCAGCAGCGGGTTGCTGGCCCCGAAAACGCGCGCCATCTTGCGGGCGATCAGTGCTTCCAGTTCGGACCGGTCGCCCGGCAAGGCCCCACGCTGGTGGGCCACCAGCAGGCGCGTGATCTGGTCGATGCGGCGCAGCAGGAACGCGCCGCGCCGCACACGGTAGTCCAGGTCGTGGTCGTCGAGGAAGGCGTTCACGCTGCCGGGCAGCGGGTCGGCTGCCGCTGCCGGTGCCGGTGCGGCTGCCGGTGGCAGTGCTGCTGAAGCGGCCGGTGCCGCTGTCGCTGCCGCCGCCAACGGGTCGTCGACATAGTGCTGCTCGCGCCAGGCGCGCACCACGGCGCGCAGCGCGTAGCCGCGGTCGGAATCGGGGTCGATCTTGAAGGCGGCGGCCAGTTGGGCGGCCAGCCAGTCGGTGACGGCATACACGCGCAGGCGGCGGTAGGGCAGGAAGCCGCTGCCGTGGTAGCGCACCATCTGCTGCAGCGGCAAAGATGCCCATTGCGGCACCTCGCCGGGGTCGCCGGGTTTGACCGGCTCGCAGCGCACGCGGTCGAAGGGGTGGGCTTCGCTGCCGTCGTCGCCCGCGCCCGCGCCCACGCTCGCGCCCACGACACCGCCTTCCACGTCTTGCTCGCTCAGGCGCAACAGGCGTTCAACGCGTTCGATGCGCCGGTTGCGTTGCAGGATGTTCAGCAGGTCTTCGCGGATGGTCTCGGACAGCGGTATGGCTGACAAGGCGTCCAGCGCATTGCGCAGCGCGTTGGGCACCGGCGCGTCGGCACCGCGCACGGCGTCCAGCCGCTCCGGGTCGGGTTCGATATAGAGCAGCTTGCGCTGCGCCGGTGCGTCGCCGAAGCGCTGCGACAGCGCTTCCACCACGTAACTGAAGGGCTTGTTGTCGAGGTAGCCGCCGTCGCCATAAGGCCGCTCGGCCCAGTCGTCGCGGGCCAGCACCTTGGGCTCGTAAGCGTCGAAATAGGGCTTCCAGCTGGGCAGCGTGTTCGCGCCCACGCTGGGCACCAACTGCGGCACGCGGCTGAACTGCATGGGCTCGAAAGCAAAGGGGAACGACGAGGTGCAGCGCGCAGCGAAGGCCAGGAAGGCGTGGTTGCCGGCGGCGAAGTCGTGGCCGGCGGGCTGGCCTTCCAGCCGGCTGGGGTAGCTGAAATGGAAGCGCTGCTTGTGCCGCCGCTCCATCACCACCTTGTCGTACAGGCGCAGCGGCACCGGCGCGCCCGCGATGTCGGTGGTGGTCACGTACAAATCCAGGTCTTCGACCAGCGGTGAATCGGCCACGCCGCCAGCGGCCTGCATGCTGTCCAGTGCGTCGAGCAGCTTGCGGTACATGCGGTCGCTGCTGAGCAGCGATTTCGGCCCGGCGGGCTGCGCCGGCAAGCCGCCCACCACGCCGTCGGCGGCGTGTTCGTCGTTCAGCAACCGGCCCAGGTCCCCTTCGTTGATCCACAGGTCGCGCAGCGTTGAAAACGGCTGCGCCAAGGCCAGCGCCTTGGCCAGGTAGATGCCGTTGATGCCGCCGGCCGAGGTGCCGGCGATCACGTCGATGACGAAGCGCGTGCGCTCGCCCGCGTCCCAGTCCGCCTGCCACACCTCAACCGGCGCGGCGTGCAGCGGCGGGCCGGCCACTTCCATCCGGGCGGCACTGCTGGCGTCGCCATCGCCGTCGCGCCCGCGCAGGGCCTGCGCGTAACGCTGCACCAGCGCCGGGTCGCTGGCCAGGCGGGCCAGGCGGGCGTAGACGGCGCGCGTGCCTTCGCCGTCGTGCAGCGCCAGCACGTGGCCTTCACGCGGTGTGGCGCAGGCCAGTTCGAACAGTTCGTTGGTGACGCCGTAGATATAGATGGCCAGCGACACGCCGCCGTACATCACGACGCCGAAACGCAACTCGGCGTCGTAGCCTGCAGCCGATTCAGTCGGTTTCGTCACGGTCCAGTCCCCCTGCTTGTGATGTTGTCGCTGGGCTAACGCCCCAGTTGTGCCCACGGAAAAAAGCGCCGGTTGGCAAACTTGAACAGCAGGTCGCTGAGCAAGCCGATGAGCCCGATGACAATGATGCCGAAGATGATCTGGTCGGTGGCCAGCAAAGCCTGGCTGTCGGTGATCATGTGGCCGATGCCACTGGAAGCGCCGATCAGCTCGGCCACGATCACATAGGTCCAGGCCCAGCCCAGCACCATGCGCAGGGTCTCGGCGATTTCGGGCGCGGCGCCGGGGATCAGCACGCGGCGGATCAGGCTGCCGTCGCTGACGCCCAGTGTGTAGGCGGCTTCGACCAGATCACGCCGCGTGTTGCCCACCGTCACCGCCACCATCAGCACCAGCTGGAAGAAACTGCCAATGAAGATGACCGCCAGCTTCTGCGCTTCGCCGATGCCGGCCCACAGAATCAGCAGCGGGATGAAGGCACTCGCCGGCAGGTAGCGCGCGAAGCTGATGAAAGGCTCGAAGAAGGCTTCGATGGGCTTGTAGGCCCCCATCAAAACGCCCAGCGGCAGGGCCAGCGCGCTGGCCAGCACGAAGCCGCCCAGCACGCGCCACACGGTCCACGCAATGTCGTAGCCGAAGCCCATTTCGGTCAGCAAGACATAGCCGCTTTTGACCATCGTCAGCGGGTCGGCCAGAAAGGTCTTGCTGACCAAGCCACCGAAAGTGGCCGCTGCCCACACGGCCACGAAGAGCACGAAGAAGCCGATGCCCAGCGCAATGCGCGTGCCGGGCTCGACGGCCACCAGCGGCTTCATGCCGGCTTACTTGATGAAGCGCGTATCGGCCAGTTTCGTCAGGTCAGGAATGGCCTTGATGATCCCGGCTTCCAACAACAGGTCGGCCGCTTCCTTGCTGAAGGCGGCGTGTTCACCGGCGAAGAATTTCTGGTTCGCGGCGCGGTCTTGCCAGCGCAGGTAGGCCTGGCTTTTCTCGAAGGCCTCGCCGCTTTGCTTGACGTCGGCACCCATGATCTCGAAGCTTTTCTTGGGGTCGGTCTTGATCAGATCGACGGCGTCAAAGTAGGCATCGGCCAGCGCTTTCGCGGCCTTGGGGTTCTCGGTCAGGAATTTCGGCGTGCAGCCGAAGGTGTCCATCACCATCGGGTAATCCAGCGTGGTGGCGATGATCTTGCCGGCCTCGGGCTTGGCGCGCACCGCGCTCAGGTAGGGCTCGTAGGTCATGGCGGCGTCGACACCGTCGGTGCCGGCAATCATCGCGTTGGCGGCGGCTTGCGGGCTCAGGTTCACCACCTTCACGTCCTTGATGGACAGGCCGTTCTTCTTCAACATCCAGGCCAGGCCGAAGTAAGGCGCGGTGCCCGGCGCGTCAGCGGCCACGGTCTTGCCCTTCAGGTCACTGATCTTGCCGATGCCGGGTTTGACCACCATGCCGTCGGCCCCATAGCTCTTGTCGAGCTGGAAGATCTGCGTCGTGGCCACGCCAGCGGCGTTCCAGGCGACCCAGGTTTCCACCGTGGTGGCGGCGCACTGGATGTCGCCGCTGGCTATCGCCAGGTGGCGGTCTTTCTGCGGAATCTTCTTGATGCTGACGTCCAGGCCGTGCTTCTTGAACAGACCGGATTCTTTGGCCAGTGTCAAGGGCGCAAAGCCGGTCCAGCCTGAGATGCCTATCGCTACAGATGTCGCGACTTTGGTCTCTTGCGCGTGGGCGGAAAAGGCCAGGGCAGCAGCGATGGTGGCAGCGATGGAAGCGGCAATACCGACAGCGGTGTTCTTCATGGACGTCCTCGGGGGTGGTGGGAACAAGAGCGTGTTCAGGCGGCCGACCAGAGTGTGGGCAAGCCAGCGGTGTCGTGCAATCGGTGCAAGACCCGCGCCAGCGAGCCGTCACGCACCGCGCGGCTGGCCGCCTCGATGTCGGGCGCGATGTAGCGGTCCTGCATCATCACGGGGCACTGCGCGCGCAACAGGGCGTGCGCGGCTTCCAGCGGGGCGGACGAGACCAGCGGGCGCAGGAAGTCGATACCCTGGGCGGCAGCCAGCCATTCGATGCCCAGGATGTGCGCCACGTTGGCGATCATCGGCTGCAGCCGCCGCGCGGCGAAGGTGGCCATGCTGACGTGGTCTTCCTGGTTGGCGCTGGTCGGCAGGCTGTCCACGCTGGCCGGGTGGGCCAGGCTCTTGTTCTCGCTGGCCAGCGCGGCGGCCGTCACGTGGGCGATCATGAAGCCGCTGTTCAGGCCGGCGTTGGGCGTCAAAAAGGGCGGCAGGCGCGACACGCTGGCGTCGATCAGCATGGCGATGCGGCGCTCGGCAATCGCCCCCACCTCGGCGATGGCGCAGGCCATCGCGTCGGCAGCCAGCGCCACCGGCTCGGCGTGGAAGTTGCCACCGCTGACCATCTGGCCCCCAAGCTCCCTGCGGTCGCTACCCCCCAAGGGGACCGCGTTTCGTTCCGGGAGACCCGGACCCGAAACCATCGCGTTGTCTTCGGCAAAAACCAACGGGTTGTCGGTGACCGCGTTGGCCTCGATCAGCAGCACCCGCGCGGCATGGCGCAGCTGGTCCAGGCAGGCCCCTACAACCTGGGGCTGGCAGCGCAGGCAGTAGGGGTCCTGCACGCGGTCGTCGCCGTCCTGATGAGATGCGCGAATGGCGCTGCCGCGCAGCAGTTCGCGGTAGTACCGGGCCACGTCGATCTGCCCCGGCTGACCGCGCAGCGCGTGGATGCGCGGGTCGAAAGGGCCGTCGCTGCCGCGCGCCGCGTCCACCGTCAGCGCGCCCACCACCAGCGCGGCTTCCAGCACCGGTTCGAAGCTGAACAGCGCGTGCAGCGCCAGCGCGGTGCTGGTCTGCGTGCCGTTGATCAGCGCCAGGCCTTCCTTGGCCGACAGCACCAGCGGCGCGATGCCGTGGTGTTCGAGCAGCGCCGCTGCCGGCACGCGCCGGCTGTCCACCACGAACTCGCCTTCACCCATCAGCGCCAGCGTCATGTGGGCCAGCGGTGCCAGGTCGCCCGAAGCCCCCACGCTGCCCTGGCTGGGCACGCAGGGCACCAGGCCGGCGTTGTGCACGGCCAGCAGCGTGTCGATGACCACCGGCCGCACGCCACTGTGGCCGCGCGCCAGGCTGGCGGCCTTCATCGCCAGCATCAGCCGCAACACCGGCGCGGACAGCGGTTCGCCCACGCCCACGGCGTGCGAGCGGATCAAATTGAGTTGCAGCGTGGCCAGGTCGGCTTCGCTGATGCGCGTGCTGGCCAGCTTGCCGAAGCCGGTGTTCACGCCGTAGACCGGCGCATCGCCCTCGGCCGCGCGGCGCACCACGGCCGCGCTGGCCAGGATGCCGGTGAGCGCAGCCGGGTCGATCAGCAGTGGCTGGGGGCGCACCACCACTTCAGCGCCGCCGTGGACGGCCTGCAGTTCGTCCAGCGTGAGCAGCCCCGGGCGCAGCAACATCAGCGCACCGCCTTGGCCACCATCGGCAGGTTCAGGCCCTGTTCACGGGCGCAGGCCACCGCGTCGGCGTAGCCCGCGTCGGCATGGCGCATCACGCCCGTGGCCGGGTCGTTCCACAGCACCCTGTCGATGCGCGTGGCGGCTTCATCCGTCCCGTCGCAAACGATGACCACGCCACTGTGCTGGCTGTAGCCCATGCCCACGCCACCGCCGTGGTGCAGGCTGACCCAGGTGGCACCGCCGGCGGTGTTGAGCAGCGCGTTCAGCAGCGGCCAGTCGCTGACCGCGTCGCTGCCGTCCAGCATGGCCTCGGTTTCGCGGTTGGGGCTGGCCACGCTGCCGCTGTCGAGGTGGTCGCGGCCGATGACGATGGGCGCTTTCAGCTCGCCGCTTTTCACCATCGCGTTGAAGGCCAGCCCGGCGCGCTGGCGCTCGCCCAGGCCGATCCAGCAGATGCGCGCCGGCAGCCCCTGAAACGCGATGCGCTCGGCGGCCATGTCCAGCCAGCGGTGCAAGGCGGCATCTTGCGGGAACAGCGCTTTCATCTTCGCGTCGGTCTTGCGGATGTCGTCCGGGTCGCCACTCAGGGCCACCCAGCGGAAGGGCCCGCGGCCGCGGCAGAACAGCGGGCGCACATAGGCCGGCACGAAGCCCGGGACGTCGAAGGCGCGGGTCACGCCGGCGTCGAAAGCGACCTGGCGGATGTTGTTGCCGTAGTCCACCGTGGGCACGCCGCGCGCCTGGAAATCGAGCATGGCCTGCACGTGCACGGCGCAGCTTTGCGCGGCGGCGGCGCGCAGGGCGGCGTGCTGGTCCGGGTCGGCCTGCGCGGCGCGCCAGCGTTCGACGCTCCAGCCCGCTGGCAGGTAGCCGTTGACCAGATCGTGGGCGCTGGTCTGGTCGGTGACCAGGTCGGGCTGAATTTGCCCATTTCGGCCGCGCCTGACCAGTTCCGGCAGCACCTCGGCGGCATTGCCCAGCAGCGCGATCGATACCGCCTGGCCAGCGGCCGTGTGGCGCGCGATGCGGATCAGCGCATCGTCCAGGTCAGCAGCCTGCTCATCGACATAACGGCTGCGCAAGCGGAAATCGATGCGGCTTTGCTGGCATTCGATGTTCAGGCTGCAGGCACCCGCGAAAGTGGCGGCCAGCGGCTGCGCACCGCCCATGCCACCCAGGCCGGCGGTCAGAAACCAACGCCCGGTCAAATCACCACCGTAATGCTGCTTGCCGGCTTCAACAAAGGTCTCGTACGTGCCCTGCACGATGCCCTGGCTGCCGATGTAGATCCAGCTGCCGGCCGTCATCTGGCCGTACATCATCAGGCCCTTGCGGTCGAGTTCGTCGAAGTGTTCCCAGGTGGCCCACTTGGGCACCAGGTTGCTGTTGGCGATCAGCACCCGCGGCGCGTCGAGATGGGTGCGGAACACGCCCACCGGCTTGCCGCTTTGCACCAGCAAGGTTTCGTCGGGCTGCAGCGCCAGCAGGCTCTTGCAGATCGCCTCGAAGCAGTCCCAGTTGCGCGCCGCCTTGCCGATGCCGCCGTAGACCACCAGCGCGTCGGGGTTCTCGGCCACCTCGGGGTCGAGGTTGTTCTGCAACATGCGGTAGGCCGCTTCGATCAGCCAGTTGGCGCAGCTGATTTCAGGCCCGCGCGGCGCGCGCACCGGCCGGGGCTGGGCGGCGGGCTGTAGAGCCATTTGCACGGTGGGCAGATCGGTCATGGCGGCGCTCCGGCGGGCGATTTCAATTTCGGTTGCAACCCACTGTACTTGTCTAGACAAGTCTGGGCAAGTGGATTTTCCAGCGCTAAGATGGCGCGATGGCGACATCCGAAACGAGCCCGATGGCAAGGGCACTGTCACAGGCACAAGCACAGGTGCAAGCGCCCTACGCCCGGGTCAAGCAGCACCTGATGGCGGGCCTGAAAAGCGGTCTGTGGCCACCCGGCCAGCGCATGCCGTCCGAGGCCGCGCTGGTGGCCGAATTCGGCGTCAGCCGCATGACGGTGAACCGCGCTTTGCGCGAACTGCAGACCGAAGGCCTGGTGCAACGCAGCCAGGGCCTGGGCACCTTTGCAGCGCCGCTGCACCGCGTTTCCAGCCAGATCACGCTGCGCGACCTGCATGAAGAAATCGAAGCGCGCGGCCACCGCCACCACGCCGCCGTGCACCTGCAGCGCACGGAGGCCGCACCGGCCGCGCTGGCCGCGCAGTTGGGTGTGGCGGCGGGTAGCAAGGTCTTCCACACCCTGATCGTCCACTTCGAAAACGGCCTGGCGCTGCAGTGCGAAGACCGCTATGTGAACCCTGCCTGCGCACCCGGTTATGGTGCCGCCGACTTCACGCAGACCACGCCCACGCAATGGCTGTTCCAGCACACCGCGCTGTGGCGGGCGCAGTACAGCATCGAAGCCGGCCGCGCCACCGCGCGCGAAGCCCGGCTGCTGGGCATTGCGGCCGACACGGCCTGCCTGATCGTCGTGCGCCGCACCTTCACGCGCAGTGCGCCCATCACACTGGCACGGCTGGTGCACCCCGGCGCGCTGTACGCGCTGCACGGCGAATTCCAACCATGAACGCCGTGCGCCTGGCCGACGTGCCCCCGCAGCCCTGGCGCAATGGCGGCGGCACCACGCAGGCGCTGCTGTCCTGGCCCGACGCTGACGGTTGGCAGCTGCGCGTCAGCGTGGCCCGCATCGAAACCGATGGCGACTTTTCCAGCTGGTCCGACACCGAGCGCTGGTTCGCCGTGGTCAGCGGTGCGGGCGTCATGCTGGCCTTGCCCGATGGCGACGTGACGCTGCGCGCCGGCGACCCGCCGCACCGCTTTGCGGGCGCTGCGGCACCGGCTTGCACCCTGGTCGACGGCCCGACGCAGGACCTGAATCTGATGGTCCGGCACGAAGGCGGCGTGGGCGACATGCGCCGCGCCTATGCCGGCAGCCGGGCCAGCGGCATCGCCAACTGGCGGGGGCTGTACGCGGCTGACGCGCTGACCCTGGAACTGGACGGCGCGCTGATGCCGGTGGCCGCCGGCACGCTGCTGTGGCTGGCCACCGACCAACCCGTGGGCTGGCAGGTGCGAGGCCAGAAAGGCGATGCCCGCGCCTGGTGGCTGAGTTGGCGCGCGCGATGAACGACTCGGCTGTGCCGCCCACACAGACCACGCTGTGGCGCAACGCGCGGCTGGCCACTTTCGCCGATGCCTCGGGCTGGGGCTGGATCGAACGCGGTGCCCTGCGCACCGAGGGCGACCGCATCGCCTGGGTCGGGCCGGACGGCCAGTTGCCGCCAACCGCCGCCGCCAGCGTCGACACCGCCGAACACGACCTGCAAGGCGCGCTGATCACGCCCGGCCTCATCGATGCCCACACCCACCTGGTTTACGGCGGCGACCGCGCGGCCGAATTCGAATGGCGCTTGCAAGGTGCCAGCTACGAACAGATTGCGCAGACCGGCGGCGGCATCCGCAGCACAGTGGCGGCCACCCGCGCGGCCAGCGACGCGCAGTTGTTCGACAGCGCCGCGCGCCGCGCCCGCACGCTGATGGCCGAGGGCGTGACGACCCTCGAAATCAAGTCGGGGTATGGACTGACAGCAACAGACGAAGCGCGCTGCCTGGCCGTTGCGCGGCGGCTGGGCCAGCTGGGTGACGACCTGCCACTGACCGTGCGCACCACCTCGCTGGCCGCGCACGCCCTGCCGGCTGAATACGCCGGGCGGGCCGACGGCTACATCGATGCAGCCTGCACCTGGCTGGCCGCGCAACAGGCCGCCGGCCTGGTCGATGCGGTGGATGCTTTCTGCGACACCATCGGCTTCACGCCGGCGCAAACCGAACGCATCTTCCAGGCGGCGCAGGCGCTGGGCCTGCCGGTGAAGCTGCACGCCGAGCAGCTGAGCGACCAGGGCGGCGCGGGGCTGGCGGCGCGTTACGGCGCGCTCAGCTGCGACCACCTGGAACACCTGTCGGCCGGTGGGGTGGCCGCGATGCACGCCGCCGGCACGGTGGCCGTGCTGCTGCCCGGCGCTTACTACTTCTTGCGCGAAACCAGGTTGCCGCCGGTGGCCGCACTGCGGGCGGCCGGCGTGCCCATCGCCATTGCCAGCGACCACAACCCCGGCAGCTCGCCTTGCCTGAGCTTGCTGCTGATGCTGAACATGGCCTGCACGCTGTTCCGCCTGACGCCCGAAGAAGCCTGGCGCGGCGTGACGGTGAACGCAGCGCGCGCGCTGGGCCTGCGCGACCGCGGCGCGCTGGTAGCCGGCCAGCGCGCCGACTTCGCCATCTGGGACGCCGAGCACCCGCGCGAGATGGCCTACCGCTTCGGCCACAACCCATGCCGCCGTGTTGTTTGCGGTGGCGTCGAAAGGCGAGCGATAGGATGGACATGAGCAACATGGACGACACCCCCACCCCCACCCCCACCCTCACCCACACGCTGCACCGGGGCAACACGCCGCTGCTGATCAGCGCCCCGCATGTCGGCATGCTGGTCCCCGTCGATCAGCAACACCGCTACACCGAACGCGCGCTGCAGGTCGAAGACACCGACTGGTTTCTCGACCGCCTGTATGGCTTCGCGCAAGACCTGGGGGCCAGCTTCATCGTGCCGCGCCACAGCCGCTACCTGATCGACCTGAACCGCCCGCCGACCAACGCGCCGATGTACGCCGGCCAGAACAACACCGGCCTGTGCCCGACGCAGCACTTCACCGGCGAGCCCATTTACCGCGCGGGCCAGGCACCCGACGAAGGCGAAATCCAGCGCCGTGTGGCCGTCTACTGGCAGCCCTACCACGACGCCTTGCAGGGCGAGGCCGCGCGCCTGTGCGCCGCTCATGGCCACGTGGTGCTGTTCGACGCGCACAGTATCCAGAGTGAATTGCCGTGGCTCTTCGAAGGCCGGTTGCCGCACATGAACGTGGGCACGGTGGATGGCCGCAGTTGCGCGCCCACGCTGCGCGCCGCGGTGGCGGCGGTGTTCGATGCCCAAAGCGACTACAGCCATGTGCTGGACGGCCGCTTCAAGGGCGGCCACATCACGCGGCAATACGGCCGGCCCGCGCAAGGCGTGCACACCGTACAGCTCGAAATGTGCTGGCGCGCCTACATGGACGAAATGCCGCCCTACCGCTGGCACGCAGCGCGCGCCGCCGCTGTCACCCCGCTGCTGCGTGCGCTGGTGCTGGCGATGCGGGACTGGCGGCCGCCCGCAGGAACGGGGCCGGCAGGACCAGGGCCGGCATGAACACGATCGGCATGAACGCAGCCGAAACTGGGCGGCTGCTGTGGGCCCCGCGCGCCTGGGTCAACGGGCGCTGGGCCGAAGGCGTGCTGCTGGCCGTTGACGCCCAAGGCCATTGGTGTGATGTTCAGGCCGGGCAGCCCGCGCCACCCCAGGCCACCGTGTTGCCCGGTGCCGTGCTGCCCGGCCTGGTCAACGCGCACAGCCATGCTTTCCAGCGCGCCTTTGCCGGCCTCACCGAGCGGCGCGACAGCGCCCACGACGACTTCTGGAGCTGGCGCGAGCGCATGTACGGCGTGGCGCTGCGCATCACCCCCGCGCAACTGCAGGCCGTGGCCACCCAGCTCTACGGCGAACTGCTGTTGGGCGGCTACACCCAGGTCTGTGAATTCCACTACCTGCACCACGACGAACAGGGCCGGCCCTACGCCGACCCGGCCGAAATGGCCCACGCGCTGGTGGCCGCGGCGCAGGCCGTAGGCATCGGTCTGACGTTGCTGCCGGTGCTGTACGAACGCGCCGGTTTCACCCAGCCCACGCTGGGGCCCGAGCAACGCCGCTTCGCCACCACGGTGGACCAGGTGCTGGCCTTGCAACGCAGCCTGGGCAGCGCGCGAGTGGGCGCGGGAATGGGGGCGGGAGCGGGCGCAGGTGGGGCGGGCATGGGCAACGGTCACCGGCACCTTCTGAACTGCGGCGTGGCGGTGCATTCGCTGCGCGCCGCGCGGCCCGCAAGCATCCTGGCCCTGGCGGCGGCCAGCAGTGGCCCGCTGCACATCCACGTGGCCGAACAGACCCGTGAAGTGGCCGAATGCAAGGTGGCCACCGGCCTGCGTCCCATTGAATGGCTGGCCGAACACGCCGGCCTGGACGCGCGCTGGCAACTGGTGCACGCCACGCATGCGCTGGACGGCGAGGTGTTCTCGGTCATGCGCAGTGGCGCGGGGGTGGTGCTGTGCCCGGCCACCGAGGCCAATCTGGGCGACGGCCTGTGCGACTTGCCGCTGTGGTTGCAGAGTGATGTGCCGCTGGCCATCGGCTCGGACAGCCAGGCCACGCGCAACTGGCCCGAGGAACTGCGCTGGCTGGAATACGGCCAGCGCCTGACGCTGCGCCAGCGCAATGTGGCGGCCGACCCGGGCACCCAGCCGGCCACGGCGGCGCGCCTGTTCGAGCGCGTGCTCAGCGGCGGCGGGGCGGCCGCCGGGTTCGCGCAGTGGGGCTTGCAGGTCGGCGCGCGGGCCGATTGCCTGGTGCTGGACGGCAGCGCGTCCGGCCTGCTGGGTGCGCCGGCCAGCCACATGCTGGACGCGCTGGTCTTCGCCACCGGCGCACCGGTTTTCAGCGAGGTCTGGGTGGCCGGGCAGCGTGTGGTGGCGGGCGGCGTGCACCGCCTGGCCGCGCCGGCTGCGGCGGGCTTTGCCCAGGCGATGCACGCGGTGTGGACAGCACCCGTGGACTGAGCCGTTAAGGGCGCCGTGTAGGGCGCCGTGAATCGCGCTGTGAATCGCGCTGCCGGGGCACCGCACAATCTGCCGCATGCAAGACATCTGGCCCGAAGCGGGCTACGCCCATCTGACGCCCAACGACAAGGGCTGGCTGCTGCCGGCGCCGGCCTACATCGCCCATTGGCTGGCCCGGCCCGAACTGGCGCTGGTCGCAGAGTCGTGCAAGGCCGAACGCGCCCTGCACCGGGCGCTGCAGGCCGACCCGCTGCGCCCGGTGACACCGGCTGAACTGCAGGCCCTGCGCGACCCCGATGCGCAGGAAAGCTACGGCCATGTGCTGGCCCTGCGCGACGGTTTGCTGCAGGCCGGCAGCCTCGAAGGCTGGCTGCTGGGGCTGTTCCGCAGCGGGCGCATCACGCTGCCGCCGCTGTTCATCGACAGTGTGGTGCAGGCCGTCGTCCAGCACCTGTTGACAACCGATGGCAACAGCGACGCGCTGGCCTGGCGCGCCGCCGAACTGTTCTTCCGCCCACAGCGCATCACCGTCGAACAAGGCCGCGTGCTGGCCGCCGACAACGCCACGCTGGCGCAGGCCCAGGAAACGCAAGGCCTGGGCGAACTGGGCCGCTTGCTGGCGCAGGCGCAAGCCCCCGTCAAGCCGCTGCAATTGCGCGTGCTGGACGGTGGCGATGAGACCGCGCCGCGCTACTGGTCCGACGCCGCCCAGCCCGACTTCCGCAGCAGCCAGCTGCTGGACCTGACGCACACCGTGCAGCGTGACATCGCCTCGGGCATTCAGTTCACGATGACCGCCGCGCGCTCGGGGCTGAAACCGCTGGCCGCGCTGATGCAAGCCTGGGTGCAGCACCTGCTGGGCGTGGCGGTGCGCGTGGCGCCGCTGCAGAAGGTTGAAGACCCGCAGTGGCGCTGGCATCTGGGCCTGGACGCCGAGGCCAGCGTGCTGCTGGACGACCTGTACGAAGGCCGAGAGGTGCAAGCCGAACGCCAGTCACGGCTGATCAGCCTATTCCGCCTGGACTTTGTGAACCCGGCCGAGATGCGCGCCGACGTGGCGGGCAAGCCGGTTTACCTGGGCTTGATGTCGAACAGCGGGCAAATGCTGCGCATGAAGCCACAGAATTTGCTGCTGAACCTGCCGCTGGCTGCGGCCGTTTGACCCCCGGGTTGACCCGAAGTATGTAGAATTCAGGCATACCGATTCAAGCAGAAACCTGCATGCCCATCATGGACGCAACCGTTGCTGAACGCGGGCAGATCACCCTGCCCAAGGCCGTGCGCGATGCACTGGGCCTGATCAAGGGCAGCAAGCTCACTGTCGAACTCATCGACGGGCGCATCATCTTGCGCAAGGACGTGGATGACGCCTTGAGCCGCCTGCGGGGCCGCTTCAAGCTGGCTGAAGGCTTCAAGAGCACCGACGAAGCGATGCGCGCGATACGCGGCCGCGCGCCGGGTGACCCTTATTTGCCACCGGAAGACGACGGCGCGTGATCGCCCTTGATTCATCCGTCGTGATCGACGTGCTGACCGCTGATGACAGCCACGGCGGCAGTTCGTCGTTCGCCCTGTCCAACGCACTGGCCAAAGGGGACGTCGTCGTCTGCGAGGCCGTGGTCGCTGAGGTGCAGTTGATGCTGGACACGGCGAGCAATGTCATGGAAACGCTGAACGCCATGGGCATCCGCTTCCTGGCCATCAACGAACCCGCAGCCGTGCGCGCCGGGGTGATGAACCGCCGCTTCCGCGACCGCGGCGGCCGGCGCGAACGGGTGGTGGCCGATTTCCTGATCGGCGCGCACGCCCTGCTGCAATGCGACGGCCTGATCACCCGCGACGCCGGTTTCTTCCGCGATTACTACAAGGGCCTGAAGGTCATCGTGCCGAAGGCCTGACGGTTCATCATCCACCCCAGACACCCCGCCCACAAGGAGCACCCCATGCTGCAAGCCTACCGTCAACATGTCGCCGAACGCGCCGCGCTCGGCATCCCGCCGCTGCCGCTGGACGCCACCCAAGTGGCCGCGCTGATCGAACTGATCAAGGCCCCCGGTGCCGAAGACACCGCTTTCCTGATGGACCTGCTGACCCACCGCGTGCCGCCCGGCGTGGACGACGCGGCGCTGGTCAAGGCCAGCTTCCTGGCTGCCGTGGCCCACGGTGAATTGGCCGTGGCGCTGATCAGCAAAGCCAAGGCCACCGAGCTGCTGGGCACCATGGTGGGCGGCTACAACGTGCACCCGCTGATCGAACTGCTGGACGACGCGGCCGTGGCGCCGGTTGCCGCCGAAGCGCTGAAGAAGACGCTGCTGATGTTCGACTTCTTCAACGACGTGGCCGAGAAGGCCAAGGCCGGGAACGCGCACGCCCAAGCCGTGATGCAGAGCTGGGCCGACGCCGAGTGGTTCACCAGCCGCCCCGAAGTGCCCAAGAAGATCACCGTCACTGTCTTCAAGGTGCCCGGCGAAACCAACACCGACGACCTGAGCCCGGCGCCCGACGCCTGGAGCCGCCCAGACATCCCGCTGCACTACCTGGCGATGCTGAAGAACACCCGCGCCGGCGCGGCCTTCAAGCCCGAGGAAGACGGCAAGCGCGGCCCGATGCAGTTCATCGAGGACCTGAAGAAGAAGGGCCACCTGATCGCCTACGTGGGCGACGTGGTCGGCACCGGCTCCAGCCGCAAGAGCGCCACCAACAGCGCGGTGTGGGCCACCGGCGAAGACATCCCCTTCGTGCCGAACAAGCGCTTCGGCGGC
>JANMZP010000133.1:0-18692 GCA_031383435.1 Betaproteobacteria bacterium | reverse complement strand
GAAGGAGCCAGGTTGAGCGTGACGTTGCTACGCGTGTAGAAAATTTCGGCGTAGGCCTCGGCATACTCATTGATCGAGAACCGGCCCAGCGCAGTGGCCTGCGTGCGGACTTGGGGCGTCTCGAAGTAATTCAGCGGGTTGGTGTTGTAGCCATCCGGCGGACCCGAGGTGACAGCAGCCCGGAACAAGCCGGTGGTCGCGTCGATGACACGCGAGCCGTTGATGGGTGCCGGCATGCCCGAAAAGACGCCAGGAGCCGAAGTGCCCGAGAAGCCGCCAGGGTTGCCGGTAGCGGAACTGATCACCGTGCCCGAGTAGGGTCGATCGGCCAGGCGCAGAGGCTGGGTGCGCGTGGTGCCGACGTGGAGCACCACGTTGCCGCGGCCGTCAGCCAGGTTGGCACCCAAGGTCAGGTCGTTCTTGTAGCGCTTGGCGTCGTTCTGCTCCGACACGCTGTACAGCGTGGTGGCCTCAACGCCAGTGAAATTGCGCTTGGTGACGAAGTTGACGACGCCGGAAATGGCGTCAGCGCCATAGACCGCCGAAGCACCGCCGGTGACGATGTCGATGCGCTCCAGCAAGGAAACCGGCACGTTGTTTGTGTCAACGATGCCGTCCAAACGTGTCGGCACAAAGCGCTTGCCGTTGAACAGGACCAAGGTGCGCTGGGCACCCAGGCCGCGCAGGTCGATCTGCGCGGTGCCGTTGGAGCCGTTGTTGACGCCCGGCCCAATCGCGGGATAAGACGCCGACAGGCCGCGAACCAGTTCTTCAACGGCGACCGGCTGGGTCGTGTCGATGTCGGCTTTGCCGACCGAACTGATCGGGCTGCTGGAGGTGTTGCCCACCGACTTGATGCGCGAGCCGGTGACTTCGATGCGCTCGGAAGACTGGGCCCAGGACGGCGCAGCGCCGACCAGAAGAGCACCACCCAGCGCGACGAGAACGCCAGAGCAGACTTTGGATTTTTTGAACATGTGAATCGGACTCCTGTGAGGAAGGTTTGCGTGGTCAATTCACCCGCCGCGGTGCTGGCGGGCCAGCCAATGACGGCCAGCCGTCCCGCCATGGGGACGTGTAACCGGATTGTCGTGGCAACGCTTCTTTACCCCCATGTCATCACGATTGCCTATGCGGTCTTCAGGGGCCGTTCCAACACCGGGGCTCAATTCAGTTACACGAGTAAATCATTCAATATCAATGATTTAGGACGCATATTTCGAGTGAGTTCGACGCTCATTCGTGGGGTGCACCCTGGGTAAAGGATGGGGTCGCTCGTTGGTACCCAGCAACACTGCATGACAGTGACGGCCAGTAGGCACCGCCTGTGGTCAGAGGCGCGGCACGGCGGCGAGCAAAGTCCGCGTGTAAGCGGTGCCTGGGCGCTCGAGGATGTCCGCACAAACGCCCTGCTCTTCGATGCGTCCGGCGCGCATCACGGCCACGCGGTCGGCGATGTATTCGACGACGCCGATGTTGTGGGTGATGAACAAAAACGACACGCCGAGGTCGCGCTGCAGGTCACGCAACAGGTTCAGGATTTGCGCCTGCACCGACACGTCCAGCGCTGAAGTGGGTTCGTCGCAGACGATCAAACGCGGCTCGACCGCCAGGGCGCGGGCGATGGCGATGCGCTGGCGCTGGCCACCCGAAAATTCGTGCGGGTAGCGGCCGAGTGCGTCGCGGCGTAGGCCGACCTGGTCGGTCAGGCGCTGGATGCGCGCCAGGCGGTCGGCCGACGCCAGGTCGGGCTGCAGCGCCGCCAGGCCTTCATCCAGGATTTCGGCGACGCGCATGCGCGGGTTCAGCGACGCGAAAGGGTCCTGGAAAATGATCTGCACCTGGCGCCGCGCGGCGAGCAGTTCACTGGCGCCCATGTCGAACAGGTTGCGGCCGCTCAGCAGAGCCTTGCCGTCGATGGAGGCCACCCGCCCCAGCAATTGCACGATGGCTTTGCCAGTGGTGGTTTTGCCGCAACCCGATTCACCCACCAGCGCGAGCGTTTCGCCGTGGCCGACCTGGAAGGACACACCGCCCACCGCTTCAAAGTAGCCCTGGGTGCGTTGCAGCAGGCCGCCCCGGACGGGGAAACGCACGCGCAAGTCCTGGATGTCGAGCAGCGGGCTGCTGGCCGCTGCGACTGAGGCGGCGGGCGGCGCTGCCGGGGCTGCTGCCGCAGGAGCCGGCACCACCGCTTCGGTGCGAGCCCGCGCTGCCGCAATGGACAGCCCGTCTGGCGTGTAGAGCAGGCAGCGCACCTGGTGGCGCGCAGCCACCTCGGCCAGTTCGGGCAGCGTGCTGGCGCAGTGCGGCATGACCTGGCTGCAGCGCGGCGCGAAGCGACAGCCGCTGAAGCGCTGCGTCAGCGGCGGCACGGTGCCGGCGATGGCTTCCAGCGGGCCGTTGCGGTTGCCGCTGCCTGGCAGCGCACGCAACAAGGCGCGGGCGTAGGGGTGCTTGGGCGCGGCGAAGAATTCGGCGGCGGGTGCGACTTCGATGATCTGCCCGGCATACATCAGCGCCACGCGGTGGGCCATGCCCGAGACCACGGCCAGGTCGTGGGTGATCAGCAGCAGGCCCATCCGGTGTTCGCGCTGCAGGTCCTTCAGCAGGTCCAGGATCTGCGCCTGAATCGTCACGTCCAGCGCGGTGGTCGGCTCGTCGGCGACCAGGAAATCGGGCTCGGCGGCCAGTGCAATGGCAATCATCACACGTTGCTTTTGGCCGCCGCTCATGCGGAAGGGGTACTCGTCGATGCGCCGTTCGGGTTCGGGTATGCCGACACGGCGCAGCCATTCGACAGCCTTGGCGCGGGCATCGGCGCCCCGCAGCGGCGTGTGCGCCTCGATGGCTTCGACGATCTGCTGGCCGACCTTCATCACCGGATTCAGGCTGGTCGATGGTTCCTGGAAGATCATGCCGATGCGACCGCCGCGCACGGCGCGCATCTGCGATTCGGGCAGGCCCAGCACGTCGATGCGGTCACTGCCGTGGCCGATGGTGATCTCGCCGGCGGTGACGTCGCCGCTTTCGGGCAGCAGCCGCATCAGGGCCAGCGCCGTCATGCTCTTGCCGCAGCCCGACTCCCCGACCAGCGCGAAGGTTTCACCGCGTTCGATGCTCAGGCGCAGGCCGTCGATGGCGCGAACGACGCCGGCTTCGGCGTCGAGTTCGACTTGCAGCTTGTCGATGTTCAGCATGGTTATGCCGCCTTTTGCGCTGGCGCAGCGCGGCGGCGCTTGAAGGCCCGCGCGCGCGGGTCGAACGCATCGCGCACGCCATCGGCGAACAGGTTGGCGGCCAGCACCAGCGTGACCATGAAACCGAAGGCCGCCGCGAAAGACCACCAGACCACCGGGTCGCGGCTCATTTCCTTGCGCGCCAGATTGATCATGCCGCCGAAGCTGTTCATCGACGGATCGACACCGACGCCGACGTAGCTGAGCACCGCTTCGTAGAGGATCAGCGAAGAAAATTCCAGCACCGTGACGATGAGCATCAGGTGGGCCACGTTGGGGAAAATGTGGCGCGCCAGGATGCGCGTGTGGCTGACACCGAAAGCGCTGGCCGCCTGCACGTAGTCCAGCTCGCGCAGCTTCATGGTTTCGCCGCGCAGCAGCCGGCACAGGCCGGCCCAGCCGGTGACGCCCAGCACCACGCACAGCAAGAACAGCTTCAGGTCGGCGCGCTCGGCACCGGTCTCGAAAAGGTCGGGGTTCTTGTCGAGGAAGACCTGCACCATCAGCACGCAAGCCGCGATCAACAGCACATTGGGCACCGACGACAGCACCGTGTAGAGGTACTGGATCAGCTCGTCCACCCAGCCCTTGAAGTAGCCGGCCAGCAGACCCAGCGTGACGGCCAATGGCAGCGTGGCCACGGTGGCCAGCGTGCCGATGACGAAGGCGGTGCGGATGCTTTTCAAGGACTGGAAGAGCACGTCGTTGCCGGTCAGGTCGGTGCCCAGCAGGTGGTAGGGGCCGGACAAGGCGGTGGCCGGGCCGACCAGCAGACACAGCACCCACAGTGTGGCCAGCGCAACATGCCAGGGTACCGCTGTGGACCGCGCGCGAACCTGAGCCCAGACCTGGGCCAGCGGCAAACGCTGGGCGCGCGAGATGGCCAGCAGCAAAGCAGCGCTGAGCAGCGCCGCAGCCCCTGCGCCCAGCAGCAGGCCCTGGCCGGCCTTGGCCGCCACGTCGCCTAGCCACTGCGTTTCAGGGTCGGCCAGGTGTTTGCCGCCGAATTGCAGGCGCGGCGCGACGCGCTGCACTTCGCCGTTCACGATCAGCGATTCCTTGGTGAAGCCGAGGTAGGACAAGGGCCGCGAGTAGGTCGATTCGCGCGCCTGGATCAAGTCCCACAGCGCCTGGTCCAGCAAGGACCGGGTGCGCGATTCGTAGGCCGGCTCGGCCTGGGCTGCGCCCGTGGCCGTCGGTGCCGGCGGCAGACGCGGCCGGAAGTGCACGCTGTCCAGCAAGGTGAGCAGCAGGCACAGCAGCAGCACCAGTGAAGACGCCAGGGCCGGCGCATCGCGAAACACCTTGGCCCAGTTGGCGGCCAGTTGCGGTTTGCGCAGCACCGTGAAGGTGTAGGCGATGAGGGCAGCGATCAGCAGCCAGATGGCACCGTCGGTCCAGAGCACAACGAATTTCGGCATGGTCAGCTTGGGCGGCTCAGGTCAGATCAAGTCAGACGGACCCGGGGATCGACCCAGGTGTAGACGATGTCGATGAGCACATAGGTGGCGATGTACAGCAGACTGCCGACAAACACCATGGTGCGCACGATGGCGAAGTCTTGCCGGCTGATGGCCTCAATCACGTAAGCACCCAGGCCGGGCAGGCCGAAGAAGCTTTCGAAAACCAGGCTGCCCAGGAACACGTAGGGCAGGTAACTGCCCGCGCTGGTGACGATGGGAATCAGCGCATTGCGCAACACGTGGCGGTACAGCACCGCGCCTTCAGACAGGCCCTTGGCGCGGGCGGTTCGAACGTAGTCCTTGCCGATTTCTTCCAGGAACATCGCGCGGTACAAACGCGCCTCGCCGCCCAGGCGCGCCAGCAGAGACAGGCCGATCGGCAGCACCAGAAACTTGATCGCGTCCAGCCCCGGGGCATAGCCGGAAATAGGCGCCAGCTTGAACACGCGCGAGAACAGATATTGCCCGACGATGATGTAGAACAGGCTGCTGATCGACAGCATCAACACGCAGCTGACCACACCCCAGAAATCAAGCCGCGTGTTGCGGAACATCGCCAGCAGCAAGGCGAAAGCCGTGCTGGCCAGCACCTGCAAGATGAACAGCGGCAGCGCCATTTGCAGGCTCACGCCCATTCGTGTGGCGACCTCAGTGCCGATGTCGCCCGCGCTTTCTGAATCGGGGCGGCCGAACTTCAGCGCGAACAACGAAACCGAACGCTCCCAGAAGATGGTCTCGGTGATTTGCTCGAGGCCTTGCTTCTGCGGGTTGACGTACAGCGGCTTGTCGTAGCCGCGTTCGCCCTTCCACTTCTCGATGGCGGCCTGGTTCACCCGCTTGCCGCCCAGGTTCAGGCGCGCCATGTCGTCGGGCGTGTTGATGGTGAAAAAGAGGATGAAGGTGGCCAGGTTCACGCCCAGCAGCACCAGCACGGCATAGATGAAGCGACGCGTCAGGTAATTCAGCATGGTCGGTGTGCGTTCATCAACTCGCCAGCACTTCGCCGCGCGCGTTGGTGCGCTCGCGCAATTTCAAACTGCGCCGGCCCACCCACCACAGGGCCAGAACGGCCAGCACCACCAGCCCCACCGGCCACCAGACGGCGCGGTTCCAGGTCGACATGCGGTCGACGCGTTCCTTGGGGTCGATGCGCAGGTAACGCGCCTGGTCGCGCACCAGCACGGCCGATTTCGAGTTGTAGACCCAGTGCTGCACCGCCGCCGACGCATAGGGGTAGTAGCCCATGGTCCACGGCGCGTCTTCGCGGGAAATGGTCACCATCTGGTCGATCAGCGCCTGCTTGGCCGGGCCGTCTTCCAGCACCTTCATCTGGTCGAACAATTTGTCGAAAGCCGCATTGGAATAATTGGACGTGTTCTCGCCGTCGAACTTGGTTTTGCCGGCGGCTGTGGTCAGCAGGAACAGGAAGTTCTCGGCGTCAGGGTAATCGGCGTTCCAGCCCAGCCAGAACACCTGGTACTTGCCTTTGCGCACCTTGTCCTGGAACTGGTTGTTGTCGGTGGCGCGCACTTCCAGTTGCACGTCGATCTTGGCGAACTGCCGCACCACCCATTCAATCTTCGGCTTGTTCTCGGGCGTCGGGGCGGCGTAATAGTCGTAATTCAAGACCAGCGGTTTGCCGGTCTTGGCGTCGCGCCCGTTCGGGTAGCCGGCCTCGGCCAGCAGCCGCTTGGCTTCGGCAATGGAACGCCGCACCGGCATGCCGCCCACCAGGGTGTGCGTGACCGGATTGATGCCTTCGGGCGTGTCTTCGCGTGAACCGAATATGCCCGGCGGCAAGGGGCTCATGGCCGTCGAGCCGGCGTCTTCTGGGAAGACTTTCGACCATTCTTCCCAATCGATGGCGATCGACAGCGCCTGGCGCAGCTTGCGGTTCTTCGCTTTCGATGCGGCGCTGTCACCGTCGCCCACCACCGGGTCCAGCATGTTGAAGGCCACGAAGTAGCTGTTGACGTCGGACCCGCGGTTCAGGCGGAAGCCCTTGTCCAGGTATTCCTTGCGCACGGTCTCGGAATCCTGCATGCCGACCAGGTAGTCCATGCCGGTGTCGGTGCGCTCGAAGACTTCGATGTCGTAGAAGCCCTGACGGAATTTGCCGCGGCGCGGGGCTTGCTCGCGTTCCACGTTGAAGACCAGGCGGTCGATGAAAGGCGTGCGCTTGCCGCAGTCGTCGAGCAGGCCGTTTTCCTTGTCTCCGGGTGCGCCCTCGCAGGGGTACGGCTCGCCCCGGTAGTTGGGATTGCGCGCCAGCACGATGCGGCGTTCCTTGACGGTCTCGACCATCATGTAGGGCCCGGTGCCCACCGGCCAGGCGTCCAGCGTCAGGTCGTGTTCGGCCATGCCGGGCTGGGCATAAAAGGCGTCCACCTCCCAGGGCACGGGCGCAGTGAAAGGCAGCGTCAGCCAGTAGCTCCACTGCGGGTACTTGCCCTTGATGCGCATGCGCAGCAGGTGCTTTTCCGGCGCGCTGGCACCGGCCAGCGGCCATTGCCGAAAGTCAAGGAAAGGCTTGTCGAGGCTGGCCTTGTCCAGGCCCTTCAGCAGCTTGGCGTCTTCGGCCTTCACCAGCACACCGTATTCCTTCAAGCCCACCACGTACTCGGCGAAGGTGCTGAAGATGGGCGTGGTGATGCGCGTGGTGGCGTGGCGCTTCAGCGCGTAGACGAAGTCTTCGGCCACCAGTTCGCGCGTGCCCTGCTGTTCGAAGTCCAGCGGCGTGCGCCGGCTGCCCAGTTCACCGGGCTTCAGCCGGTGGTAGACGAAGGCACCCTGCGCGTCTTTCGCGAAAGCCGGGTGCGGCTGGTACAGGATGCCGGGCTTGATGCGCACGTCGTACACGCTTTCGGCCACGGCTTCGGCGGGCGCGTCGTCGGGCAGCGGCTGGCCATTCTTGTCCAGGTAACGCGGCTTGATCACGTCCACCGCCGTCTTGGCCATCACTTCGATGGGCCGCTTGAGGTAGTGGTAGCCATAGGGCGGCTCGTAGATCGACAGCGTGTACGGGGTCTCGTTGCTCCAGTAGGACGCGGTCGGGTCCAGGTGGCGCGGCGAGCTGTCCTTGGCGGCCGTGAACAGGGTGTTCGACGCGGCCGCGTCATGCGGCCAGGGGTTGTTGTCGCAGGCCAGCAGCAGCAGGGCTGCCAGAGCGGCCAGCAGGCTGGCGGCGACGCCACGCGGTGTTGAGATCGGTCCGCGCATGCGGCCTCCGGGCAAGACGCCAGAAAAATTCATTCTAGGTTGCGGACTGTGGGTCAAATGCTGCAGAGATTCCCGGTCTACCAGCCGATGAGCACATTGCGCCCGTCAACCAGCAGTTCGACTCGCCGGCCCACCGGCAGCGTCACTTTGGTGGGCACATGGCCGAAGGGCAAACCGGTCAGCACCGGCGGCTTCAACACATTGCGCAGATGGGCCACCGCGGTCTTCAGCGTGTAGCCACGGTCCAGCGGGGTGGCTTTCCAGGCGCTGAAGGCACCCAGTACAACGGCCTTCTGGCGCGCCAGCACGCCGGCCTGATGCAACTGCAACAGGTTGCGTTCGACGCGGTAGGGATGCTCGTTGACGTCTTCGACAAACAGGATGCCGCCCTTCACTTCGGGCCAGTGTTTGGTGCCCAGCAGCGAACACAACAGCGTCAGGTTGCCGCCCCACAGCAGGCCGCGCGCACCCACGCCGTCGAAGCCGGCTTCGGTGCGAAAGCCCACCGCTTCCAGTTCACCGCCCATGGCCTCGGCGAAGCAGTCGCGGGTGACTTCATCCACACCGCCCGTGGCCTCGCTGCGGCTGAAGTCGTCCAGCGCCATCGGGCCGTGCCAGCTGCCGGCACCGGTGTGGGCCAGCAAGCCCATCTGCAGCGCGGTGAGGTCGCTGTAGCCCACCCAGCGCGTGCCCTGCCTCACGCTGCGGGCCAGCAGCTTCCAGTCGATGCGGTCGAGCAGCCGCGTCAGACCGTAGCCGCCGCGCGTGGCCATGGCGACGGAAGGCGCGGCGCGCGCCACGCGGTGCAGCGCCGCCAGCCGGGTCTCGTCGTCGCCACCGAAGCGCTGGCTGCGGGCCAGCGCGGCCTCGTCCAGTTGCGCGTCAAAGCCCAGCGCGATTAGGCGCTTGGCGGCCAGACGCAGCGCTGCGGCTTGCGGCACCACGCCAGCCGGCGTGTACAGCGTCAAAGGGGTCAGGGTGCTCATGCGGTGGGGCGGCTTTCGGTGGGCAGCAAGGGCTCGTCGGGCAGTTCAACGACAAGACCCACGGGAATGGTTTCGGCAGCATCGGCAAACCCGGCGAACCCGGCGACATCGGCCGGGTCGACGCCACCGGCGGACGCTGCAGCGGCCAGTCGCTCGCCCCGTTGTTGGGCCCGCCGCTGGGCGAAGAAGTCACGCAGCAACTGACCGCAGGGTTCGGCCAGCACGCCGCCCACGGCCTGGGTGTGGTGGTTCAAGCGGGTCTCGCCGAACAGGTTCAGCACCGAGCCGGCGGCACCGGTCTTGGGGTCGCTGGCACCGAACACCACGCGCTTGAAGCGGGCGTGCACCAGGGCCATCGCACACATCGCGCAGGGCTCCAGCGTGACGAACAGCTCGCACTCGGGCAGGCGGTAGTTTTCCAGCAAGGTGGCGGCATGTCGCAGGGCCACGATTTCGGCATGCGCCGTGGGGTCGTGCGTGGTGATGGGCCGGTTGTAGCCTGTGGCCACCACCTTGCCGTCGCGCAGGATCACCGCGCCCACCGGCACCTCGCCCACCAACCAGGCGTTCTGCGCCTGGTCCAGCGCCAGGCGCATGCCGTACGCGTCGTTGGGTTGGGGCTCGGGCATGGCGGGTTCGGGGTGCGGCAGCAAACTGAAAAAGCCAGGTTAAAAACAGATCGGATGGATTGTGCAGTGGCCGCTGACACGCCCGGTCCGCGTTCGGTCCGCGCCCAGCCCCTGCTCAGCCCGCACGCTGGCCGTCACGGCCCTGCGCCAAACGCTGCAACACGCGCCGACCCGCTTCGGCCACCGTCTGCATCGTGGCTTCCAGCAAGGCCATCTCGCGCAGTGACTGCCCGAAGGCCCGGTACTCGATGGCTTGCGCCTCGGCCACCACTTCGCTGAGGATCTTGTCCAGGTCATCGATCAACTCCCTGTACCGCCACTGCGCGGCGGATGATGGGCCCCGAACGGCCTTCAACGGCCGCGACCGACAGCGAAATTCAACCCGCTCGGCGCGCGTTCTGCGTGATGCCGTCGGCCAGGCGCGGCAGCAGTTGCTGCGGCAGGTCGTGGCCCATCCCGGCGATGAAGTCGGACTCGGCCCCGGCGATGCGCGCCGCCAGGTCGCGCCCGGCGGCCACCGGCACCAGCAGGTCGGACTCGCCATGGATGACCCGGGTGGGCGCGCCAATGCGCGCCAGCAGCGGCGTGCGGTCGCCGTCGGCGGCCACCGCCATCAGCTGCCGCGCGGTGCCGGCGGGGCGGAAAGCCCGCTCGGTGGCGCTGCGCAAACGCGTGCGCAGTTGCTGCGCGTCGGGTGGATAGGCCGGGCTGCCGATCAACGCCAGCAGGCCTTCCAGGTGGGCCACGATGGACTCGGTGTCGCGCCCTTTCGGCCGTGACAACAGCGCACCGCGCACGCGCAGGGGCGGCTGCGGCAGGCGGCGCGCGCCGGTGGTGGTCATGATCAGCGTCAGGCTCTTCACGCGCTGGGCGTGGTCGGCCGCCACGTGCTGCGCCACCATGCCGCCGAGCGACGCGCCGCAGATGTGCGCGCGCTGGATGCCCAGCGCGTCGAGCACGCCCACCGCGTCTTTGGCCATGTCGCCCAGCGTGTAGGGCGCGGCCACCGGCAGGCGCAGGGTGTAGCGCAGGGCGGCGGCGGCCACAGCGGGCTTGCCCAGGTGGTCGAAGCCGGCGCTCAGGCCGGCGTCGCGGTTGTCCATGCGCAGCACGCGAAAGCCGCGCGTGATCAGCAACTGCACCAGCTCTTGCGGCCAGGCCACCAGCTGCATGCCCAGGCCCATGATCAACAGCAGCGGCTCACCGTTGGCCGGGCCCTGGTCGTCCACTTCGATGCCCAGGCCGTTCGCTGCGATCTGCATCGTGGCTCAGCCCCGCTTGCCGGCCTGCATCGCAGCCTGCAACGGCGAATGGTGGGTGACCTTGTAGAACCAGCGCCGCGCGCCCTTCACGTCGAAACGCTGCCAGTCGTGCGGGTCCTGAGCCAGCCGGTCGGCCACCGCGTACAGGGCCAGCGGGTTCATGCCCATGCCGATGTGGCTGGCGTGGACCTCGATGTTCTCGGTGTGCGGCGCTGCCGGGTTGATGCTGCACTGCCAGGCCACGATGCCGTCGGTCTTGCTGTAGATCGACGTCGTCGGGCAGGCCGGCGCTTCGCGGATTTGTTCAATCAGCGCGGCGTTGTCTTGCACCGCCTGGCCGCTGACCATTTCGTAGAGGCGCCAGGCGTTGGTGGCACGCGGGTGGCCGGTGAACGGCGTGCCCAGCGTGATGACGCAGCGCGTGTGCTCGGGCTGTTCCTTGGCGATCTCGCGGGCGTAGACGCCGCCCAGGCTCCAGCCGATCAGGCTGACGCGCTGGCGGTGTTTCGCGGCCACCTGCAGCAGCTGTTGGCGGCAGCGGTCCAGCACGCCGTGCTTGGGGCCGAAGTTGAAGCCCTGGTGCCAGGGGTAAGGCGTGTAGCCGCGGTCACGCAGGAAATTGCGCAAGGGCACCGTCGTCATGTCGGAAGCACCCAGGCCGGGGAACACGATGACCGGGTGGCCGTCGCCCATCGGCAGCTTGTTCAGCCACGGCGCGGCGGCCAGCATGGCGGCATATTCCCAGGGCGCACGGGCCTCCAGCATCATCAGCCAGGCACTGGGGGCGGTGACGTCCGCGTGCGACAGCAGGTGCGGTGTCCGGGGGGGTGAGGCGGTCGAGGCGGTCGAAGTCTCGGGGCTGTGCGGGGCCGCTGCAGGGCCACGCGCCCGGCGGCGCGAGGAAAAAATCATCCGCCGATATTAGCCAGCGCGGCGTCGCGGCTTTGGAGCGGCCGCCCTAGTCGCGCCTGTCAGGGTCGTTGCGCTTTTCACGGCCGCCGCAGCCGCCTTGCCCACCATGCCGGTCATGGCACCGGTGACGGCGTCGGTGAAGCCGCTGGCCAGCCGTTTCGTGGTCCGGCTGACGATGCCTTCTGCCGCCGCCTCGTCGGTCTCGGGCTCGTCGGGCCGGGTCAGGGCGCGCAGGTCGTCGAAGGCGATGGCAATGGCATCGGCCAGTTCGCGCACATCGGGCATGGCCTGCGCGTCGGCCATCAGGCCGAAGTCCAGGCTCTTGTCGTAGCTCTGCACCGTGATGTTCAGCGCCATGCCGTGCACGATGATCGACGTGGGGTAGTTGGTGACCATTCGCGCGCCGGCCATGTACAGCGGCAGCGGTGGCCCGGGCACGTTGCTGATCACGACGTTGGCCACCTGCGGGATGCGGTCCGCCACCTTGGCCTTGCCGTAGAGCGCGGTGGCGGCTTCAATCAGCCAGGGCACGCCCAGCGACGGGAAGTCGGTCGGCAGGATGCTTTTCAAGCTGCCCATGCTGGACTTCATGGCGTTGGAGGCGGCCTTGATGTGGGCCAGCCGCTTCTTCGGATCCGACACATTCGTGCCCAGACTGATGAAGCTCATCGAAGCCTGGTTGTCGGCCGTGGTGTCGCCCTTGGCGCGCAGCGAAATCGGCACCGCCGCGATCAGGCTCTTGCGCGGCAGCAGCTTGCGCTTGGCGTAGTAGCGGCGCAGCGCGCTGCTGCACAGCATCAGCACCATGTCGTTGATGGTGGCCTCGTGGGCGCGGCCCAGCTCCTTCAGTTCGGGCAGCGAAACCGTGACGCTGGCGAAGGCGCGCCCGGTGGTCACCGAAAGGTTCAGCGGCGTGCGTGGCGCCAGTGTCAGGTTGCTGGGCCCCTTTCTGCCCGTCAGCAGCGACGAGGTCGACACCGCCTTGCCGGCCGCGTTCTTCAGCGTGCCCACGGTGCTGGGCAGGTTGCGCACGATCTCGGCCACTTTCTGCGCCTGGTTGCCCAGCACGCCGCGCAGCATCTCGGTCATCTCCAGCCTGAAGGTCTTGGGCCGTTTCGATGGCGTGATCTCGATGGTGCGCGGCACCGCCGTCACGTCCAGCAGCGCGTTGGCCAGTGCCACCGCCGCCTGGCCATCCACCGCCGCGTGGTGCAGCTGCGTGTACATCGCCACGCGCTTGCGGCCTTCGGGGGACGGCGCCAGGCCTTCGAAGACGTGGAACTTCCACAGCGGCTTCTTGCGGTCCAGCAGCACCGGATGCAGCTTGGACACCGCCGCTTCGAGTTCGGGCATGCCCGCAGCCTGTCCGTTCACTTTGGGCAGCTTGATTTCGACGATGTGCTGCTTCAGGTCAGGCTCGGCATCGACCCAGGCCGGATTGGCCAGGTTCAGCGGCATCCACCAGACCTTGCGGCGCAGCGGCATCAGCACCGGCAGGCGCGAGGCCACGTGCTGGCGCAGCACGGTGATGAACTTGCCCTTGTAGCCGGCCGGCAGCTCGAAGACATGCAGGGCGCCCACGTGCATGGGCATCTCGGGCGTTTCAAGGAACAGAAAGGTGGCGTCCAGGCCAGACAGTTGCTTCATGCGCAGGGTCCCCACAGCGGCCGCGCAGCGGGGGCGCTGCGGGCGAACCGATGCTAGGCCGGGCCCCGCCGCGTCCGGCTCGGGGGAGTCCCCTAGAGTTCCCTGGAACCGCTCAGCCGGCGCGACGCAGCCCGAGCAGCTCGTTGCCGGCCAGCGCCAGCAGCACCAGCGCGCCGCCGCCCAGCACGGCTGCAGAGGGTGCCTCGTTCGCGCCCAGCCAGGCCCACAGCACGCCGAAGACCACTTCCAGCAAACCCAGCAAGGCAATTTCGGGCGCGCTGAGCACGCGCGCGGCGGCCACAGCCATCAAACACGGTATCGCCAATTGCACGGTGCCCAGCAGCGCCAGCCAAGTCAGGTCATGCGCTGACGCCGCGAGCGGCAAGGCCAGCGGCAGCATCACGGCCGCCGACAGCAGCGAGCCGATGAGCACCGCGCCCAGCATGTCGGGCGGGCTGCGCCGCGATTTCAGGTGCTGCAGCAGCGTCCAGTTGACGGCCACGGCCACCGGCACGCACAGGGCGACGGCGGTGCCCAGCAACTGGCGGGCATCGCCGGCCTGCACCGCATGGCCGTACATCCAGGCGATGCCCAGGCCGGCCAGCGCGATGGCACCCCAGGTTCGTGGGGCCAATTGGTGGCCCAGCACGGCACGCGCGCCCAGCGCCGTCATCAGAGGCCCGAGTGCCATGGTCACCAGCACGTTGGCCACGCTGGTCAAAGTCAGGGCCAGCATGAAGGCGGTGAACATCACCGCCCAGCACAGGCCCGACAACCACAGCGCGCGGCCGCCCTGGAACAAGACGCGGCGCAACTCGGCCGGCCCGCGCCAGGCGCTGAGCAACAGCACCAGCGCGGTGGCGCTGAAGGTGCTGCGCCAGAAGGTGGTTTCGAAGCCGCGCGCGGCTTCGAGTTGGCGGGTGACCACGCCGGCCAGGCTCCACATCAGCGCGGCAGCCACCGTCACCCACACCGCCTGACGGTGCGTCATGTCAGGCAAGCCGCGCGCTGGCGCTTGGGGGCCCGATCAGCTGTTGACCGGACGGCCCTGGCGCTTGCGCTCGTGCTCGGTCAGGAACCGCTTGCGCACGCGAATGCTCTTGGGCGTGATCTCGACCAGCTCGTCGTCCTCGATGAACTCGACACCGTATTCCAGCGTCAGGTCGATGGGCGGCGTGATCTTGATCGCGTCTTCCTTGCCGCTGACGCGGAAGTTGGTCAGCTGCTTGGTGCGCGTGGCGTTGACGACGAGGTCGTTGTCGCGGCTGTGGATGCCGACGATCATGCCTTCGTAGACCGGGTCGTTCGGCTTCACGAACATCCTGCCGCGGTCGTCCAGCTTGCCCAGCGCGTAGGTGAAGATTTCACCCGCGTCCATGCTGATCAGCACGCCGTTCTTGCGCCCGGCGATGTCGCCCTTGTGCGCTTCGTAGCCGTCGAAGATGTTGCTGATCAGGCCCGAACCGCGCGTCAGGTTCATGAATTCATTGCTGAAGCCGATCAGGCCGCGCGCCGGAATGCGGTACTCAAGGCGCACACGGCCGCGGCCGTCCGGTTCCATGTTGACCAGTTCGCCCTTGCGCTCGCCCAGCGCTTGCATCACGCCGCCCTGGTGGGTTTCCTCGACGTCGGCGGTCACCAGTTCGATGGGCTCGTGCTTCACGCCATCCACATCGTGAAAGACCACGCGCGGCTTGCTGACGGCCAATTCATAGCCCTCGCGGCGCATGTTTTCCAGCAGGATGGTCAGGTGCAGTTCGCCCCGGCCCATCACCTCGAAGATGCCGTCTTCGCTGGTCTCGCTGACGCGCAACGCGACGTTGCTTTGCAGCTCTTTCTGCAGGCGGTCCCAGATCTGGCGGCTGGTGACGTACTTGCCTTCGCGGCCGGCCAGCGGGCTGGTGTTGACGCAAAAGTTCATCGTCAGCGTGGGCTCGTCCACCTGCAGCATCGGCAGCGGTGCGGGGTTGATCGGGTCGGTCACCGTGACACCGATGCCGATGGCCTCGATGCCGTTGACCAGCACGATGTCGCCCGGGCCGGCTTCAGTCGCCTGCACGCGGTCCAGACCCTGGAAGGTCAGCACCTGGTTGATGCGGCCCTTGGTGGACTTGCCGTCCGGCCCTTCCATCACCATCACCTCCATGCCGGGCCTGATGGTGCCCTGGCCGATGCGGCCCACGCCGATGCGGCCGACGAAGGTGGAGTAGTCCAGCGCCGAAATCTGCAACTGCAGCGGGGCGTCCGGGTCGCCGCGTTGCGCCGGCACGTGCTTCAGGATGGTGTCGAACAAGGCCGACATGTCGGGGCCCCACTGCTCGCCGCGCGCACCTTCGGTCAGCGACGTCCAGCCGTTGATGCCCGAGGCGTAGACCACCGGAAAGTCGAGCTGTTCGTCGTTGGCACCCAGCTTGTCGAAGAGGTCGAAAGCGGCATTGATCACGGCATCCGGCTTGGAGCCTGGCTTGTCGACCTTGTTGACCACGACGATGGGCTTCAGGCCCAGCGCCAGCGCCTTCTTGGTCACAAAGCGCGTCTGCGGCATCGGGCCTTCCTGCGCATCGATCAGCAGCACCACGCCGTCGACCATGCTCAAAGCGCGTTCGACTTCACCGCCGAAGTCCGCGTGGCCCGGGGTGTCGACGATGTTGATGTGTGTGCCCTGCCAGCTGACCGCGCAATTCTTGGCCAGGATGGTGATGCCGCGCTCGCGTTCGATGGCGTTGCTGTCCATCACGGTGTCGACGACTTTTTCGTGTTCGGCGAAGGTGCCGCTCTGGCGCAGCAACTGGTCGACCATGGTGGTTTTGCCGTGGTCGACGTGGGCGATGATGGCAACGTTGCGGATGGCTCTTGGTGTCATGTCGGTAGGTCCTGAACTTCCTGAATTTCAATCGGGCTCAGCAGGCGGTCAGCGATCAATTCGCCTGCGGTGATGTGGGCGGTGCCAAGAAAGGCCCGCGTGGGTGCTGCGCCCGGGTCTTCGGGCACCGGGCCTTGGCGGTAGACGCGCACCGCCAAGGCGTCGGCCAGTGCCACCCGGCGGCGCAAGCCGCACAGGAAGCGCCCGGCCTCGTCATCGGGCAAGCGAACTTCGGGCCATGCGGCCACCAGCACGTCGGCGGGCTGGATCAGCGCGTCGCGTTCGGCTTCGGTCAGTGCCTGCAAGGCTTCGATGGTGATGGCGCGGTCCAAGTTCAAGGTGCCGCTGCCGGTGCGGCGCAAGCCACCCAGGTGCGCGCCGCAACCCAACAGCGCGCCGATGTCCTCGGCCAGCGTGCGGATGTAGGTGCCCTTGGTGCAGGCCACGTCGATCACCAATTCAGCATCCTGCCAGGACAGGATGTCGATCTGGTGAATCGTCACCGCGCGTTTGGGTCTGTCGATCTCGATGCCGGCGCGCGCGTAGTCGTAGAGCGCCTTGCCGTCGTGCTTCAGCGCCGAATACATCGGTGGCAATTGTTCGATGGCACCGGTCATCGCGCGGCAGGCCGCTTCAACCGCCCCGCGGTCGGTGTGAACCGGTCGCTCTTCGATGACCTCGCCCTCGCGGTCGCCGGTGGTCGTGCGCTGGCCCAGCTTCAGCGTGGCGGTGTAGCGCTTGTCGGCGTCCAGGCTGACCTGGGAAAACTTGGTGGCCGCGCCGAAGCACAGCGGCAGCAGGCCGGTGGCCAGCGGGTCCAGCGTGCCGGTGTGGCCGCCCTTTTCCGCGCGCAGGATGCCGCGGGCCTTCTGCAAGGCGTCGTTGCTCGTCCAGCCGATCGGCTTGTCGAGCAGCAAGACCCCGTGCAGCGGGCGGCGGACAACCTTGACGCGCATGGCTTCAGTCTTCCTTCGCCCTGACGCTGTTGGCCTTGGCGATCAGCGCCGACAGGTCGGCGGCGCGCTCGGTGGTCTTGTCGAAATGGAAGTGCAGCGTCGGCACCGTGTGGATGGCCAGCTTCTTGAACAAGCCGTTGCGAATGAAGCCCGCCGATTCGTTCAGCGCAGCCGCCGTCGCTTCGGGTTCGCCAACCATCACCGAAAAGTAGACCTGGGCGTGGGCGTAGTCGGGCGTGACCTGGACGCTGTTGACCGTGACCATGCCGATGCGCGGATCTTTCAGATCGCGGATCAGCAGGGCCACATCGCGCTGGATCTGGTCAGCGACGCGGAAGCTGCGGTTGGGGATGGCTCTTTTGTGTTTCATGGTGACTACTTGTCGTGGAGCCCATCAAGTGCAAACCCCGCCTCGTTTCGGAGGCGGGGTTTGCGGGTGAGGGCAAATCCGCCTTACAGCGTCCGGGCGACTTCCTTCACCTCGAAGAACTCCAACTGATCGCCTTCCTTGATGTCGTTGTAGTTCTTCAACTTGATGCCGCACTCGAAGCCGGACGACACCTCGCGTACGTCGTCCTTCAGGCGCTTCACCGATTCGACTTCGCCGGTGTAGATCACCGTGTTCTCGCGCAACAGGCGGAAGCGCGAATTGCGGATGACCTGGCCGGCGGTGATCATGCAACCCGCCACCGTGCCGATCTTGCTGGCCACAAACACCGTGCGGATCTCGGCGGTGCCGATGATTTCCTCGCGCTGCTCCGGCGGCAACATGCCACCCATCGCTGCCTTGATCTCGTCGACCGCGTCGTAAATGATGTTGTAGTACTTGATGTCGACGCCGTTGCCTTCGGCCAGCTTGCGCGCGCCGGCATCGGCCCGCACATTGAAGCCGATGATGACGGCCTTGCTGGCGATGGCCAGGTTGATGTCGCTCTCGCTGATGCCGCCGACGGCCGCGTGCACGATCTGCACCTTGACCTCGGGTGTCGACAGCTTGAGCAGGCTCTGCGCCAGGGCTTCTTGCGAGCCTTGCACGTCGGCCTTGACGATCAGCGACAGCGTTTGTGCTGCGCCCTCGCCCATGTTCTCGAACATGCCTTCCAGCTTCGCAGCCTGGCGGCGGTTCAGCGTCACTTCGCGGTACTTGCCCTGGCGGAAGGTGGCGATTTCGCGCGCACGGCGCTCGTCGTTCAGCACCATGAACTCGTCACCGGCCTGCGGCACTTCGGTCAGGCCCTGGATCTCGACCGGGAACGAGGGCCCCGCCGTCTTGATGGTCTTGCCGTCTTCGTCGAGCATGGCGCGCACGCGGCCGTAGGTGGAACCGGCCAGCACCACATCACCCCGTTTGAGCGTGCCGCTTTGCACCAGGATGGTAGCCACCGGGCCGCGGCCCTTGTCGAGCTTGGCTTCAATGACCAGTCCCTTGGCAGGCGCAAGCTTTGCGGCCTTCAGCTCCAGCACTTCGGCCTGCAGCAGCACCTGCTCCAGCAGCGTGTCGATGCCCATGCCGGTC
>JANMZP010000112.1:0-34993 GCA_031383435.1 Betaproteobacteria bacterium | reverse complement strand
CCCTAAGCGCCGCGTCGACGGGGAGTGCGCCAAAGACACGGTGGTCCTCTAGGAACTGGCAGAGCACCCGTAGGCGAAGCGCATACAGCGCAAGGGTCCCCGGGGCATACCTGCGCGCCGATAGCGAAAGGGCCCGGATGTAGTCCGTAGGAAGAACCACCACGCGTTCCGAGGAGTCCAGGAAAAGGCAGACGCGAACGCCTTGCTCATCGATGCCGTCATGGAGTTCCATAGCTCGCAAAGTGGTCTATTTAATGGCGTACAAAAAATCGGATTGGTGGGCGGAATAAAAACAAGACTATCAAAAAAAGGTCTTGACGGGAAGGGGGTGAACAAATCGTCCACGGTCGACAAAAAAAAAGATGTCGGCGCTGCGCTGGTAAAGCTGACAACTGAGCTTGGCGCGGCCGCTCGCTCCGTCCTCGATCCGGGCCGGTGCCACGTAGAACTGGAAAAAGGCGTGGCAGGGCATCAGCGCCATCTTCGGCAGATCGGCCACGTTCCAGGCGCTGACGATGATGCGCCGGCTGTCGGGGTTGGTCTTTAGTTGTCTGACAACTTCGGCGATCTGGTCGATGTGGCCGTGAGCGTTTTCCAAGGATGGCGTGGGCCAACTGCGCCACTGCACGCCGTAGACCGGGCCCAGCTCGCCGTCGGGTGCGGCCCATTCGTCCCAGATGCTGACGCCGCGTTCCTGCAACCACTTCGCGTTGCTGTCGCCGCGCAGGAACCACAGCAGTTCCAGCACGACGGCTTTCCAGAACACGCGTTTGGTGGTGATGAGCGGGAAACCCTGCGCCAGGTCGAAACGCATCTGGTGGCCGAACACGCTGGTGGTGCCGGTGCCGGTGCGGTCGCCTTTGGCCACGCCGTTTTCGCGCACGTGGCGCATCAGGTCTTCGTAGGGGTGGTGGACGCTGGTCACGTGGGTCACTCAATAGGATCCGAAGAGGGTGTCCATGGCTTCCTGGATCACAGCGCGCACGCTGCCCAGATCAGCCACCGTCTTGCGCAACTCGGTCTGCGGCACAGCACCGATGGCGGCCGTGTCCAGCACCACGGCGTCGTTGCCCACTTGAACCAGTGGATTCAGCTTCTGAGGGCGCGGGCCGAAAGCTGCTTCGCGCCTCAGGGGTATCACCACCCGGGTCGACAAGTCGTCGATGTAGTCGTTTTGAACATCCAGTAAGTAGGGCGTGTGCTTGCGTTCGGCCGCCACGGGGTTGGCGTACACATCGAAGCGAGCCATCAACCTTCTTTCATGAAGGTACGGTAACGCGCCAGAGGCAGGCCTTCGCGTTCGACGCGGGCGTTGTAGTGCGCGATGGCTTCCTTGTTCTCTTCGTTCCACTGCTGCCAGTAGCGTT
This sequence comes from Betaproteobacteria bacterium, assembly GCA_031383435.1. Lineage (GTDB taxonomy): Bacteria > Pseudomonadota > Gammaproteobacteria > Burkholderiales > Burkholderiaceae_C > Rubrivivax. The sequence goes on along the minus strand of JANMZP010000112.1, from coordinate 33,626 downwards.
TGTTGACCTCTTCGGCCAGCAAGCCATCCACCGTGGCTGAGAGGTTCATGCCGAGTTCCCGTGCGCGGTCCAGGACCTTGGCATTCAGGCTGAGATTGACCGCGCGCTTGGTCGCTTTCGCTGTAGTCAGCATCGAAGCACTCCATGGTTGATGCGCACGAATTATGCGCGTGGCAGGCATCGGCGTCAGGGGTTCTGCTCAGCCTGCACCCCGAACTGCATCGCCGCCAGCTTGGCGTACAGCCCGCCGCGCGCCACCAGTTCGGCGTGGGTGCCGACGTCCACGATGCGCCCGCCGTCGAGCACCACGATGCGGTCGGCCTTCAGCACCGTGGCCAGGCGGTGGGCGATGACCAGCGTGGTGCGGCCCGCCATCGCGGCTTCCAGCGCGGCCTGCACCATGCGTTCGCTTTCGGCGTCCAGCGCGCTGGTGGCCTCGTCCAGCAGCAGCAGCGGCGGGTTCTTCAGCATGGCCCGCGCGATGCTGATGCGCTGGCGCTGGCCGCCAGACAGGCGCACGCCGCGCTCGCCCAGGTAGGTGGCGTAGCCGTCCGGCAGGGCGGTGATGAAGTCGTGGGCGTAGGCGGCTTGCGCGGCGGCCATCACCTCGGCGTCGCTGGCATCAGGGCGGCCGTAGCGGATGTTTTCCAGCGCGCTGGTGCTGAATACCGTGCTGTCTTGCGGCACGATGCCCACGCGGCCGCGCAGGCTGGCCAGCGCCAGGTCGGGCAGGGCCATGCCGTCCAGGCTGATCTGCCCCTGCTGCACGTCGTAGTAGCGCAGCAGCAGCTGGAAGACGGTGCTCTTGCCGGCCCCGCTGGGGCCGACCAGGGCCACGGTTTCGCCCGGCCTGACGGTCAGCGTGAAGTCGCTCAGCGCGGCCTGCAGCGGGCGTGACGGGTAGTGGAAGCCCACACCGCGCAGGCTGACGGCCGAGCCGCCCTGCACGGCCGGCAAGGCCCGCGGCGCGGCCGGTTCGGCCACCGGTGACTCGGCGGCCAGCAGCTCCATCAGCCGTTCGGTGGCACCGGCGGCCCGCAGCAGGTCGCCATACACCTCGGACAGCACGGCCACTGCGCCGACGAAGATGATCACGAAGACCACCGTCTGCCCCAGGTGCCCGGCGCTGATGGTGCCGGCCAGCACCGCCTGCGTGCCCTGGTACAGGCCCCACAGCAGCGCGCCGAAGGTGGCGGTGATCATGAAGGCCACCAGGAAGGCGCGCACCCGGGTGCGCTTGCGGGCTGTGTCGAAGGCGGCTTCGGTGCTCTGGTCGAAGCGCGCGGCCTCGCGGGCTTCCTGCCCATAGCTCTGCACGACGGGGATTTCGCCCAGCACCTCGGCGGCGATGGCGCTGCTGTCGGCCACGCGGTCCTGGCTGGCCCGGCTGAGTTTGCGCACCCGGCGGCCGAAGTACAGGCTGGGCAGCACCACCACCACCAGGATGCCCAGCACCTGCGTCATCACCCAGGGGTTGGTGACGATGAGTGCTGCCAAAGCGCCTATGCCCATCACCGCGTTGCGCAGGCCCATGCTCAGGCTGCTGCCGACAACGGTCTGCACCAGCGTGGTGTCGGTGGTCAGGCGGCTCAGCACCTCACCGGTCTTGGTGCTTTCGAAGAATTCCGGGCTTTGCCGCAGCACGTGGGCGTAGACGGCATTGCGCAGGTCGGCGGTGATGCGTTCGCCCAGCCAGCTGACGACGTAGAAGCGCGCCGCCGAAAAGCCGCCCAGGGCCGCCGCCACGCCAAACAGCGCAATGAAATGTTCACGCAACTGCATCACCCGCGCGCCGGGCTCGGCGGCGATCAGGCCCTGGTCGATCAGCGTTTTCAGAGCCAGCGGGAAAGCCAGCGTGCTCAGCGCGGCCAGCAACAGGAACAGCCCGGCCATTGCGACCGTGCCCCGATACGGGCGGATGAAAGGCAGCAGACCCGACAGCGAACGCGGGGACTTGCCGGTGGGACGGTTCGATTCTTCTTTGGCCATGACGCCAGTCTATGCGGCGACCTCGGCGCAGGCCGTAGGCCGCGCCGCACCGCACGCCGGCCGCCGGCTTGCCGTATCGGTCACGACCCCCGCAATCAGATGGCGATTCAGTTCGCCGCGTTTGTGGTCGAATAAGGCGTGAACTTGCAGCGCGCAATGAACCCAGAACACCCCACCTCGACCTTCCAGCCCGCCACGGCGGCGTTGCAGCCTGCAGGCCTGGGCGGCGGCCTGCTCGGCTTGGGCCTGGCAGGGGTTGCCGCCGGCGCGGCCAGCGCCTTTGGCCTGGCCTGGGCGGCGGGTGCCGCTTTCGGCCCGGGGCTGGCTTGGGCCGCACCGGCGGCCGCGGCCCTGGGCGTGGTGGTCGGCGGCTTGCCGTTGGGCCTGGTGGCGGCCCGCCGTGCCCGCGAAGCCCAGGCGGCGTCTGGCCCCGCCAGCGCGACGTCGGCCAATGGCATGGCCCGACCGCTGTTCATGGACCTGGCGCAGCGCGAATGGGCGCGCGCCCGCCGCTACGGCAGCGGTGCCGCGCTGGTGCTGATCGACGTCGACCGCTATGCCCGTTTGTGCGAGGCACGCGGCCCGCACGCCGGCGATGTGGTGCTGGCCGAATTGCTGCGCCTGACCGCTCCCACGCTGCGGCCGGCTGACATCCTGACGCGCTATTCCGAAACCCAGATCGCCGTGCTGCTGGCCCAGTCCGACGCCACTGGCGCGCTGGACGTCGCCGAGCGCATCCGCGAACGCGCCGAGCAGATCGAAGTCAAGCTGGAAAGCGCGGCGGCACCGCCGCAGAAGTTGCGCGTCACCGTCAGCGCTGGCGTGGCCCATCTGCGCCCGGCGCACTTGAGTTTGGAAGCGTTGATCGACGACGCCGAAGACGCGGTCACGGTGGCCCGCCAGGCCGGTGGCAACTGCGTGCGTTCGGCACCCGTTGAAGCCGGCCGCGCGCGCGCCCCGGGTGCCAGCCGTGTCGAGCGCCGCGCGCAACCCAACCCGGACGGCGCGGCCTGAATCAGCCCAGCACCAGCCGCCCCGCGTAGCCGGTCATTTCCAGGTAGCCCAGGCCGACCCGCTGGCCTTGCGCGTCCAGCAACTCGCTCAAGCCTTCCCAGTAGACCGTGCCGGTGCTGCCGCTGCCGTCCAGTTCCTGGGCGTCCATCAGGGCGCGCACCGCAAAGCGGCCGGCCGGGGTTTCGACGACCCACTCCACCGGGTAGTTGGCGGCGCTGGACGGGCTGCGCCAGCGCCGGCCCGGGCTGAAGCGCACGGCGTCGGGTGTGAAGGACTGCGCGGCCTGGCCGGCGCGCCGCCAGCTGCCACCCGCCCACAACGCGCTGCCGTCGGCGCGGCGCAGCACGAAGGCGGTCAGCGTGCTGCCGTCGAACAGGTTGATGCCGATCCAGTCCCAGCCGACGGCTTGCGGGTGCAGGATCTGGTCGCTCCATTCGTGGTCCATCCAGGCCTGGCCTGTCAAGGCTGGCACGCGCCGCCCCTGCACGGTGACGCTGCCGCGCGTGGCCAATTGCGGTTCACTGATGTAGTGGCTGGCCTGGCCCGCGTCCGGCCCCTTGCGCGAGTAGCCGCCTTCGCCTTGCAGCAGCAGCGGCTGAGTGCGCGCCAGTTGCAGGTCCAGCGCGAAATCCCGGGCTTGCAGCGTGGTCTGCCAGGCCGGGCCGGTGTCGCGCAGCGACCAGCCCTGCAGCCGCACGGCGCCGCCGTCCAACCGCGTGGCACCCAGGGCCGCAGCGGGGTCGCCAGACCAGCGCGCGATGCGCTGGTCGTGCAGGTGCTGTCCCGGTTTGCCGTCCGTGCCCAGCACCGTGACCGCTGCGTGCGCGAACAGCAACTGCCGTGCGGCAAAGCGGCTGGTGCTGCTTTCGGCCAAGCCGGTGCGGCTGCGGAAGAAGGTGACCTGGAAACCGTGCGTTGGCTGCTCGGCGCTGCCCAGCCAGCCGGTGGCGTACCACCACTCGGTGCGGGTTTCGGGATGGGCACCGTGGTCGCGCGGGAAGGCCAGCACGCGGCCGCGCTGCACGCCTTCCGCGTGGCCGTGCAGCGGTAACCCCGCAGCGGGCAGAACCGCCAGTTGGGCGATGCGCAACAGCGCGCGGCGGCGCAGCGGGCTCTCAGGGCAATGTGGCTTTGCCACTTGCCCTGATCCCCTCGGGGGGCGGCCGGCCTTGGCCGGCCTTGGGGCCTTGGTCACCAGTCCTCCTTCACCGACAGCACCGCCGAACGCCCGGCGGCGCGCCGTGCACTGAAGGCGGCGGTGGCGGTGCCGGCCGCCACCACCGCCAGCGCCAGCAGCGCCAGCCGGCCCCAAGGCAGCACCAGCTTCATCGTCCAGTGGAAGCTTTGCGGGTTGACCACGAAGACCAGCACCATGCTGATCGCCAGCCCCAGCGCCAGGCCCACCAGCGCGCCGGCCGCCACCCAGGCCAGGCCTTCGCCGGCCACCACGGCGACGATCTGCCGCCGCGTCAGCCCCAGGTGGGTCAGCAGACCGAATTCCTTGCGCCGCGCCAGCACCTGCGCCGACAGGCTGGTCGCGATGCCGATCAGTCCGATGGCAATGGCCACCGCCTGCAGGTAGTAGGTGACGGCGAAGCTGCGGTCGAAGATTTGCAGCGACAGCTTGCGCAGTTCGCTGCTGGAGGCGAAGTCCAGCATCGCCGCGTCGGGCAGCAGCCCGCGCAGGCCCTGCTGCACGGCGGCGATGTCGGCACCGGGCTGCAGCCACAGCGCCAGGTCGTTGATGCGCGTGTCGGCGGTCAGGCGCTGGTAGTCGCGGTCCTGGATCACCACACTGCCGAACTGGCGGGCATAGTCGCGCCAGACGCCCAGGACACGGCCCTTCACCGCGCCCACTGCGGGGTCAAGCCCGGACCCTGCCGCGCCTGGCACCGCCAATGGCAGTTCAAGGGTCTTGCCGACGGCCGCGCCGTACAGCGACACCATCGCTTCGCTGACGTACACCGCCACCTCGCCGGCTTGCACGGCGCTGGCCGGCAGCGGGGTTTCCAGCATCGGCAGATCGCCTTGCGGGTTGTCCAGCGGCCGCGCGATCAGCGCCACCGCCGGCCGGCCCGGTGCCAGTTGCAAGGCGCGCGACCGGGAGGCCTGCACGCGCTGCACGCCGGGCAGAGCGGCCGCGCGAAGCGCGAAATCGGGCGGCAGCCAGGCCTGTTCGGCGATCGCGCCACTGACCGCCGTGCGGGCGTACAGATCGGCCGGCAGCACGCTGCCCAGCCAGTCGCTGACGCCGGTGCGAAAGCTGGCCACCATCACCGTCAGCGCCACCGACAGGGCCAGGCTGGCCACCACACCGGCCACCGCCGCCGTGGCGGTGCGGCGCTGGAAGCGCGCCCGCTGCAGGGCCAGCAGGGGCAGTGCGCCTTGCACCGCCGGCACTGCCGCGAGCAGCGCGTGCACCACCGCCGGCACCAGCGCCACGCCACCGAACAGCAGCGCGGCCACCGCCGCATAGGCCGCCAGCGGCAGGCCGAACAGCGGCGGTGCGAAGGCGGCTGCAGTGCCCGCCGCCAGCAGCGCCAGACCCGGCCAGGCCGGCGGTGCCGTGCCCTCGGGCGAACCCAGGCCTTTCAAGGCCAGGGCGGGTGCGATGCGCGCGGCCTGCAGCGCCGGCCACCAGCCGCCCGCAACGGCCGAGGCAGTGCCCAGCAGCGCGAAGCCCAGCGTACTGAGCAGCCCGATCTGCAGCGGCGGCACGATGCCCGGGAAGTAGCCGCCGCCCAGATCACCGGCCAGGAAACGCAAGGCCGCAGCGGCCAGCCCGGCCCCCATCAGCAAGCCGATGGCGCTGCCCACGGCACCCAGCACGGCGCATTCGGTCAGCACCCAGGCCAGGCGCTGGCGGGCCGTCAGACCCAGCACACCCAGCAGCGCGAAACTGGGCGTGCGCTGCGCGACCGACAGCGAGACGACGGAGAACACCAGGAACGCACCGACGAAAAGCGCCACCAGCGCCAGCACCGTGAGGTTGACGCGGTAGGCGCGCGACAGGTTGCTGATGCGCGCTTCAGCTTCGTCGGCCGATGCCGGGCGCACATCGGCGGGCAGTTGCAGCCGGGCCAGCAGCGCGGCGCGGTCTGTGCCCGGCACCAGGCGCAGGTCGATGCGGCTGATGCGGCCGACCGCCGCGAAGCGCTGCTGCGCCCCGGCGATGTCCATCACCACCAGTGCGGTGCCCGGCGCGGCCACCGTACCGGCCACGCGCAGGCGCTGGTAGCCGGGGCCCGCTTGCAGCGCCAGCGTGCCGCCATCGGCCAGGCCCAACTGCTCACGCGCAGCCGCATTCGGGAAGGCTGCGTCGGGGTCGAGAAAGACCAGCCTGTCAGCGCCGGGTGCCGGTCGCGGCATCAGCGCGGGTGCCAGGGTGGCGAGTTGCAGCGCGTCCACGCCCAGCACGCGCAGCGGCACCCGGTGGCCGTCGGCGGCCTGGCCGTAGGTGTCGACTTCGAGCACCGCGCTGGCGACAGCCACGCCGGGGTCGCGCGCCACACGGTCGAACAGCGTGTCATCGAAGCCTTCGCGCGGGCCGCGCAGTGTCAGGTCGGGTTCGCCATTCGCGTTGCGCACGGCGGCCGAAAACTCGGCCAGCGCCGAGCTGTTGATCAGGTGCACCGAGTAGGCCAGCGCCACGCCCAGCGCGACGGCCAACAAAGCCACCGCATGCCGCCACGGGTGGTGGCGCCATTCGCGCAGAACCAGCAGCGGCAGCAGGCCCTGCGTTGCGCGGTCCGTCACAGGGTCACCGGCAGCACGCCCTGCGCGGTCAGGCGCAGCACGCGGTCGGCGCGCGCGGCGGCGGCCGCCGAATGCGTCACCAGCAGGCAGGCCGCGCCGGCATCGCGCACCTGCGTGCGCAGCACGGCCAGCACGCGCTCGGCGGTTTCGGGGTCGAGGTTGCCGGTGGGCTCGTCGGCCAGGATCAGGGCCGGCGTGTGGACCACCGCGCGGGCTATCGCCACGCGCTGCAATTGCCCGCCCGACAACTGCGCCGGGAAGCGTGCGCCCAGCCCGCCCAGGCCCACCGCGTCGAGCAGCGATGTCACCCGCGCGTCGTCATGCCGGCCCAGCAAACGCAGCGGCAGGCTGACGTTCTCGGCCACCGTCAGGTGCGGCAGCACATGGAAGGCCTGGAAGACGAAGCCGAGCTTGGCGCGGCGCAGCTCTGCGCAGCCGTCGTCGCTCAGGCCGTTGAGCGAGGTGCCGGCGATGGCCACCGTGCCGCTGTCGGCGCGGTCCAGCCCCGCGATGCAGTTCAGCAGGGTCGACTTGCCCACGCCCGATTCGCCCAGCAGGGCGACGAATTCACCACTGGCGACTTGCAGCGTCACGTCGTTGAAAACGCCCGTCTGGTCGTACTTTTTGGACAGAGATACAAGGCTCAACATGGGCCGTGATGATGGGGCCAGAAGGGTCCTTTTGCTGGCGCTGGCCCTGAGGGCTGCGTGCTATCGTGCCTTGGACAAGTCCTGCGAAACACGCAAGAACACACCACCAGAACAGGTTGCCCAGCATGGCTTACGAGATCGATCTGTCAGGCCGCGTGGCCTTCGTCACCGGGGCGTCCAGCGGGCTGGGTGCGCAGTTCGCCAAGACCCTGGCGGCTGCCGGTGCCGGCGTGGTCCTGGCCGCCCGGCGCATGGAGCGTTTGAAGAGCCTGCGCGCCGAAATCGAGAGCCTGGGCGGTGTGGCCCATGTGGTTGAGCTGGACGTCACCGATCACGGCAGCATCCGGGCCGCCGTGGCCCATGCCGAAACCGAGATGGGCGCTATTGACATCCTGGTCAACAACTCGGGTGTGGGTCTGACCGGCAAGCTCACCGACGTCACGCCCGACGATTTCGACTATGTGATGGGCGTGAATGCCAAAGGTGCCTTTTTCATGGCCCAGGAAGTGGCCAAACGCATGATCGCGCGCAGCAAGGGCGAGCTGCCGGGCACCTTCACCGGCGGGCGCATCGTCAATGTGGCGTCGATGGCCGGGCTGCGCGTGTTCCCGCAGATCGGCGTGTACTGCATGAGCAAGGCCGCCGTGGTGCAGATGACCCGTGCCATGGCGCTGGAATGGGGGCGCTTTGGCATCAATGTCAACGCGCTGTGCCCGGGCTACATCGACACCGAGATCAACCACCATGTGTGGCAGACCGAAGCCGGTCAGAAGATGGTGCAGTCCATGCCGCGCAAGCGCGTGGGCACGCCACAAGACCTGGACGCCGCGCTGATGATGCTGTGCGCCAACCAGAGCGGTTTCGTCAACGGCGCGGTCATCTCGGCCGACGACGGCCAGGCCATCTGAACCTGCTGCAGGCATGCGCCACCTGACACCGCTGGAAGCCCGGGTGCTGGGCGTGCTGATCGAGAAGCAATCGACGGTGCCCGACACCTACCCGCTATCGCTGAACGCGATCGTGGCCGGTTGCAACCAGAAAACAGCCCGCTCGCCGGTCATCGAGGCCACCGAGGCCGAAGTGCTGACGGCGGTGGACGGCCTGAAAGGCCTGAGCCTGGTTTTCGAGGGCAGCAGCAGCCGCGTCGTCAAGTTCGAACACAACACAGCCCGCGCGCTGCAAGTGCCGTCGCAGGCCGTCGCCCTGTTGGCGGTGCTGATGCTGCGCGGTCCGCAAACGGCGGCCGAATTGCGGCTGAATTGCGAACGGCTGTACCGCTTCGCCGACATCTCGTCGGTGGAAGGCTTTCTGGATGAGTTGGCCAACAAGGCCGTGCCGATGACGGTGAAGCTGGCGCGCGCGCCGGGGGCGCGTGAATCGCGCTGGGCGCAATTGCTGTGCGGTGATGCGGGCCTGACGCCCGCGCCGCCCGGTGAGGTGTCGGACGACGGCGTCAGTTCGGGCGAGTTGTCGGCGCTGAAGGCCGAACAGACGCGCATGGCCGCTGAACTGGCCACCCTGAAGGCCCTGGTCCAGCGCATGGCGCGCGAACTGGGCATGGCCGAAACGCCCGAGGTCAACGATGCGCTTTGAATTGCCGGCCGACAAGAAATTCGTCCACGAAGTGGTCGTGCCCGTGCGCTGGGGCGACATGGACGCGATGGGCCATGTCAACAACACGCTCTACTTCCGCTACATGGAAATCGTGCGGCTGGACTGGATTTTCCAGGTTGGCGGCAGCACCGACCTGAGCGGCTCCGGCCCGGTCATCATCAACGCGTTTTGCAACTTCCTGCGCCAGTTGACCTTCCCCGGCGACGCCCGCGTGACGATGTTCGTGGCCAACCCCGGCCGCAGCAGCTTCGAGACTTACCACACCATCGAACGCACCGACGAACCCGGCGTGGTCTACGCCGAAGGCGGCGCGCGCACGGTGTGGACCGACTACGCTGCCAAGAAGTCGGCACCGCTGCCCGACTGGTTCCGCCAGCACCTGGGCTGAAACCTGGGCTGAATCCCGGCCAGATACCCGGGCTACAGCGTGTAGGGCCCGCCCACGGCCAGCGCGCGCTGGTAGGCCGGGCGCGCATGGATCTTGGCCAGCCAGGCCGTCATGGCGGGGTAGCGGGCGTCCAGCCCGCCCCGCGCCGCGGCGGCTTCCAGCGGGAAGCTCATCTGCACATCGGCGGCCGTGAAGTCGTCCCCGGTGAACCAGGGCCGCTGCTTCAGCTCGGCTTCCATGTAGTCCAGCTGGCGCTGCAGGTTCGGCGCGATGAAGGTCTTGGTGACCTGGTCGGCGATGCCCTTGGCCACCGGCTTGAGAAAGAAAGGCAGCGGCGCGCTGCGCACCTTGTTGAAGACCAGCATTAGCAGCAGGAAGGGCATGGCGCTGCCTTCGGCGAAGTGCAACCAGTAGGTGAACTGACGGCGTTGCGCGGTACCGGCGGTGGGGCGCAGTTGGCCCTTGCCGTGGGCGTCCAGCAGGTATTCGATGATGGCGCCCGACTCGGCCACCGTGATGTCGCCATCGGTGATGACGGGGCTCTTGCCCAGCGGGTGCACGCGCAGCAAGTCGGGCGGCGCCAACATGGTCTTGGCGTCGCGCGCGTAGCGCTTCACCTCGTAGGGCAGGCCCAGTTCTTCTAGCAGCCACAGCACGCGCTGCGAGCGGGAATTTTCGAGGTGGTGGAGGGTGATCATGGCGCTGATGATGCCGCATGGCGATCCGGCCGCAACGGCCGGAGCAGCCGGACCGGCCGGTCAACCGACCGTCGAGCCGGCGGTCAAAGCCCGCCGTATCAGCCCGCGAAAAGTCGGCGATGGCGCATTGCGCTGCACCGACGCCATCCCGGCCGTCAAGCCACCGCGCGTGCTGCAGGCAGTGCTGCGGGCCAGGGTCTTGCCGTTCTCGTCCAGCAGTTCGAAGTGGAACGGGCCATCGCTGCCTTCGTGGCGACGGTAGCGCCTTGGGTCTTGCGAGCACAGGCGCACCGCAGCCACCGCGTCCAGGGCCGCCTGGCGCGACCAGTACACGCCACTTTGCAGGATGGTTTCGTGGTTGCCCGCGCGCAGGGTGAACATGAAGTCGCCCTGGTGGCCCTCGATCAGTTGGTAGTAGCCCTTCATTGCAGCTCGACCAGCTTGTGGCGCAGGGCCACCAGCACGGCCTCGGTGCGGTTGTCGGCACCCAGCTTGGCCAGGATGTGTGTGACGTGGAATTTCACCGTGGGCATGGCAATGCCCAAAGCGTTGCAGATGTCCTGGTTGGAGCAGCCGCGTGCCATCAGCACCAGCAGGTCGCGTTCACGCTGGGTCAGGGTTGCACCAACGGCGGGTGGCTCGTCGGCCGCTGCTGGCGTCACCAGGGCCGGTGCCAGGGCGAGGCCCCCATGCGCTGCGCGTATGGCTCGCACCAGGTCGGCGGAACTGGCATTTTTCAGCAGCACACCACAGGCACCGGCGGCCATGGCACGGCGCATTTCAGGCGGCTGGGCCGCGCTGGCCAGCATCACGAAGCGGGTGTTCGGCAGCATCGGTTGCAGCACCTGCAAAGCGGTAATGCCGTCCATGCGCGGCATGCGCATGTCCATCATCACCACGTGAGGCTGCAGGGCCGGCAGGACGCTGACCGCTTCGTCGCCGTCGCCAGCTTCGCCCACGCAGTGCATGTCGAGCTCGGGCCGCAGCATGGCGGCCACACCGTGCCGGATCATCGGGTGGTCGTCCACCACGAACACACGGATCGCTCCTTTTGAAGCGCACAGTTTCGCATCCACGTTCATATTCAATGACGCGCCCTCCCTGGGCGAACTTGGCCGGCATTCGGTTACCCCATCGGTGCGGTACTGAACGCTCTTGTGGTGCCATGTTATGCGCTGACCCTGATCTTCCGGCCATACAGGGGTACGGGGCATACCCCAAGCTGAGCATGCGCCGCGCCGGGCGCGGTCGGTTTCACGTCATCGGGTGCCTGCGGCGGCGGTGTACGCTTGCCAGCTTGGGCAGCGTTGCCCGATGGAGAGAGTGCCCATGAACAAGGTGTATCCCAGTGCCGCTGCGGCGCTGGCCGGTGTGATTCAAGATGGTTTGCTGTTGGGTGTCGGCGGCTTCGGCCTGTGCGGCATTCCCGAGGCCCTGATCGACGCCGTGCGCGACAGCGGCAAGCAGAACCTTACCGCCATTTCCAACAACGCCGGGGTCGATGACTTCGGCCTGGGCAAGCTGCTGCGCACGCGACAGATCAAGAAAATGATCAGCAGTTACGTCGGCGAGAACAAGGAGTTCGAGCGTCAGTACCTGGCCGGCGAACTGGAACTGGAATTCACACCGCAAGGCACGCTGGCCGAAAAGCTGCGCGCGGGCGGCTGCGGCATCCCGGCTTTCTACACCCGCACCGGTGTCGGCACGTTGGTCGCCGAGGGCAAGGAAGTGCGCGAGTTCGATGGCCACGCCTACGTGATGGAGCGGGCCCTGGTGCCCGACATCTCACTGGTCAAGGCCTGGAAGGCCGACCACTCGGGCAACCTCGTCTTCCGCCTGACCGCGCGCAACTTCAACCCGGCCGTGGCGATGGCCGGCAAGCTGACCATCGTTGAAGTGGAAGAACTGGTGCCGACCGGTGCCATCGCACCCGACGACGTGCACCTGCCCGGCATTTATGTGCACCGCATCGTGGTCAACGCCACGCCGGAGAAGCGCATCGAAAAACGAACGATCACCGAAAAGGCAGGGGTTTGAGATGAGCTGGACCCACGATCAAATGGCCGCCCGCGCGGCGCAGGAACTGCACGACGGCTACTACGTCAACCTGGGCATCGGCCTGCCCACGCTGGTGGCCAACTTCGTGCGCGCCGACATCGAAGTCTGGCTGCAAAGCGAGAACGGCATGCTCGGCATCGGCCCCTTCCCGACCGAGGACGAAGTCGATGCCGACCTCATCAACGCCGGCAAGCAGACGGTCACCACCATCCCGGGCAGCAGCATCTTCGGCAGCGAACTCAGCTTCGGCATGATCCGCGCCGGCAAGATCGACCTCAGCATCCTGGGCGCGATGCAGGTCAGCGAAAAGGGCGATCTGGCCAACTGGATGATCCCCGGCAAGATGGTCAAGGGGATGGGCGGCGCGATGGACCTGGTGGCCGGTGTGGCCCGCGTGCTGGTGCTGATGGAACACGTGGCGAAGAAGAAGGACGGCAGCATCGATCTGAAGATCTTGCCGAACTGCACCTTGCCGCTGACCGGTGTGGGCGTGGTCAGCCGCATCATCACCGACCTGGCCGTGCTGGACGTGACGCCTGAAGGGCTGAAGTTGGTTGAGCTGGCGCCCGGCGTGACCCGCGAAGAGCTGCAAAGCAAGACCGGGGTGGCGGTGCATTGAACGCCGGCCGCTGCGGCCCCGCAAAGCCCGACCGCCTGCAGTCGGGCTTTGTCGTTTTGGCGCTGGCAGGCGCACTGCTGCTGACGGCCTGCAGCGCACCCATCACGCTGCCGCTGGCGGTGCCCGAGTCGGCATCGGGCTGGACCGCCAAGCCCGGCTGGGCCGGCAGCCAGCAGATGGTGGCGGCGGCCAACCCGCTGGCCACCGAGGCCGGCTACCAGATGCTGCGCGCGGGCGGCTCTGCTGTGGACGCGGCCATCGCGGTGCAGATGGTGTTGAACCTGGTCGAACCGCAGTCCAGCGGCATCGGTGGCGGCGCGATGTTGATGACCTGGGACGGCCAGAAAGTGCAGGCCTGGGACGGACGCGAAACCGCGCCAGCTGCCGCCGATGAAGGCCAGTTTCTGGGCGCTGACGGCAAGCCTGTGCCCTACCAGCAAGCGGTGTTCGGCGGCCGCGCCGTGGCCACACCGGGTGCGGTGAAGATGCTGGAAGCGGCGCACGCGCAACTCGGCCAACTGCCCTGGGCGCGGTTGTTCGAGCCGGCCATGGCCCTGGCCGAAGGCGGCTTCGCGGTCAGCCCGCGCCTGCACGGCCTGCTCGAAAGCGACCGGCTGCTGCGCCAGGACGCTGCGGCCCGCGCCTTTTTCTACCAACCTGACGGTTCGGCTCACCCGGTGGGCCACCGGCTGCGCAACCCGGCCTTGGGGGCGGTGTTGCGGGCGATCGCTGCACGCGGCAGCGCAGCGCTGCACAGCGGGCCGATGGCCGCCGACCTGGTGGCCCGCGTGCGCGGCCACGCGGTGCCGGGGCGCATCACCCTGGCCGACCTGGCGGCCTACAAGCCCATCGTGCGCGAGCCCATCTGCACCGACTGGCAGGCGGCCTTGCGCGTGTGCGGCTTCCCGCCACCGGCTTCCGGCCACCTGGCCATCCTGCAGATCCTGGGCTTGCTGGCCGCGAGCGATGCGCCGGCCACGGCCACGGCCTCGGCGCCGCAAATCGCGCCGCTTCCGGTGCTGCTGAACGGCATCCCCAACGTCGACTGGCTGCACCGCTACACCGAGGCCAGCCGGCTGGCCTATGCCGACCGCGCACAGTTCGTCGCCGACCCCGATTTCGTCAGCCCGCCCGGCGGCGACTGGCGCACGCTGCTGGCCCCGGCCTACCTGGCGCAGCGCGCCACGCTGATCGGCCCGCGCAGCATGGGCACCGCGCCCGCCGGCCAGCCCGGCCCGGCCGACGCCCGGCGCACGGCCTACGCGCCCATGCCCGAGCAGCCCGAGCACGGCACCAGCCACATCAGCGTGATCGACGCCCAGGGCCGCGCGGTGGCCATGACCACCACCATCGAAGCCGCTTTCGGTGCCCGCCTGCTGGCCGATGGCGGCACCGGCTTGCCGGGCGGCTACCTGCTGAACAACCAGATGACCGACTTCTCGCTGGCCCCGGCCGATGCGCAGGGCCGGCCGGTCGCCAACCGCGTGCAGCCGGGCAAGCGCCCACGCAGCAGCATGAGCCCGACGCTGGTCTTCGAGCGCACGGGCCCAGCCCCCGGCTCGCCGGGCCGGCTGTTGATGACCCTGGGTTCACCCGGCGGGCCGGTGATCATCCACTTCACCGCCAAGACCCTGCTGGGCAGTTTGCAGTGGGGCCTGGACGTGCAGCGCGCCATCGACCTGCCCAACTTCGGCACGCTGGGCGGGCCGGTTTTCATGGAACGCGGGCAGTTCCCGGCCGCCACGCTGCAGGCGCTGCGTGAACGCGGCCACACCGTTGTCGAGTTCGACCTGACCAGCGGCCTGCAGGCCATCCAGCGCACGCCCACCGGCTGGTACGGCGGTGCCGACCCGCGCCGCGAAGGCATCGTGCGCGGCGACTGAGGTGACGGCAATCAGCGCCGGGCGAGCGCCCGCGCGGCTTCGCTGACCAGGGCCGGGCCCTTGTAGATCAGGCCGGTGTAGATCTGCACCAGGTCGGCCCCGGCGGCCCGCTTGGCTTGCGCGTCAGCGCCGTTCATGACGCCGCCCACGCCGATGATCGGGTAGCCCGCGCCCAGCGCCGTGCGCAGCAGGCGGATGACGCGGTTGCTGGCCTCGAAGACCGGCTTGCCGCTGAGGCCGCCGGCTTCGTCGGCATGTGGCAAGCCCTGCACCGCGCCGCGTTCGATGGTGGTGTTGGTGGCAATGACGCCGTCGATGCCGTTCTTGCGCAGCGTGGCGGCGATCACGCCCACCTGCGCTGCGTCCAGATCGGGCGCGATCTTCACGAACATCGGTACCGCCTTGCCGTGCGCGGCGGCCAGTTCCAGTTTCCTGGCCTGCAGCGCCGACAGCAGCGCGTCCAGCGCCTCGTCGCTTTGCAGCGCGCGCAGGTGCTTCGTGTTCGGGCTGCTGATGTTGACGGTGATGTAGTCGGCGTGCGGGTAGACGCCGGCCAGGCCGATGAGGTAGTCGTCCACCGCGCGCTCGATGGGCGTGGCGGCGTTCTTGCCGATGTTCAGGCCGACGATGCCGCCGTCTTGGCGGAAGCTGCGCGCCCGCTGCACGTGGCTCAGGAAAGCCGCCAGCCCTTCGTTGTTGAAACCCAGCCGGTTGATCAGCGCTTCCTTTGCAGGCAAGCGGAACATGCGCGGCTTGGGGTTACCGGGCTGGGCCAGCGGCGTGACGGTGCCGACTTCAATGAAACCGAAACCCATCGCGCCCAGGCCGTCGATGCAGCGGCCGTTCTTGTCCAGGCCCGCAGCCAGGCCGACACGGTTGGGGAAGGTCAGGCCGGCCACGCTGACCGGGTCACTGATGCGCTGTTGCTGCCACAGGCATTGCGCCGGTGTGTTCTGCAGCCGCGCGATGCTGCCCAGCGTCAGGTCGTGGGCGGCCTCGGGGTCCAGGCCGAAGAGGAAGGGGCGGGTCAGGGCGTAGGGCACAGGCAGCATGGGCGCGATTGTCTCAGGCAGCTTGCTGATAATCGCGGGCATGACACAAGACGAACTCAAGGCCCTGGTGGGGCAGGCTGCCCTTCAATACGTGGTTCCCGGTGAATGGGTGGGCGTGGGCACGGGCTCGACGGTGAACCACTTCATCGACGCGCTGGCGACCATCAAGACGACGATCCGCGGTGCGGTGTCCAGTTCGTTGAAAAGCACCGAACGGCTGCTGGCCCACGGTATTCCGGTCTTCGAAGCCAGCGACGTGCAGCGCCTGGCCGTGTACGTGGACGGTGCCGACGAGATCGACCACGCGGGTTGCATGATCAAGGGCGGCGGTGCCGCGCTGACCCGCGAAAAAATCGTGGCCGACCTGGCCGAGCGTTTCGTCTGCATCGCCGACGAGAGCAAGCGGGTGGCGGTGCTGGGCACGTTCGCGCTGCCGGTGGAAGTCATCGCGATGGCCGCCGCGCAGATCACGCGGCGCTTCGAAAAGCTGGGCGGCACGGCCACGCTGCGGCCCGGCGTGATCACCGACAACGGCCACCCGATCCTGGACGTGCGCGGCTTGCAGATCACCGATCCGCTGGCGACAGAGACCGAGATCAACCAGTGGCCGGGCGTCGTCACCGTGGGTTTGTTTGCCCGCCACCGCGCCAGCTTGTGCCTGCTGGGCACGGCGCAGGGCGTGCAGACCTTGGTGTTCTAATCAGCCACCCGCCAGGACACCCGAGGACCCACTTTGGCCAAGCCCAACTATTCGTTCGAAAAGCGCCAACGCGAGTTGGCCAAGAAGAAGAAGAAAGAAGAGAAAGACAAGGAAAAGGCCGCCCGCAAGGCGGCTGGCCTGCCGCCGCTGGAAGACGGCGCTGACGAGCCCGAAGAAGGCGAAGCCGGCGAAGCGGGCGCACAGCCCGGTCAAGCCCCCGTCTGATCCCCCGGCTGATCCCCTGCCTGAGCGCGCCGCGCGGCGCGCACGCGCCAGCGGGCCGGGTCGACCGCGTCGGCCAGGTCCTGCTCCAGCGGCCACGGCGTCCCGGTGGCCTGCGCGGCCACCAGTCGCCCCAGCAGGGGTGCCAGCGTCAAACCCCGCGCCCCCAGCGCGGTCAACACGAACAGACCGGCCACACGCGGCAACAGCCGCGCCTGGTCGCGGCGTTGTCCGGGTGACAAGTCGCGCAAGGGCACCGCGCCAGCTATGGGCAGGCGGTCGTCGGCGTGCAGGCGCCAGCCGCTGCGGCCTTGCCAACGCGCGCCATCGGCCGGTGCCTGCAAACCCGTCAGGCGCTGCATGCGTTCCAGGTTGTGCTGGTGCGCGGCTGTGGTGACGAAGCGGCTGATGTCGGGCGCACCCAGCATCTCGGCCAGCGTGGCGGATTCGCGCGTGGCACCGCAGAGCAGGCTGCCGCCCGGCAGCGGGATCGCATAGCCGTCGCCGGCCACGGCGCAGCGCAGCGGTGCGGCGCTGCCGTCGCTGCCTTCGAAGGCAGCGTGCGTCACCTGGCCGCGCGTGGCATCCAGCGGCCAGGGCTCTGCGCACCACGGTTCAAGCAAATGGGGCGTGGTGGCGCTGCAGGCCAGCACCAGCACCGGCGCGGTCGCGAGCGCGTGGTCGGCGGCATCCCATGCCGTCCACAGGCCGCCTTCGAAGCTGATGCGCGCGGCAGCCGCGTCGCCTTGAAATTGCACGTGCGCTTGCGCCAGCACGTGACGCACCCAGCGTGCGGGGTCTATCCACCCGCCGCCCGGATACAGCCAGGCCGGTGCCGCCAGCGGCACCGAAGCCCGCGCGCTGGCGGCGGGCGCGTCGAGTGCCTGCACCCAGTCTGCCGGCAGGCCCAGGCGGTCCAACAGGGCCTGCTGTGCGGGCAGGCCGCCGTCGTTCAAGTCCAGCCGCAGCAAGCCGTTCAGCGCGCCCATCAGCGGGTCGTGCGTGCAGGCTGCGGCGTAGCTGCGCGCGGCGTGCAGCGCGGCCGCGCGGAACAGCCGCGCGTAAGGGCCGTCATCGGCATTCACGGTGCCGTGGAACAGGCCGGCCGGGTTGCCCGAGGATTCCATCGCGGGTGCGCTGCGGCGGTCCAGCACGGTGACCGTGAGGCCCTGTCGCGCCAGCGCCTGCGCGACGGCCGCGCCGGCCACACCGGCACCCACCACCACCGCTGTTTGCGGGCGGCTTGCATGCACATGTGCATGCGGATGCGCAGCGCCCGTCGGCGTTCGCTCGCGTGGCGCGTAGCGCGGCGCCCATGCTGCGCTGGTGCAGGCCGACGTGTCGGCGCTGGACTGCACGGCAAAGCCGGCGCTGGTCAGGCCGGCCTGCACGCCGGGCGCGGTGCATGCGGTCGCCAATCGCGCACCCGTCGCGGCCTTGCGGCCCAGCGCCTTCAGCACGCGCGGCTGCCACATCGCCGGGTCGATTTCAGGCGCAAAGCCGTCCAGGTAGAAGGCGTCAGCCTGTAGCTGCAGCGCCGGCAGCAGCAGCGCCACGTCGCCCAAGGCCAGCAGCAATTGCACCGCACCGCCCTCGAAATCCAGGGCCTGCACATTGGGCGTTAGCACCGGCCAAGCGGCGATGAGTTCTGCGGCCAGTTTTGGCAGTGGCGACAGCGCATGCACACGCGCCAAGTCGGCCTTGCCGGGCGGATGGCGCTCGATGGCGACGAAGCACAACCGCGCGCAATGCGCCGGGTCGTCGCGCCAGGCCTGCCAGGTCGCCAGGAAGTTGTGGCCCAGGCCAAAGCCGGTTTCCAGCACGACGAAGTGCGCGCGGCCGGCCCAGCGGGCAGGCAGGGCGGTGCCTGGCAGGAACACCTGCCGCGCGCGCGCCAGCCCGGCCTGCGCCGTCAGCAAGTCGGCATCGAAATCCAGCGACCGGGGCGCGCCGTCGGGCCCCGCGCCGAAAGCGATGCGCGCCGGCCGTATCGGCGCGGTCTTCACGTGCGCGCCGCCAGCCAGGCCAGCAGCGCCTCGCGCACGCCGCTCAGGTTGCGGTAGTCCAGCACGGCCGGGCTCATCGTCGCGATGGCGGCGTGCAGGCGCGCCGCGTGCTGCGGCGTGGGCAGGGCGTCGGCCAGGCGCTGCACATCCACGGCGATGGTGAAGACGGCCTGCCGCAGGCCGCTGCGTGTGTCCGCCACGGGGATGAAGGTTTGCCGCTCCGTGCGCCACCAGGCCTGTTCGACGGCCGTGCGCTGCCAGCGTTGAGCGTCAACGCGCGCCGGGTGGGCGTGCAGGCGCGGCTGGTCGGTGACGTTCCAGACAAAGCGTTCCCAGCGCTCGGCACTGGTGATGACGCGCAGCAAGCCGTCGGTGGCTTTCAGCAGCAAGGCGTTGTCGGCCACCGGCGCATGCACCTCGGTGAAATGGCGGCCCAGCTTGGCCTCGGGCGCCCAGTGGCTGGGCAGCGTGACGGCCAGCCACGGGATGCAGCCGGTGTTGCCGTCAACCACCGCAAAGTCTTCGGCAAAGGCCAGGCTCAGCAAACCGGGCAAACGCCAATGGTCGGGCAGGCCTTGCAGGCAGCGGGCGACCTCGTCACCCAGACCGAAACCACCGCCGCTGCGCTGGTCGACATGCCCGCGCGCATCGACGGCCACACCCAGCGTGTGGGCCACCGCCGTGCGGCCATCCCAGGACCAGGCAGTGGCCTGTTCGGCTGCGGCATGGGCGAACAGCGCGTGCAAGGCGGGTGTGGCATCAAAGCCCGGCACCGCGCACAGTGCCTGCGGATGGAAGGCCGACAGCACGGCCAGTTTCTCGCGCTGGTGGCGCGAGCCAGCAGCCAGCGGCGTCAATTGCGAAGCACCGGGGGCCAGGCGGCGCAGGCCGGGCTGCATGCGGAAAGGGGCGCTGACGGCAGCGTCGAAATCGAATGACATTCGGCGATGATGCCCAAAGCCAGGAGCCCAAAAAACAGCCCAGAAATCAGCCCAGAAAAAAGCACCCTCGCGGGTGCCGTTTCATGCCAGGCTGTGGAGCTTCAGACGCGCTTCTTGTATTCGTGCGTGCGGGTGTCGATTTCGATCTTGTCGCCGTTTTCCACGAAGATCGGCACGCTGATCACGAAGCCCGTGCCGACCAGCTTGGCCGGCTTCAGCACCTTGCCAGAGGTGTCGCCCTTGACGGCCGGGTCGGTCTCGATTTCACGCACCACGGTGGTCGGCAGTTCAACGGAAATGGCCTTGCCGTCGTAGAACACCACTTCCACGGCCATACCGTCTTCGAGGTAGTTGATGGCGTCGCCCATGTTCTCGGACTCGACCTCGAACTGGTTGTACTCGGCGTCCATGAAGGCGTACATCGGGTCGGCGAAGTACGAGTAGGTGCAGTCCTTCTTGTCCAGGATGATCTGGTCCATCTTGTCGTCGGCCTTGAAGACGATTTCCGCACCGCCACCGTTCAGCAGGTTCTTCATCTTCAGGCGCACGGTGGCAGCGTTGCGGCCACCGCGGCTGTATTCGGTCTTCAGCACGACCATCGGGTTGCTGGCGTGCATGATGACGTTGCCGGCGCGGATTTCCTGGGCGATTTTCATGGCGTGTTTTCCGTAGATCGCGTTGATCGCGTGGTTCGGGTTGGTGCTCGGGTCTGCGCGCCAGCAAAGCGGTTCACGTGCGGCGCAAAGCCCATGATTCTAGCAGTCGGCGGCCCGTTTGCTACCCACGAAGGAGCGCAACTGTGCGCACAGGTCGCCCTGCACCAGCAGGCGCTGGCGGAAAGCCTGCGCCGTTGCGGTCCACGGCGCCAGCGCCGGCAGCCCGGGCAAGGTGGTGCCCGACAGGCCGTTCCAGGCCCACCACAAAGCCGTCACGGCGGGGCTGGCCTGCATGGTTTCCAGCATCGCCTGCAACTTGACAGCGTGGGCGCCGTCGTCTTGCGGGTAGATCTGCCAGACAGAGGGCGCGCCGGCCCACAGCGCCCGCACCCAAGAGTCTTCACCGCGCACGAAGTTCAGGTCGCTGGCCCACAGCAGGCGGTCGAAAGCGGGCTGGCTCAGCCAGGGCAGGGCGTGCGTGCGCAGGCCGCTGCGTGCGTTCTCCCTTGACCGCGGCGACACCAGCGCGTGGACTTGTTGCTGGGCGAAGCCGGGGGTCAGCAGCAGCAGCGTGGGCTCGGCCGCCAGCGCGTCCAGCAAGGCCGGTATCCGTGGGTTGTCGTAGCAAAACAGGCTGACCACCCGCTCGCCCGGGCGCTGCTGCAGGCCCTGCTGCGCCAGCCAGGCGTGGCGGTCGAAAGCATCGCGTTCGGCCATCAAGCCCGCCTCGCGCAACAGGCCGCCGGTGCGATCGGTGAATCCGGGGTAGAAGAACCATTTCGTCAACCCGCCGGCTTGCGGTGAAGGCAGGCGGTGCGAACGCTCGACATAGCTTTCGGCACTGAGGTATTCCAGGTTCATCCACACCGGCGGCGGCTTTTGCGCTCGCGTCTGGGCCAGCGCCACCAGCTTCCCGATTTGCTCGGGCGGCAGGTCGCAGCCGAAGGCTTCGATGACCACATCGCCCGGCGCATCGGGCGGCCCTGGCCACGGCACGACGATGACGCCGGGCGCACCCTGGGGTGCCATGAAGGCCAGCGGTGTGGCGTCGTCGATGACCAGGCGCACGCGGTCGCCGCGCGCGGCCAGCTCGGCGGCCAGGCGCCAGCACACCCCGGCGTCGCCGAAGTTGTCAACGACGCGGCAGTAGAGATCCCAGTTCAGCGTTGCTACGGGTACGGGTATCGGTGTCGGTGTCGGTGTCGGCATCGGGCTCGGGCTCGGCGGCATGGCGGGATTGTCGAAGCTTTGATAATCGCCGCCGATGAGCGCCACACCGTCCCCCCGCGACCCTTCCCCCGAAAGCAGCCCGGCCGTGCTGGAACGCCTGCTGGCCGAGGTGGCGGCCTTGCCCCACATGCCGGGCGTCTACCGCTGGTTCGACGCGCAGGACGCGCTGCTTTATGTGGGCAAGGCCCGCGACCTGAAGAAGCGCGTCACCAGCTACCTGCAGAAGGACCACGGCGGCACGCGCATCGGCCACATGGTCAGCCGCATCGCGCGGCTGGAAACCACCGTCGTGCGCAGCGAGGCCGAGGCCCTGCTGCTGGAAAACAACCTCATCAAGACGCTGTCGCCGAAGTTCAACATCCTGTTCCGCGACGACAAGAGCTACCCGTACCTGAAGATCACCGGCGTGAAGACCGGCAGCGGCACGGCCGTCGACGGGGCCGGGTCGCTGTCGGCGCCCAGGTTCCCGCGCATGGCCTATTTCCGCGGTGCCATCGACCGCAAGCACCGCTACTTCGGGCCCTACCCGAACGCCTGGGCCGTCAAGCAGACCATCCAGTTGATGCAGAAGGTTTTCCGCCTGCGCACCTGCGAAGACACGGTCTTCAACCACCGTTCAAGGCCATGCTTGCTGTACCAGATACAGCGTTGTTCGGGCCCTTGCGTGGGCCTGGTTGCGGCCGAGGATTACGGCCGCGATGTGCGCGACGCCGAGCGCTTCTTGCTGGGTGAACCGCAAGAGGTCATCAACGACCTGCAGGCCCAGATGATGGTCTACGCCGAGGCGCTGGAATTCGAGCGCGCGGCCGCGCTGCGCGACCGCATCGGTTCGCTGTCCAAGGTGCTGCACCAGCAAAGCGTCGAGGCCAGCAGCCTGTCGGCGATGGACAAGGACGTCGACATCCTGGCCGTCAAGGTGGCCGGCGGCCGGGCCTGCGTGAATCTGGCCATGGTGCGGGGCAGCCGGCACCTGGGCGACCGCGCCTATTTCCCGACCCATGTGGACGACGGCGCGGCACTCAGCGAGCAGGAAGCCGAAGACCGCTTCGAGGAAGACCTGGCCGGGCCCGAGGCCAGTTACTCGCCCGAACAAGCGGTGCTGGAAGCCTTCATCGCACAGCACTACATCGGCCAGACCATTCCGCCGCAACTGGTCACCAGCCACGTGGTGGATGTGAACCTGCTGGATGCGTTGAGCGAGGCCGCCGGCGTGAAGGTGCGCGCCCAGCACCAGCCGCGCGAGCAGCGGCGCATCTGGCTGGAAATGGCCAACAAGGGTGCCGAACTGTCCTTGGCCCGTTTGCTGGCCGAGGAAGGCTCGGCGCAAGCGCGAACGCGCGCGCTGGTCGAGGCGCTGGACCTGGACTGCGCCGACCCGGCGCAACTGCGCGTCGAATGCTTCGACATCAGCCACACCGCTGGCGAGGCCACGCAGGCCTCATGCGTGGTCTATGAAGCCCACGCCATGCAAAGCGGCCAGTACCGCCGCTTCAACATCGAAGGCATCGTGGGCGGTGACGACTACGCGGCCATGCGCCAGGTGCTGACACGGCGCTACGCCAAGCTGGCCGAGTCCATCGCAGCGGGCAAAGCGGACGGAGCCGAACCGGCCAACGCGCCGGTCGCCGACCCCGCTGTGGCCGAACAGGCTGCCGCCACGGGCTCCGCCCTTGTTCCCGCTGGCGTTCCCGCTGGTGTGCCGACTGCGGCCTCTGCAGGCAAAGCCCGCCGCGGGCTCGCCCGCCTGCCCGACCTGGTGCTGGTCGACGGCGGCCGGGGCCAGGTCAGCATGGCGCGCGGCGTCTTCGAGGAAATCGGGCTCGACGTCAGCCTGATCGTTGGCGTCGAGAAAGGCGAAGGCCGCAAGGTCGGTCTGGAAGAACTGGTCTTCGCCGACGGTCGCGAGAAGGTCTACCTGGGCCACGATTCGGCCGCGCTGATGCTGGTGGCGCAAATTCGCGACGAGGCCCACCGCTTCGCCATCACCGGCATGCGCGCCAAGCGGGCCAGCGTGCGCACCGGGGGCAGCAAGCTGGAAGACATCGCCGGCGTGGGGCCGCGCAAGCGGGCGCGTCTGCTGCAGCGCTTCGGCGGGCTGCGCGGTGTGGCCAGCGCGGGGGTCGAAGATCTGGCCACGGTCGAAGGCATTTCAAAAGATTTGGCCGAGGAGATCTACCGTGCATTGCATTGACGTTCGGCTGGCGTTGGCGTTGGCGTTGGCGTTGGCGTTGGCGTTCGCGCTGGCGCTGGCCCGCCGGGTTTCGGGCCTTGCCGTCCTGGTGCTGGTGGCCTGCGCCGCGCCGCCTCTGGTGCCGGTGCCCGCAAGCCCGCTGGCACCGCTCGCACCGCTGGCACCGCTTGCGCCTGCCCATGCCGTGCCCGCTGCGCCCGCAACACCAACTTCGGCGCGCCTGCCGGGTAACGCCGCGCCGGCTGGCGCTGCTGCAGCGCCGGCGGCGGCCGCGCCGGTCCAAGCTCGCGAGCCGCGCTACGTGCAACTGGCCGCCCCGGCCACGCCCCGCAGCGCCCAGGAATTGCGCCAGCAATTCGCCAAGCGCCTGGTGGCCGCCCACCCCGACACCAGCTACAGCAGCCGCGCGCCCGATCGCCTTTTGGCCATACCGGTGTTGGAAATCGCATTGAACGCCGATGGCAGCGTGCGCAAGATCGACGTGCTGCGCAAGCCCAGCACGGGCGACGAAGCCACGGTGCTGGCCATCGCCGCCATCCGTCGCGCGGCACCGTATGGCGATGTGTCCAGATTGCCCAAGCCGTGGAAGGTGATCGAGACTTTCCTGTTCGACGACGACCTGCGTTTCAAGCCGCGCACCCTGGACACCGATTGATCACCCGTAGCGCACACAGCAGGCAGGCCCGCATGGGCACAATCCCCCCATGTTCCTGACCATCCCCACGCTGTTGACCTGGGCGCGCATCGCGGCCATTCCCTTCATCGTGGGCGTGTATTACCTGCCTTGGGACATGGCCAGCAAGAACCTGGCGGCCACGCTGATGTTCATCCTGTTCGCGGCCACCGACTGGCTGGACGGTTGGCTGGCGCGCAAGCTGAACCAGACCTCGGCCTTCGGCGCTTTCCTCGATCCGGTGGCCGACAAGATCCTGATCTGTGCCGCGTTGCTGGTCCTGCTGCAGCAGGATCGTGTCGACACGCTGATCGCGCTGGTCATCATCGGGCGCGAAATCGCCATCTCGGCCTTGCGCGAATGGATGGCGCACATCGGTGCTTCGCGCAGCGTGGCCGTGCACATGCTCGGCAAGCTGAAGACCGTCGCGCAGATGGTCGCGATTCCGTTCCTGCTGTACGACAACCGCTTGTTCGGCGTCATCCACACGCGGCAGTGGGGTGGTTGGCTGATGACCGCGGCTGCCGTGTTGACCATCTGGTCGATGGTCTATTACCTGCGCAAGGCGATCCCCGAGATCCGCGCCAAGGCCCGCTGAGTGCGCACCGGCTGGAGCGACGGTTCAGCCGCGGCGCTGGTACGCGCCACGCCGATCGTGTTCGTGTTGATCTGGAGCACCGGTTTCGTCGTCGCCCGCCTGGGCATGCCCCACGCTCAGCCGCTGACTTTCCTGATGTTTCGCTACGGCCTGTCGGCGCTGCTGTTCGCGGCGTGGGTGCGCGCGGCGCGCGTGGCCTGGCCGCAGGGCCGTCGGCAGTGGCTGCATCTGGCGGTGGTGGGCACGTTGATTCAGGCTGGCTACTTGGGCGGCGTGTGGTGCGCTGTGAAGGCCGGGCTGGGCGCGGGGCTGGTGGCCTTGATCGTCGGTTTGCAGCCGGTGCTGACCGCGCTGTGGGTGAATTCACGCAGCGCCAGCCCCGGTTCGCAGCGTGTGCTGCCCTTGCAGTGGCTGGGCCTGGCGTTGGGCCTGAGCGGGCTGCTGCTGGTGGTGTGGCAGAAGTTGCACGTCGGTGAAGCGCACTGGCGCACCGTGGCGCTGGCGGCTTTCGCGCTGATCAGCATCACCGTGGGCACGCTCTATCAAAAACGCTGGGTGCAGACCTGCGACGTGCGCAGCGCCAACACCGTGCAGATGCTGGCGGCCTTTGCGGTGACGCTGCCGCTGGCGCTGCCGGAGCCCTGGCAGTTCGACCCGCATCCTGACCTGTTCGTCGCGCTGGCCTGGTCGGTGCTGGTGCTGACCCTGGGCGGCAGCTCGCTGCTGTCGTTGCTGATCCAGCGCGGCGCTGCCACGGCCGTCACCAGCCTGATGTATCTGGTGCCGCCGTGCACGGCGGTGATGGCCTGGTGGCTGTTCAATGAAACCCTCAACGCCAGCGTTTTCGCCGGCCTGGCCCTCACGGCCGTGGGCGTCGCGCTGGTGGTGCGCCAGCGCCGGCCTGCCGCCGCCGTTCTGAAGGCGCAAACACCATGATCCGTGCCGCTGGGGTGCGATGGTGTTTTGCCACCGGTCTGGCACATGCTTTGGTCGAGACGCCGGCTCGCAGCTAGAGCTGCGCGTTGGCCCTGTCAAGCGTGGAAGCACGCTGATCCAGCCGCCTTTTGCCTCGTCGCAGCGCGAGCAGCAGGGCCTAGAATCCGGCCTCTGCATGACACGGTCTGGCGTCGACGGCCGCGATGTCTTGCGGCCGCGTTGCAAGGCGGCGTTGCAGCTCAGCGGACGCACCAAATTTCAAGATTTCCACCGAGGGGAACTGCGACGTGAACAAGAGTGAACTCATCGAGCACATAGCCAATCAGGCCGACATTTCCAAGGCCGCTGCTTCTCGCTCGCTCGAAGCCTTGATCGGTGCCGTCAAGACCACCTTGAAGAAGGGCAACAGCGTCACCATCACCGGCTTTGGCACGTTCACAGCCCCCAAGCGCGCGGCCCGCGTGGGTCGCAACCCGCGCACTGGCGCAGCCATCAAGATCAAGGCCGCCAAGGTGCCCAAATTCCGCCCTGGCAAGGGCCTGCGCGACGCGCTGTAAGGCGCCACCCGCGCATCCGCACAGCGGGTGCTTAGCTCAGTTGGTAGAGCGTCGCCTTTACACGGCGCAGGTCGGCGGTTCGAGCCCGTCAGCACCCACCATCACCTCGAATAGAATTTGCAGCCCGCGCAATCGGCCCGCCTCCCTGGGGCCCGGCGCGGGCCTTTGTTTTTGCGCCCGCCCCTGAAGGTCTTTCCTGATGTTTGATTTCTTTCGCGAACACACCCGCTTGGCGCTGGGCTTCATGCTCTTGCTGATCATCCCGTCGTTCATCTTTTTTGGTGTGCAGGGCTACTCGCAGTTCACCGATGGCAGCAATGCCACGGTGGCCAAGGTCGATGGCCAAAGCATCAGCCGCAACGAATGGGACGACGCGCACAAGCGCTACGTGGACCAGGTGCGCCGCCAGTCGCCGACGGCAGACCTCGCGCAGATCGACACCCCGCAACTGCGCCGCGACACGCTGGACGGCCTGGTGCGCGACCGCGTGCTCATCGCCGCCGCCAACCAGTTGCAGCTGTACCCCACCGTGGGCCGCATGGCGCGCCTGTTCGACAGCGACCCGCAATTTGCCGGCCTGCGCAGGCCGGACGGCAAGATCAATGTCGAACTGCTGGCCATGCAGGGCATGAGCCCCGCCGTGTTCGACCAGCGCCTGCGGCAGGACCTGGCCACGCGCCAGGTACTGGCCGGCGTGACGCAGACAGCCCCGGTGCCGGCTGCTGCCGCGTCGGCCGCACTCGGCGCTTATTTCCAGCGCCGCGAAGTTCAGCTGCAGCGTTTCGAGCCCGCCGCTTACCGCAGCAAGCTCAGCCCGACCGACGCCGAGGTCGAGGCTTACTACAAAGCCAACGAAGCCCTGTTCAAGGCACCCGAGCAGGCCACCATCGACTATGTGGTGCTCGATCTCGACACGCTGTCCAAGGGCGTCACGCTGACCGACGCCGAGGTGCGCAAGGCCTATGACGATGGCATCGCCAAGTACACGGTGGCCGAAGAGCGGCGCGCCAGTCACATCCTGATCAAGGCCGAGAAGGACGCACCCGCCGCCGTGCGCGAAAAGGCCCAAGCCAAAGCCCAGGCGCTGCTGGCCGAGGTGCGCAAGAACCCGGCGCAATTCGCCGAGCTGGCGCGCAAGAATTCCGATGACCCCGGTTCGGCGGCCAAGGGCGGCGACCTCGATTTCTTCGGCCGTGGTGCGATGGTCAAGCCCTTTGAGGACACCATCTTCAAATTGAAAGCCGGCGAGATCAGTGACGTCGTGGCGACCGATTTCGGCTTCCATGTGATGACCCTGACCGCGGTGCGTGGCGGCGACAGCAAGCCCTTCGACGCCGTGCGCGGCGAGATCGAAGTCGAGCTGCGCAAGGCCAAGGCGCAGAGCCGCTGGGCCGAGAGCGCCGAGCTGTTCACCAACACCGTCTACGAACAGAGCGACAGCCTGAAGCCGGTGATCGACAAGCTCAAGCTGGAGAAGAAAACCGCCACCGTGATGCGCACGGCACCCGCCGCGGCGGTTGCGGCCAAGAATCCGCTGGCAGCGCCCAAGTTCCTGGACGCTGTTTTCGGCACCGACAGCCTGCGCAACAAGCGCAACACCGATGCGCTGGAAGTCGGTCCCAACCTGTTGATTGCCGCGCATGTCACGCAGCACCAGCCGGCGCGCCTCGTGCCTTTCGCCGATGTGAAGGACGCGGCTCGCGCCCGGGTCATCGACATCCAGGCCGCTGCGCTGGCCCGCAAGGACGGCGAGGCCCGCGTGGCCGCGCTGCGCAGCAACGCCGCCGAGACCTTGCCGAACACGCTGACCGTGTCGCGCAGCAACACCCAAGGCATGCCCAAGGCCTTGCTCGACCCCTTGATGCGCGCCGACGCGAGCAAGCTGCCGGCGGTGCTGGGCTTGGACCTGCCCGGGCAGGGCTATGTCGTGATGCGCGTGACGCAGGTGCTGCCGCGTGAACCCATGCCCGGTGGCGAAGAACCGCTGCAGGCGCAGTACACGCAAGCGTGGGCGGCGGCCGAGGCCGACGCCTATGTGGCGGCGCTGAAGAAGCGCTTCAAGGTCGATATCAAGCCGGCTGCCGAACAGCACGCAGCGGCGGCTTCGGCACCCGCGCGCTGATCGAGCCGCGCTGCAGCGTGAAGGCGCGGGTATACTGGGAGGCTCAGCGGTGGCTGTAGCTCAGTTGGTAGAGTCCAGGATTGTGATTCCTGTTGTCGTGGGTTCGAGCCCCATCAGCCACCCCAAGAAATTCCAATGAAATCGAGGCCCTCCGGGGCCTTGATTGCTTTTGGGCGCGCGCCGGGTGCGCAACGTACCACCAAGTCCTCGCGGAATGGTTTCGACGCTGCTCCTGCTTCGAATGGATCACTGCCAGGCTTTGACACCGTCGCACCCGTGCGTGGTTGGCGGCACGTGCTGACGACTCGCGCAGTCGCCAAGTCGTTCGCCAGGCCATTCGCCAAGTCAGTCGACGAGCGGAAGAAAAAAGCAGACCTTGTTCATGCAGTTGCGGATGGGTGCGCTTGCATCCTCGATGGCGCGATGCAGAAGACCGAACAACCCATCCAGCGCGGCGCTCCGCGCCGTGCAGTCATGGATGGTGGCAAAGACCAGCTCGCTACCGCACCGGTGCACGCACACGGTCGCGACATTGATGGAAAACCCGCTGCCTTCGCGGTGCGTGCCGAGCTGAAGCGCGCTTGGGTCATGCGGAACAAGGGCTCGTTGTGCCCCAGGGTGTCGTCGGCGTCCAGGCCGATCAAGGCGGGGGTGACGCAGGGATGGTTCCTGGTGTCTCCTGGGCGCATCTCAACGCCACTGCCGCACGCTCTCGGGCGGGCCAGCCTCAGCAGGTTTGCCGGTCGATCACGCCCTCACGCACGGCAAATCGCACCAGGCCGGCAACATCGTTGATGCCCAGTTTGAGCATCAGCCGGCTGCGGTAGGTGTCGACGGTCTTTGACGACAAGTTGAGCAGGAGGCCGATGGCCGCGCTGCTCTGGCCGTTGACGACCAGCAGCATCACCTCGCGCTCGCGTATCGAGAGCTGCGCCAGGCGGTCTTCCGGTGTCACCCCGCCCAGCAGGTTGCCGGCGAGTTCGGCCAGTGCCGGGTCCAGGAACCGCTCACCACGCTGCGCGCTGGCAACGGCATCCAGCAGCACGCGGCCATGCGACCCCTTCAACACATAGGCGGTAGCACCCAAGCGCCAGGCTTCGGCCAGATGGTGGGGTTGACTGGACATGGTCAGCACCACCACCCGCGTGGCCTGCCGGCGCTGCTGCAGCCGGGACAGCAATTCCAGCCCGGAGCGGCCCTCCAGGCCCAGATCGAGCACCACGATGTCGGGCACCAGGCCCGCGATGTCGACCAGGGCAACCTGCACATCTGCGGATTCGCCCACCACCGTCATGCCATTGGACTCCAGCACGGCACGCAGGCCGGTGCGCACGAAGGTGTGGTCGTCCACCAAATAAATTCGGTTCATGGGCTGTCCAGGGGTTGGGCGGGCATGGCGGACTGTAACTGTGGTGTTGTGTGGACCCGGGCTTGCGCAGCCGGCGGTGCGCTGGCCTGGCCACCCGACCCGCTGGCGTCAGGGTCCCGCCTCGATGTCCACCGAGAAACTGACCAGTCCTGAAGCACCCGGCAACAGCGTACCGATCAGGGTCCACTCGATCGCGCCGGTGCCGCCCACGGCGGGGCTGGTGCTCACGCTGCAGCCGGACAAGCCGGCGGCCAGGGGGCCCAGGCAGGTGGCGCTGGCGAACCGCGTGTGGGCCGGTGTGCTGTCGTTGATACGCAGCACGCTGATGCCCCCGCTGCCCAGATTGCTGTACTGGATGGTGTAGGTGATGCGCCCCCCGGGCAGCGGCGTGGCGTTGTCCAGGCTCTTGACCAGGACCAGGCTGGGCCCGCCGCCGCTGGCGCCGGACACGGTGGTCAGGTCGTCGTTGACCAGCGACACCGACAGGCTCGGGCTGGCGTTGCTGTAGCTGAACAGGGCCTGCAGGGTCAGCAGGTTCTGCTGCCCCACCGGGCTGCCGGCCGGCACCACGACCTTGACGATCACACACACCGCCACGCCGCTGCTGGTGCTGACGGCCGCGCTGAGCACCGGCTCACCGGCATCCAGCACGCCGTTGCAATTGCTGTCGCGCCACAGCAGCACCGGCCAAGCGGCACTGCTGGTGCTGCTGAACAGCACGCTGCCGCCGGTGCCGGGGGTGAAGGTGTGGGCGTAGAACACGACATCGCCGGCAGCGGCGCTGCGCTGCTGGCCGGCCGCCAGGGTCTCGACCGCCACGTCGGCGAAGTTCAGATTGGCCGCGTGGCTGCCGGCGCTGTAGCTGAAGCTGGCGCTGTCGCTGTTGCGGTCATAGCCCGCACCGGGTGCACCGCCGACCGACCGGTAGCCGGGCAGGTTGTCCTCGACCACCCGCAGCGTGTTGCCGCTCAGCGCCGCCGGGATCCACAGCCGGTAGTTGCCGGCGGCGTCGGTGGTGGTGCTGTCGTGAACCTGGCTGCCGCTGCTGTTGGTCAGGCGCAGGGCCACGCCCGCCAGGCCGGCTTCACTGCCGTCCTGCAGCGCGTTGTTGGGCGTGCCACCACCGGCGCCGTTGTCGCGGAAGACCCGGCCACTGGCCAGGTTGCCGTTGAACAGGCCGAAGTTGAGGTTGCCGATGTCCACGCCGGCCAGCGCGATGTTGCGCCGGGTCAGGTCCGCCTGTTCGGTGCCGGTCCAGGTGCCCGACACGGCCGGCGTCACGTCGACAAGGCTGGCGTTGTCGTCGATGACGATGATGTAGTCACCCGCGGCCACGTTGTTGAACGCGTAGGCGCCGCTGCTGGCGTTGACCGGCACGGCCTGGCTGGCCGGCCCGCTGGGGCTGGCGGCGCTGATCAGCTTGGCGTACAGCAACAGGCCGGTGCCGGCTTCGCCAGCGTCGCGCTGCAGGTTGTGGTTGGCATCGCTGTACACCGTGCCCGCCAGCTGGGCCCCGCTGGGCGCCACCACGGTCAGCACCGCGGTGTTGCTGCTGGCCCCGGCTGCGCCGGTCTCTGCCGAGGCAACTCCTCCTGAGGTGTTGCTGTAGGCACCCACCGAGGCGCTGCTGACCGCCACGCTGATGGTGCAGCTCTGGTTGGCCGCCAGGCTGCCGCCGCTCAGGCCGATGCTGGTGGCGTTCGCGCCCGCGCTGAGGGTGCCCGCGCAACCGTTCACCGCGCCCGGGGTGCTGGTCACGGCCAGACCCGCGGGGAAGGTGTCGGTGAAAGCCAGCGCGCTGATCGCCACCGGGTTGGGGTTGCTCAGCAGCAGGCTCAGCGTGCTGGCCTCGCCGGTCTGCACCTGGCTGGGGCTGAAGGACTTGCTGATGGTGGGCCGCAGCAGCACCTGCAAGTTGGCCGCCGCTGCCGTGCCGTTGGGGGTGTTGCTGGTGCTGACGCTGAAAGCCGGATTGGTCAGCAGCAGCGGCGTGCCGGCGTTGCTGGTGACATTGACCTCGATCACGCAGCTCGCGCCGGCCGGCAGGGTGCCGTTGTTCAAGCCCAGCGACGCGCCGCCGCTGGTGCCCGTGAGCGTGCCGCTGCAGCCGGCCGACAGGCTGGCACTGTTGAACACGGCGCTGCCGGTGTTGACCAGCGTCGCGGGGTAGTTGTCGACGAAGGCTGCGCCCGTGATGGCGGTGGCGTTCGGGTTGCCCAGGGTCACGCGCAGCAGGCTGTTGTCGCCGGCCACGATGGCCGCAGGCGTGAAGGACTTGCTGACCGTGGGCGCCAGCAGCGCCACCGTGACCGTGAGGGTGGCGCTGGCCGACGCGCTGTTGCTGGTCTGGGCGCTGCTGACGGGGCCGCTGTTGTTGGTGTAGCTGCCCACGGTGGCGCTGCCGACGTTGACGCTGACGTCGCAACTGCCACCGGCCGGCACCGTGCCGCCGCTGAAGACCAGGGCCGCGCCGTTGGCAGCGGCCGTCACCGTGCCGCTGCAGCCTGCACCGCTGAGGGCCGCGGCCGGTGTGCCGGTGTTGAGCAAGCCGCTGGGGTAGACGTCGTTGAAGGCCACGCCCGTCAGCACCACGCCGTTGGGGTTGCTCAGCGTCAGCTTCAACACCGATGGCGCAAAGGCCTGCACCGTGCTCGGGGTGAAGACTTTTTGCACGCTCAGGGGTGCCAGCACGGTCAGGGTGCCGTTGGCCGCGGTGGCGTTGGGCGCCTCGGCGGTGGCCACCGGGCCGGTGTTGTTGACGTAGTAGCCCGCAGCGGTGGCGCTGACGTTGACGCTGAAGTCGCAACTGCCTTGGGCCGGCAGGTTGCCGCCGGCCAGGGTCAGCGAGGTGCCGTTGGCCGAAGCGGTGAGCACACCGCTGCAACCGGCCGTGCCACTGATGGCCGCGGCCGGTGTGCCGGTGTTGACCATGCCGGCGGGGTAGTTGTCGGTGAAGGCCACGCTGGTCAACGCGAAGTTGTTGACGTTGGCCAGGGTGATCTTCAGCACCGTGGCACCGTTGATGGCGATGGTGTTGGGCGTGAAGACCTTGGTCACCTGGGGTGCGGGTGGGGGCTCGATGGCCGTGACGGTCAAGGTGGCGCCGGCCGAGGCACCGGCACCGGCGTTGGCGCTGCTCACCGCGCCGCTGTTGTTGGCATACGTGCCGGCGCTGGCGCTGGTCACGTTGACGCTGATGGTGCAAACGCCACCGGCCGGCACGGTGGCGCCGCTCAGGCTCAGCGCGCTGCCGTTGGCCGCCGCCGTCACCGTGCCGCTGCAACCCGCGCCACTCAGGCTGGCGCCGGGCGCGCTGGTGTTGACCAGCCCGCCGGGGTAGCTGTCCACGAAGGCCACGCCGTTCACAGCCACACCGTTGGGGTTGCTCAGGGTGATGCGCAGCAGTGAGGCGGTGTTGACAGCCACCGTCGTCGGCGTGAAGGACTTGGCCACCGTCACATGGCTCAACACCACCAGGGTGCCGTTGGCCGCGCTGCTGCTGCCCACGTTGCCGGTGCTCACCGCACCGCTGCTGTTGACGTAGGTGCTGGCGCTGGCGCTGGTGACCGTGGCGCTGACCGTGCAACTGGCGTTGGCCGGCACCGTGCCGCCGCTCAGGGCCAGCGCGCTGCCGTTGGCCGCGGCCGTGACCGTGCCGCTGCAACCCGCGCCGCTGATGGCGCCGGCCGGGCTGGCGGTGTTGA
>JANMZP010000111.1:0-3288 GCA_031383435.1 Betaproteobacteria bacterium | reverse complement strand
GGTGCGCCTGATCGACCGCTTCCTGATGTTCTACGTGCGCACCGCCGACCGCCTGCAGCGCACCAGCACCTGGCGCGACAACCTGGAAGGCGGGCTGGACTACCTGAAGGGCGTGGTCGTGCAAGACAGCCTGGGTCTGGCTGCCGAACTGGAGGCCCAGATGGCCCACGTGGTGGACACCTACCAGTGCGAATGGAAGACCGCCGTCACCGACCCCACGGTGCGCCAGCGTTTCCGCAGCTTCGTCAACAGCGACCAGCCCGACGCGCACATCGTGTTCATCGAAGAGCGCGGGCAGATCCGCCCGGCTCGTGCCGATGAACGCGCGGCCAGCGCCACCACCGAATCCAACCCCGCATGAAGACCGCAGCAGGAGCCGACATGACCAGCACCACCCTCGACCTCACGGCCTTGACCGCCGTCTGCACCGTGGACGACATCCTGCCCAACACCGGCGTCTGCGCCCTGGTGCAAGGCCGCCCCGTGGCGGTGTTCCGCGTCGGTGCAGACCAGTTCTTCGCCATCGACAACGTCGACCCCAAGTCCGGCGCCAGCGTGCTGTCGCGCGGGCTGGTGGGCAACCTGGGCGACCGCCTGGTGGTGGCCTCGCCGATCTACAAGAACCACTTCGACCTGCGCACCGGTGCCTGCCTGGAAATGCCCGAGCACTCGGTCAGCGCGCACACCGTTCACATCGACCAGGGCCGCGTTTTCGTGGCCTTGAATTGACCGCCGGCTGCTGAGGCCATCTCTCCCTTCTCCGACTACAAGCACAACAAATACAAAACCATGGCCTACCTAGCACCTGCAGAGTTCGTGACCAAGATGGTCGACGCTGGCGAATCGAAGCTGTTGATGTCCACCCGCGACACGCTGATCCGCTCTTACATGGCCGGCGCCATCCTGGCTTTGGCGGCGGCTTTTGCCGTCACGGTCACCGTCAACACCGGCAGCCCGCTGGTCGGCGCTCTGCTGTTCCCGGTGGGTTTTTGCCTGCTGTATTTGATGGGTTTCGACCTGCTGACCGGCGTATTCACGCTGGCCCCGCTGGCGGTGTTCGACAAGCGACCGGGTGCCACCTGGGGTGGCGTGATGCGCAACTGGACGCTGGTCTTCTTCGGCAACTTCGCCGGCGCGCTGACCGTGGCGCTGTTCATGGCCATCATCTTCACCTTCGGTTTCACCGAAGCGCCGAATGCCGTGGGCCAGAAGATCGGCGCCATCGGCGAAGGCCGCACGGTGGGCTATGCCGCCCACGGCGCGGCCGGCATGCTGACGCTGTTCATCCGCGCGGTGATGTGCAACTGGATGGTCTCCACCGGCGTCGTCGCGGCGATGATGTCCACCTCCGTTTCGGGCAAGGTCATTGCCATGTGGATGCCCATCCTGGTGTTCTTCTACATGGGCTTCGAACACTCCATCGTCAACATGTACCTCTTCCCCTCGGGCCTGATGCTGGGCGGCAAATTCACCGTGATGGACTACCTGCTGTGGAACGAGATCCCGACCGTGCTGGGCAATCTGGTCGGTGGCCTGACCTTCGTCGGCGCCACGCTGTATTCCACCCACTACAAGACCGCGCCCAAGCGCAAGCTCTGAACCGACTGCTGCAGGCGGTTTGCCGGGCCCAGCCATGACCGAGACCCTGCGCATCGACCTGGGCCAGCACTCAGCAGCCGGCCGCAAGGCCGTCAACCAGGACTTCCACGGCGCCCGCGTGCCGGCCGAGCCCTTGCTCAGCAGCAAGGGCATCGTGGTGGCGCTGGCCGACGGCATCGGCAGCAGCGCGGTCAGCCAACTGGCCAGCGCGGCGGCGGTGCGCGGTTTCCTGGACGACTACTACTGCACCTCGGAAGCCTGGCCCGTGCGCCGCGCAGCGCAGCGTGTGCTGCAAGCCACCAATTCCTGGCTGCACGCGCAAACCCTGCGCAGCGACGCCCGCTTCGACCAGGACCGCGGCCACGTCTGCACCTTCAGCGCGCTGGTCTTCAAGGGTCGTGAAGCGCACCTGCTGCATGTCGGCGACACCCGCGTCTACCGCCTGCACCCGCAGGCGCTGGAGCAGCTGAGCGAGGACCACCGCCTGCGCCTGTCGTCGCAGGAAAGCTACCTGAGCCGCGCGCTGGGTGCCAGCCCGACGGTGGAGATCGACTACAGCAGCTGGGCCACCGAAGTCGGTGAGGTCTACCTGCTGGCCACCGACGGCGCCTACGAATACTTCGGCGCGGCTGATGTGCATGTGGCGCTGGCCGCGCACCCCGAAGCGCTGGACGCAGCGGCTGCCCGCGTGGTGGCCGGCGCACGGGCACGCGGGGCCACCGACAACCTGACGGTGCAGATCGCGCGCGTCGTTTCGCTGCCCGACGAGGCCGCCCACCGTCTGCACCTTCAGCGCGAACACCTGACCCTGCCGCCGGTCTTGCAGCCGCGCAGCAGCTTCGAGGGCTACACCATCGTGCGCGAGCTGAAGGCCAGCGCGCGCAGCCACATCCACCTGGCCGTGGACCAGATCAGCGGCCAGCAGGTGGTGCTGAAAACGCCCTCGGTGGACCTGCGCGAGAACGCCGACTACCTGGACCGCTTCCTGCTGGAAGAGTGGGTGGCGCGCCGGCTGGACCACCCCAATGTGCTCAAGCCCTGCAGCAACGACCGCGCGAGACTGCACCTGTTCGTGGCGCTGGAATTTGTCGACGGCCAGACCCTGACGCAGTGGATGACCGACAACCCGCGCCCCGACCTGGGCGCGGTGCGGCGCATCGTCGAACAGGTGGCCAAGGGCCTGCAGGCCTTCCACCGCAAGGAAATGCTGCACCAGGACCTGCGCCCCGACAACGTGATGATCGACAGCAGCGGCAGCGTGAAGATCATCGACTTCGGTGCTGTGCACGTGGCCGGCCTGAGTGAAGGCACACGCGAACCGGGCGCCCACGCCATCCTCGGCGCTTTGCAATACACCGCGCCCGAGTACTTCACCGGCGACGGCGGCTCGCCGCAGTCCGACCTGTTCTCTCTGGCGGTGATGGCTTACCAGATGCTCAGCGGCCGCCTGCCCTACGGCTTGCAGGTGGCGCAGGTTCGCGGTCCGAGTGACCTGCACAAACTGCAGTACGAATCGGTGCGCAGCAACCGCCGTGACCTGCCGCCGTGGCTGGACGCCGTGTTGAAGCAGGCGCTGCACCCGCTACGCGCCAAGCGCTTTGAGGCCCTGTCGGCCTTCGTCCACGACCTGAGCCAACCCGGACCCCAGCACCTGGTCGCCCAGCGCGCGCCACTGCTGGAACGCAACCC